>JBEKGC010000166.1:0-17749 GCA_050013055.1 Streptosporangiaceae bacterium
TAGCTGCGTCGAAGTCGGCCAGGCCCGCGACGGCATGATCCTGGTCCGGGACACCAAGAACCGCGGTCGGGGCCCGGTCCACCGCTACACCCCCGAGGAATGGCGCGCGTTCATCACGGGCGTACGCAATGGCGACCTCGAGGGCTTCGGTCGACTGCCGTAAGCCGACGGACACGGCTTGCTTTTGAGATCCCCCGTACAGGCGTAGTAGCTCCGCCGACGAGTGGTACGACGATCTTTCACGCCGGTCACACGGTGGACGTGGGCTATGAACCCTGCGCGGCGCGCGGCGCCTCGCGGTGCCGCTGGCCCGGCGCCAGCGCCCTGGCAAGCGGCGCATCTGCGACGAGGGGACGCGTCATCAAGAAACACCGTCCATCAATGCTTTCGCCAAGGTTGATGACACTAGAAGTTCGAAGATTCTGCCGTGACGATGGGGGTTGTACTAGCCTGTAGATATGAATGATACTAATGTTACAAAAGAGGCGAAGCCGAGCATCGAACGAGATAACGTACATTGGCGAAAAAGCTCGAAAAGTACCTTTAACAGCAACTGCGTGGAGGTTGCCGCAGTAGGAGTCTCCCTATTTGTTCGCGATTCGAAGGATCCTGGTCCCATGGTGCAATTTAGCTCTAGCCGCTGGATGGCGTTCGTTAGTTACGTAAAAATAAGCTTTTGAGTCGTCAGCGCCCTTTATAGGGCCTTTGGCTAAATTTCCGTCCCGCAACTGCGCCAGTTATCAACACTGCGCTTATAAGGGCAGAGCGCTGAAGTCCTGATCTCCGACGAGTAATTGAATCGTCGGCATAGCCGGTAATTTTTACGGGATCAGCCACGGGAACCTTATCTGCAAGTACCGTTTGATATTCCTCATCGATAATGCGGGCAAATCGCAAATATCTACCCTCATTTGTACTTAGCGCTCTTTCTCTGACGGCAGCCCAGTATGCCCGTCCCGCCTTGCTATTGAATAGTTCTAGTCTCGCTATTCCTCTAACGGCTCCTGCATTTAGCTCTCCAAGCACATAATTCCCTGCCCAGGTAGTGGCCCACATGTGAATGTATAGATGATCGCGAATTTTTGCGCTCTCGGCAGGAATCGGCAGATCCCATGGAGCCCCAATGGCAGTCATCAGAGTAGGATCATCCATTTCCATCCTTATCAGTTGTTGTTGTAGTGATCGGATTACTTGTTCTCTAGCTGTATGTCCAGCACGTGCTTGATAAAGCAGAGAGATAGCCACTCCAACTAGAGCAAGCGAACTTGCTAGAGCTGAGATTGTTCCGTAGAAGTGATCAACATTAGAGAGCCTTACAAACACAAAAGGCCAAAAGGCTATAAGGGTTATGATTATCAGGCCCGTGAATATGGAGAAGACGAGTAGAGGTCTTCGAGGGGCGCCTAGTCCTCGTTTCATGATTCCTCAACAGTTCGTCGGCGTAGATCAGTCCATCTGCGTCTCGAGTGTGTGATCTGGTCGCCCAGGCCTCAACTAATATCGTACGATTCTTTGTTCTATTATGGCTGTAATTCACAAGATGCCGGAATTATTACCGTCCGTTATATCTAGAATACATCTAGTTAGGTAGCTGCAGTACGTGGGTGGCCTTGGCGAGCTGACCCGGCGCGCCCGAGGACGGAAGGTCCCGGCCCATCCGAAGGCCGGCCTCGCCCCCGCCGAGCGTGCGTTGAGCGTCCAGGAACGTCGCTGGGCGCGTAGCGTTCCCGCCGTTGCAGAACCGCCGTCCGCCACCGGGAGATGGCTGGCGGGCGCCGGTCTTGACTCTCACCTTGGGGGAGCCCGCACACTCATCTTGCCGGGCCGGATCGGCCCGGCGACGAGGGAGCCAGCGTGAAAGAGATCAGCATCGGAGAGTTCGCACGACGGTCCCGCCTATCGCTGAAGGCGCTGCGCCTCTACGACGAGCGCGGGGTGCTGGTGCCTGCGCGCGTCGATCAGGCGTCTGGCTATCGCTACTACGGCACAGGCCAGCTTGAGGAGGCACGCCTGGTCGTGATGCTGCGCCAGTTGCAGGTGCCGCTCGCGGCGATCAAGGAGCTGCTCGCGTGCGATCCGGCCGATGCGGCGACGCGCATCGCCGAGCACTGGCGCCACGCCGAAGCGGCCCACGACGCGCGGCGCGGCCTAGCCGACCACCTCGTCAGCCGGCTGAGCGGAAAGAAGTCCGTCATGTACGAAGTCGCCACCCGCGAGATACCCGAGCGGAGCCTGCTCTGTCTCAAGCGCAACGTCGAGGAGCAGGAGATGTGGGCGTTCGGCAAGGAGTTCATCGCGATCCTGCGCGAGCGCCCGCTTCCGAAGATCGAAGGGCGAGAAGGCGCGATGTTGTGCATCTGGTGGGGTCTGGTGAACGCGGACGGCGATGGCCCGATCGAATGGTGCGCGCCAGTCCCGGCCGCGCAAGCGGAATCTCTCGCGCCGCACTATCCCGAGCTGACGTTGCGATCCGAGCCAGCGCATCTGGAGGCGTTCGTCACGCTTCCGGATGAGGGGGACGAGGTGGCGCACTGGCAGCTCGCCGCCGGGTCGCTGGAGGCTTGGGCGGAGGAGCCGAAGCAGGAGCACGAGGGTGACCGTCTTGCCCTCACGCCCGCAGACCTCGGCCTGCGCATCACCTATCTCGCCAGCGCGCTGAACACCGGGGAGCCCTACCGCGACATGGCCCTCCCGTTCGCCGTAGAGCGATGATCGAAGCCCACGGCCTGGTCAAGCGCTACGGCGCCACCACGGCCGTCAACGACCTCTCCTTCTCAATCAGGCCCGGCCTGGTCACCGGCTTCCTCGGCCCGAACGGCGCCGGGAAGACCACCACCATGCGGATGATCCTGGGCCTCGACGCGCCGACGCAGGGCTCGGTAACCGTCGGCGGCCGCAGCTACCGCGACCTGCCGGCGCCCATGCGCGAGGTGGGTGCCCTCCTCGACGCCAAGGCGCTGCACGGCGGCCGCCGGGCCCGCGACCACCTGCTGTGCCTGGCCCGCAGTAACGGCATCCCCCGCAGCCGGGTGGAGGAGGTGCTCCGCATCGTCGGTCTGGAGGGCGTGGCCAGGCGCCGGGCGAAGGGCTTCTCGCTGGGCATGAGCCAGCGGCTCGGCATCGCCTCCGCGCTGCTGGGGGACCCGGCCGTGCTCATCTTCGACGAACCGGTGAACGGCCTGGACCCCGACGGCATCCACTGGGTCCGGACCCTCATGCGGGCGCAAGCCGCCGAGGGCCGCACCGTGCTGGTCTCCAGCCACCTGATGAGCGAGATGGCCCTGACCGCCGATCACCTGCTGGTGATCGGCAAGGGCCGGCTGATCGCCGATACCAGCGTGGACGAGTTCACGCGGTCCAGTTCCCAGCAGTCGGTCCACGTCCGCAGCCCCCAGGCAGCCGAGCTGGCCGCCCGCTGCCGCGAGGCCGGCGCCACCGTCCGGGCCGGGACCGCCCCCGAGAGCCCCGACGTCATCGAGATCACCGGGATGGACAGCGCTGAGGTGGGAAAGCTGGCCGCCGCCCACGGCATCGTCCTGTCCGAGCTCATCCCCGTCCGGGCCTCGCTGGAGGAGGCGTTCATGGAACTGACCCGAGACAGCGTGGAGTACCAGGCGGCCGGGGCGACCCGATGACCGGCGCCGCGACCGCCCTCGCCGGCCCGGACCGCCGGGCGGCCTTCCGTCCAGCCACCTTCGGCGATGTGCTGCGCTCGGAGTGGACCAAGCTCCGTTCGGTCCGGTCGACTTTCTGGGCGCTGACCGTGACCGTCGTGCTCGGCGTCGGCCTGGGGGCCGTCATCAGCGCGGCCACCGCGCACAGCTACGCCAGGTTCAGCGTCTCCCAAAAGCTGAGCTGGGACCCGACGGGGGTCAGCGGGGCGGGGATGGCCATCGCGCAGCTGGCTATCGCCGTGCTCGGGGTGCTCTGCATCAGCTCCGAGTACTCCTCCGGGATGATCCGCACCAGCCTGATCGCCGTCCCGAAGCGAGGCCGGGTACTGGCCGCCAAGTCGCTGGTCTTCGCTGGGGTGACGTTCGTCGTGGGCGAAGTCACGACCTTCGTGGCGTTCTTTGTGGGCCAGGCCATCATCAGCGGCCATGCCCCCCATGCGGCGCTCGGCGACCCCGGGGTAGCCCGGGCGGTGGTGGGAGGAGGGCTGTACCTGGCCGCCCTGGCGGTGCTCAGCGTCGCGGCGGGGGCCTGGCTCAGGCACCCGGCCGCCGCCATCGCCGCCATGATGGCCGTCGTGCTCGTCCTCCCCCTGATCGCCCAGGCGTTGCCGGACTCGTGGCGGAACCCGGTCACCGAGTTCTGGCCGACCCAGGCCGGAACCCAGATCACTAGCGTCTACCACTCCGCCCACACTCTCCAGCCCTGGCCCGGCTTCGGCGTGATGTGCGTGTTCGTCGCCATCGTGTACGCCATCGCCTGGACGCTGCTGGACCGCCGGGACGCGTGATGGCGGTCGGAGCGCGTCGCCATACCCAGGACCCGAACTCTGCTGCAGCCTCGCGGCCGGGTTCGGGGTCGGCACGGCCACTGCCCGGCGGTACGTGGAGGAGACGGTCGCGCTGCTCGCCGCACGGGCGCCGAGGCTGCGCAAGGCGCCCCGGGACGCGGCGAGGGCCGGGCACGCCTACGCCGTCCTGGACGGGACGTTCACCGATATTGACCCGCGGTCTCGCGGCGTTGCTCAGCTGGCAGTCCGGCCCGCCAGATGTCGCCCATGATCTGGAACGGGAACCAGAGGTTGACGATGGGGACAATCCAGCCCCAGAAGGCCCAGCCACGTGCGTGCCGCTGCCGGTAGCCGTGCCGGAACCACACGGCGAACAGGATGCTCAGACCGGCGATCGTGATGTCGGCCGCCGTGTCCAGGCGGAAGCCGGTAAAGTAGTGCGCTTCCCGGGCTGAGCTGCTGGATGGCCAGCCTGACCCATCGGCATCTCAACCCCTCCTTCACAGTTGGGGCCGTGGACTCGTGGGGGAGCTCACCCGTGTCGGCTTCAGCATGGGCACCCATCAGCGGGGGCCGGGCCGGGCCGTAGGTCACCCCTGACCGGCGAAGGTCCCAAGCCGGGCGGTTTGCGGAATGCCTCGCTCTTGGCTCCCGGTGGGACCGCCCGGGAATGCAGGCTCCGATGAGATCCACGGTTACCAGGCAGCTATGCCCACACGGTCAGGTGCGGGAATTGCCCCATGGGTGCTGCGGTAGGGACTCGACCCGGCTGAGCAGGGCAGCTTGCTGCGCTTCGAGTTCGTCCAGGTGGTGCTGGCGGTCGAAGAGCGGGCCGAGGTTGACGGTGCTGGTGGCCGGGATGCTGGTCCCGATGTACCCGGTGATGTTGCCAGCTGCGTCCTGACCGATCGTCTTGGTCGTCCGAGACGGCGGGTCGGCCTTCAGGCCGCCGATGAGGAGCCGCACGGTGCTGTGGAGGTCGTAGACGCCGTCGACCGCTTCCTGGGTCGTCTGGCAGATGTCCGGGAACGTCTTGTGCCTGAGCTCGTCCCGGATCCCGGCGAACTCGTCCAGATCGCTGCGGCTGTCGCTGATCGTGTCGTGGTAGGCGTCCAGGTCGTCGTCCAGGTCTGCTGCGAGGCCGTCGCGTTCGCGAGAGACCTTGGAACCGTCGAGGGCGAAGCCGAGGTAGGCGAGGGTCGGCAGGAGCAGGCCGGTGACGGCGGCGGCGAAGACCATCAGCGCGGCCGTGCCGAAGCTGGCGCTGCCGAGAGCGGCGGTGCCGCGCCAGATCATGCCGGCGGTGATGGCGGCGGCGGTCACGGCCGTGAGGCACAGGTACCGGTTGCGGTGCTGGTACCCCTGGCTTGCCTCGGGGTAGCGTCCGCTGGCGTAGTCCTCCCGTGCTTGGTTGTGGCTCCCGGCGGCATGTCGCACCAGCCAGGTCTGGCCGAGGATGATGACCAGGACGACCACCACCGCGAAGGACCAGCCGAGCCAGTCCTCCCACGGTTCGAACAAGGGCACGTTGAGGTAGTAGGTGACGAAGGTGAGGAACCCGACCGCCTCCAGCCACGGCGCCCAGGTCGCGAGGCGCTTGAGCAGCACGCTGGCGCGGTGGTGGTGGTGCTTGCCGTCGTTCTCGTCGTGCTCGATCGTGTCGTCGTGCTGGCCGACCAAGGTCACCGCCTCCGAGGCGGAGTAGTTGGCGCCGGACTCCGCCGTCGAGAACGGCCGGGCACGCTCGGCGAGTTCGTCCAGGCATCCCTTGACGTTCCCGAGGAGGTCCTGGCACTTGCCGAGGGCCGGGTCCACCTCCCGCTCGAGCCGGCTTGAGAGCTCCTGCTCGCCGTCCGTGATGAAGGGGGCGGCCAGCTTGTGGTTCACGACCGGGGTGGGCTCCCACTGCTCGCGTGGGGTGCCGAGCTGCTGGTGTTCCCTGACGGTCGCACGGGCGAACTGGAACGCCTGGTCGTACTCCTTCCGGGGGATCCCCGCCGTGACGGCATCTCCCGGGGTGAAGGCCGGCCCCCAGTTGTGGTTCGGCCCGGTGTGGCCTACGGTGCCTCTCGCCATGGACATGGCGTCGCCTCTTTCGTTCGGTTGATCAGTTGACGGTGTAGGTGATGACCACGACCCGGTTGGCGGCGCTGCGCGGGTCGCTGGCATCGGGCTGGTCCACGTTGCCGTGCCCGGCTTCGTGCGTGATGGAGTCCGGGGGCACGTGGAGCTGGTGGAGGAGCAGACCCGTGATGGTCTGGACCCGCTCGACGCTGAGCCTCTGGTTGGCGGGATAGTTGAGCTCGGGCTTGCCGTCGGCGGTGAGCGGTCCCTCGTACGAGGCAAAGCCGTCCAGAGCGAAGGTGGCATGGGCGGCGAGGGCGGCGTCGACGCACGGGGCCAGGCTCTGCGCGGTCTCCGCGGAGTTGATCAGCCCGGACTCCCCGAACACGAAGTAGCTGTCCGGCACCGTGCACGTCACCTTGTTGTTTCCCACCGGTACCTGCGGGATCGGTGTAATGGTCAAGGGCGGGATCGTGACCGCTGGCGCGCTCGGGGCAGCAGAGCCGGCCGTTGCCGGGGTGGCATAGGTGAAGGTGACGGACGTCGCGCCCGCGGCTTTCAGCAGCGCGGTCCAGATGGCCTGGACGTAGTTCTTCTGGGCTTGGTCGAGCTGCTGCTGCGCGCCGGTAGTCGGCACGAGCGTGAACGTCACCGGGCCGTGCAAGGCCGGCAGCTCACCGGCGTCCCTGACGTCTGCCACCACGACTGCCGCGGGCACGGACCAGTCCAGCTTCCGGAAGTTGTCCGGATTGGCCAGGTCGAGGCCCGAGCTGATGATGGTCACGGGGACGGCGGAGAAGGTAATTTTAGTGAGACCGGCGAACAGGGCCTGGCCGCCGCTGGTGCTGGTCAGCGGCGAGTCGACGTCCGACTGGATGGCCGAGATCTTCGCGTCGATGGCTGGCCCGATCCGGCCGTTGACCCTGAGCGGGGGATCCGTGCTCGACGGGCCCGTGCGGGGGGTCATGTCGACATACGACGAGGTAACCTCGCCGGTGTACCCGACCTGGTCGAGCTCGACGGTCTGGTGGTCGTGCCCGGCTTGCTGCAGTTGCTGCTGCACCTTAGCCGGAAGAATGATCGCCGCGACGTTGGCGGTGCGCGCGGTGTAGACGATCTGCTCGGCGACCGAGCTCGGCGCATCGCCTCCTGCGGTAGCCGCGGTGTGACTGGCGAGATCCCGTTTGATCGCGCTAAAACCGCCGCCCGCGAAAACAGCGACCACGATCGCGACTGCCACCACCGCGGCGCCGGCCACGATGGCCGTCTTCAAAGACCTGCTGGTGCCCGGGTTCGGCCTGCGGGGCCGGCGGTAGGAATCGCGGTTACCAGGCCGCCGTCTAGTAGGGCGCCTAGGCCGCCGCGCAGCAGGCCGACCAGAAAACCGCTCATAAGCCCGGCCGGAAGCCCGGCCCCGGCTGCGGCGTGGTGGCTGATGGCGGTATCCCGTCCGTCCGCGGGTCCGGGTCGGACGGCGGCGCCGCGCCGGCGTGCCGCGACGAGCGCTTGTCCTCCTAGTACCCATCACGGTCTCCTCACCTGCTTGCCAGCCTGTGCTGAGTCCGGCAAGCCCTCGTGCACCCGTACTGCGGCGGCATCATCTTCCGCACTGTTTCGATGTCTATCGGCATCAGGCTCCGAAAACACCATCAGCTGATCGCTTTTGGATAGAACAAGTCAGCGAATCCAAACGGCCGGGGCGTCTCGCGGACCCTCCGCTGCCTCGCGCCCGCTGAGCAGGAGCCAGCCGACCTCCTGCGACCTCGCTACCGGATCGCAGATTTCGACCGAGGTGACCGCGTCCCAGGTCAGGTACCGGCCGAAATCGCCGAGATCTGCGTAGATGCGGTCGGAGAAGAGCACGGCCAGGTCGACCATGGGCCTGCTCGCGAGGGCAGCGCTCAGCGGCAGGGCGCCGAGCAGTCGGCAGGCCTTCGTTACCGCGGGGCCGCCGAAGACGCCGTCGGCGAGCATCGTGATTCCCTCGTGCACCGCCACCCTGAGCCGCACATGCGGCCCCGCCCATCCGCGGTTGGCCTGGCTCAGCGCGTGGGTCAGCCAGTTCACCAGCAACGTCAGTGTCCGGGGCTCGTCGATGCCGACCGGGAGCACGACGACTTCGCCGTCGCCGATGTTCTGCTGCCACGGCAGCAGATCGCTGAATTCAGGGGATTTGCACAAGCCAGCCAGCATCGCTGACAGCTGCCCCCGCGCGGCGGCCATTTCCGCGACGCTGCGCGTACCGTATTTCTCTACGTCAACCGCCATGCACACGCGGCGGATGCCTGGAGGGTCATCGTCCACGGTAGAACTGTGCGCCGGGCATTTGCCGCCGGACCACGTCACCTGATGGATTCTTACCCGGCGCTCCAGTCCAGGCCCGCGATCCTATTCAGCGCGGACATGTCCCGGATGATTATCCTGCGGTATCCCGTAGTCAGCACACGGTCCTGCCGCAGCGTGCGCAGCGCCCGCTGAACGGACGGTTCGGAGACGCCTACCAGCGCCGCGATCTCGGACTGGGTCAGGGCGTAGCCGAGTTCGGTGCCTGCTGTGGTCGGTCGGCTGTTCTTGCGGGCCAGTTCGCTTACGATCCGGGCCAGCCGGACAGGTACGGGCGTCCCGCTGAAATCGACCCGGCGGCGGGTGGCCCAGCGCAATTTGATGGACAGCGCCCGGGTCACGGCCAAGTGCGCGTCGGGGTGGCTCGCCAGGAACTGGATGAACTTTTCCTGCTTGATGACATACGCCACGACCACACTGGCGCAGACAACCGTCGCGGAGCGTGGCTTGCCCTCGAGGGCTGCCTGCTCGCCGATCAGGTCACCGCGGGAGCCAAGCGCGAGCAGGGACACCCCGCCCTCCTCCGTCGTGGCGACCACCTTGACCCAGCCGGACCGCAGCGCAACAAGGTAATTCGATGTGTCGCCCTCCGTGAACAAACTGCTTCCCATGGAGTATTCGCGCGGCGTGCCCAGTGAAATTAATTCGTCCCGCGTGCTCTCGCCCAGCATCCCGAGAACTGTTTCTGGCGGCCAGGTCACCGCTATAGCATAACCGGCAACCGGGATATCCGGAGAGCTGGTCAGCTTGAATGCATTATGCAATCGGGCGGCCGGGTGCCGCTTTAACAATTAGTACGCGACCGTCCCGCGAACTCGGCGCGTTAGCCACGCCGACACTACCGCGGGCCATAGGCCACACCAGGCACCTCAGCGGCTCGCCAGGGCACAGCTGGCTCGGGCGATCCGGCCTCGGCTGGGGCGAACGCCGTCCATAGGCCACCACGATGGTTCTGCGCTAGCATTGATAGCAAGAAGGGGTGATGGCCGTGGCCGCGATGAGCATCAGGAACCTCGATGAGCGGGTTATGGAACGTCTCCGCATCCGGGCCGCACGGCACGGCAGGTCCATGGAGGCTGAGGTCCGCGCGATTCTTGTTGATGCGGTTCAGGAGCCGGACAAAGGCCCTAACTTGGCCCAGGCGATTATGGCCCGCTTCGGTGAGCTCGGCGGAGTTGAGCTTGACCTGCCGCCGCGAGGTGCCGCGCCGCGACCAGTCGAGTTCGCCGATGATAATTCTTGACACCAACGTGGTGTCAGAGTTGATGCGGCCAGAGCCCGATGCCCGGGTACGACAGTGGGTTAGCGGGCGCCGCGCCGATGAGCTCACCACCTCGGCGGTCACCGTCGCCGAGATCCGCCATGGCATCGAACGCCTGCCGGAGGGGCGGCGGAGAGAAGGCCTGCTGTCTGCCGCGACGGATCTCTTCACCGCGTTCGGTGAACTCGTTCAGCCATTTGATGCCCTGGCGGCCGTTTGGTTCGGCCCGGTGATGGTCCGGCGTGCCCGCCTGGGCCTTCCGATCGAAGGCTTTGATGCCCAGATCGCAGCCATTTGCCGGGCTCATGGGGCAGCCCTCGCGACGCGGAACGTCGAGGATTTCCTCGAGACCGGTATAGAGGTGATCGATCCTTGGTCCGCCTGATGAGGGGCAGCGGCGACGTATGCGTTCACGACCATCACTCCCCTGGCCAGGGACGCCAGTGCTGCCGACGCTACTTGGCAGTGGCTAGGGCGTACAGCTTGCCGTCATCGCTGGCGACGTAAACGATGCCGCCGTCCACCGCCGGGCAGGTGTCAGCCGGGCACATGCTCCCTGCAGGAGGCATGGCAGATCCTCCGGCTGGCCGAGTGTTAGATCATTTCCCCTCAACATTCATCTGCAACTATGATAGTTTCAGCTATCATAGTTTCAGTTATAATCTTGTTCGGGAGATGCTGTGGCGGCGAAGCCGGCGCCTTTGTTCGACCGGGATCTGGAGTGGGCGGAACTGTCGGAGTTCGCGGCCTCGGACGAACGGGGGGCGGCGCTTGGGCTTGTCTACGGCCGACGGCGCCAGGGCAAGACGCTGCTGCTTGAGCTGCTGGCCCTGGAAACTAGCGGATTCATGTTCGGGGCGACGCAGCAGTCAGAAGCGCAGAATCTGGCCGACCTCGGCTCTGCGTATGCTGCTTACCGCGGACTGCGGCAGCCCGTGGCCTTCGCCGGGTACCGGGAGGCCTTCGATGAGCTTCTACGGCTCGGCGAAGACCGGCCCACGGCGGTCATCATCGACGAGTTTCCGTACCTGGTTGCGGCCACGCCCGCACTTCCTTCCTACCTGCAGCAAGCACTCACGCCGCTGGGTCACGCCAAGCAGCACACCATGACCAGGCTCATCTTGTGCGGCAGCGCGGTGACGACGATGACTCAGTTGCTCGGCGGCGGTGCCCCCCTCCGCGGCCGAGCGCGGATGGAACTGGTTGTGCGGCCGTTCTGGTTTCGCGAGGCTGCCGAGTTCTGGGACGCGGCCAACCATCCCGAACTCGCGTTCCGGCTGAATGCCCTAGTCGGTGGAACTCCCGCCTATAAGGACATGTGCGGCGGCGCCGGGCCGCGGTCGCTGGGCGAGTTCGACCAGTGGGTGCAACGTCGGCTGCTTAGCCCGGCTAGCGCGATGTTCCGCGAAGGTGGCCTGTTGCTGCGCGAGGAACCTTCTATCACCGACCCGACATCATATGCTTCAGTGCTCGCTGCGATCAGTGCGGGCGCGACTCGGCGCTCTGAGATCGCCGCGGCTCTAGCGCGCCCGTCCAGCGCCCTGGCTCATCTGCTCACTGGGCTCCAGGACATCGGGCTGATCGAGCATCTTGAGGACGCGCTGCGCGGGAAGCGGAGCGTCTTCCGGATCGCCGAGCCGATCGTCCGGCTACACCAGCTCATCACGTCCCGGTATGAGCCTGAGCTAGTGGCCGGCCGCGCGGACCGGGTATGGCGGCGCAGCGCCGCATCCGTGGCGGAGAAGATCTATAGCCCCCATTTTGAGGACCTGGCGAGGCAGTGGTGCGTTCGGTACGCCGATGAGGAATCGCTCGGCGGGGTGCCTAGCACTGTCCGCCCTACCGAGATCGCGTGCCGCGAGCATCGGGAAGGCCACCAGCTAGACATCGTCGTCACCGACGATCCGAGCCCGGTCGGCCGCATCTCCGCGATCGGCGAGGCCAAGGCGACCAATGAACCAGTTGACCTAGGTCAACTCCGGCGGCTTGAGCACCTGCGCGGTCTGCTGCCAGGTCGCCGTGTCGATCAGCCGCCGAAACTCATGCTCTTCAGTCGGACTGGCTTTACATCCGGTCTCACCGGCGAGTCCGCTGTGCGGCCAGACGTCGAACTCGTCGGCATCGACCGCCTCTACCATGGTGCGTAGAAGCGCGCATCGGACGAGTTACCTGACGATCATCGTCCGTATCCGTCCTCAACGCGCCTACGCAGCGGTGCCGTACTCCTCTGAGTAGGGCGGAGCGGGGCTGCGGCCTTCTGTTGTGAGCCGATTGCTGTCACGCAGCAAATCGAGGACATCGAGCCTTTCGGCGGCGTCAGGCAATGGACGGACGTCACGGTGACCTTCATCGATGCGCGGGGTTCTCAGGCGCGGACCACCAAGGAAGAAGCGATTCCACCAAGGTCGGCGAAAAGCTCCGGATTGTGTACGATCCGCAGGACCCTGTCCCGCGGATAACCCGCGACCAGCAGCCACGGACTCTTAATCCGCGGGTGATGCTGGGGCGCCTTGGCCGCGATGTCGCCATCCGAGCAGGATTATTGTCGCGGCGATCGGGATGGCGCCGATGAGCATGGGGGCGCGGATCCCGGCGATGGCGGCGAGCGCGCCACCGCCCAGGGCGCCCAGGGCCTCGGAGCCACCGGCTACGGTTCCGTACAGGCTGGTGACCCGGCCGAGCATCCTGTCGGGGACCCGGCGCTGCCGCATGGTGACGCTGGTCATGTTGAACAGCGCCCAGGCCGCGCTGCTGGCAAACAGCATGACGGCGGCGACGAAGATATTGGCCGTGAGCCCCAGCCCGGCCTGGGTGGCTGCCATGACCGCCCCGGCGGCCAGCAGCGACCGCCATGGGCCGAAGCGCCTGGCTATCCGCGGTCCGATGCCGCCAACGCAGATGCCGCCGAGCGCGGCCACGGCTAGCAGCAGCCCGTAGTTGCCGGGCCGCTGGTGCAGGACCTGGATCACGTACAAGACCAGCACGGCGAACCAGGCCGCATCCATGGCGGCGATGACGCCGGTCGCGATGGTGACGTCCCGGATATCGGCGTGCCGCCACAGCCAGGCCGCACCGTCGTGAAGGTCGCGCCGCACCGATGCTGGCGCCGGTGCCGCGTCCCGGCGTGGCGTCGCGGGCGCCGGCCCGAACACGCTGGGCAGCGTCAGCAGCAAGAGCACGGCGATCCCCAGCGTCCCGGCGTTCACCGCGAATGGCACGACCGCGGCCAGGCCGAACAGCCAGCCTCCCGCAGCTGGCCCGGCCAGCTCGGTGCCCACGATGTTCCCCGCGATCACCCGCGCGTTGGCCCGGTCCAGGTCGGCTGACTCCACCAGCCGGGGCACGCAGGTCGCCTCGGCAGTATTGCGCAGCGCGCCGCCGGCACCGGTGGCAAACGCTGTCACATAAATCAGCGCCAGCCCCGCGCTGTGGGCCAGGATCGCCACCGCAAGACCGGCGAGGATCACCGCCCGCGTCACGTCCACGATCACCATCAGCCGACGCCGGTCGGTGCGGTCGACTAGCACGCCCAGCCCGGCCCCGAGCAGTAGCCACGGCAGGCTCTGCACCGCGGTAACGGCCGCGACCGCAGCAGGCGCGTGGGTGACCTGCGCGGCGAGCAGCGGAAACGCCGCCAGCCGGATGCCATCGCCGAAATTGGCCAAGAATCCCGACAGCCAGTAGCGGACAAACGGAGCACGGAATCCGTCAGTAAGCGCGACCACATCAGCATCATGCCCGACCCGGCTTGGTCGGCCGACCTGGATGCCCCGTCTTCCCGATAGGCGTGGGCAGGTCCGGGGCCTGCACGCAGATCTCCCCCCATCCGGGCCGCACCGGGTGACCACCCAGCCATCGTGATCAGTAATTCCTGACTCGATGCGGCGGCAGGCGGGTAACCGGTGGCGGGCCGTCGGACACTAATGAGTGTGAGCCGAATCGCTGTCTCGCCGTCTGCCGGAGGACCGCCGTGACGACTGTCCGCATCGTTTTTGCGCGGCAAAGCCTCCGGGCCGCACGGGCCCCGGACGGGAGTGAGGTGCCCGACTGGCGGCTGCACCAGCGTCTCATCGTGCTGGCCCGACACCGTGCCTACCAAAGATGGGGGTCACCGGGGGGTGCCGCTGTGGCTGCGGGTTTTCGGCCACAAGGAGATGCTGGGCCGGGTGGCCCAGCTGAGCCGGCCGGCCGCGGACGCCGAGATGGCCAGTGGCCTGCTGGAGACAGCGGTCCGGCTGCTGCGGACGGCCGGGACGGAGGTCAGCGCCGTGGACATCGAGCCGGCCAGCGACGATGTGCCCGAGCTGCGCTGGGACACGGTCACGGCACGCGTCGGGCTGGCCACGGCCACGGGAACCCGGCCGGTCACGGTCAGCGCCGAGTACGGCCTGGCGCTGGCCGCCTTGGCCGGGGCGCCGGTCCGGGTGGCCGACAAGGTAATGGACCGGCTCGCGGTTTCGGTAGAGAGCGAGGACATGCTGGCGCCGTTCCTGCCTCTGGCGGACGCCCGGCCGCCTGGAGGTCCCGGGCAACCACGGCGTTTCGAGTCGCGGAACATGGCGTTCACCGGCGGCCTGGACTACTGGGAACTGGCTGGCAGCTTCTCCGGTGACGGCCAGCCGGCCGGGCCGGACTACTCCTGCACCGCCGCGGACCAGTCCGCGGTCTTGGCCGCCACGGTCCCGGAACCCGCCGGCTCCGCCGTCCTCGTCCAGGCCATCTACGCCGACGACTACCGTGGCCGCACGGTCACCTTCCGCGGGCAGCTGCGCGCCACCGGCCTGGCCGGCCAGGCCGGGCTGCACCTGGCCGTGACCGGGCCGCCGGACGGGCCGATTAGTCGGCCCCTGCTCGACCACGGCAGCAGCCCAACCACCCCGGGCAGCAGCGACTGGACCTGGCATGAGGTCACGGTGCCCGTCCCCGGCGAGGCCACCGTCATCCGGTTCGGCATCTGGATGGCCGGCCGCGGCCGCATTGAGCTGCGCGGCGCGGAACTGTCCCCGGCGCCGCCGGGAACCCCGGAGTAAAGCCAGGCATGGACATCGGTGACGGCGACCTGGTCCGGCTGGCCCGCGACGGCGACCCGGCCGCGTTCCGGCTGCTGGTCGAGCGGCACCTGCCGATGGCCCGCGCCCGCGCGGCCCGGCTGTGCCCGCAGCCCGACGACGCCGACGACGCCGTGCAGGACGCGTTCCTGCAGGCGTTCCTCGCGCTGGACCGGCTGCGCGACCCCGACCGGTTGGCCGGCTGGCTGGGCGGCATCGTGGCCAACGTCTGCCGAGCCCAGCGGCGCCGCGCCCCGCTGACCCTGCTCGGCGACTGGCCCGAGAACCTGCACCCGGCCGCGGCCGGCCACCTGCCGTCGGCCGAGGACCTGGACCGCGCCGTCATCACCGGCGCGCCGCTGGCCGCCGACGACCCGGTCATGGACCGGCTCGCCAGACCCGTCACCGGCCCCGACCTGCTCAGTCAGTTCCGCAGCGAGCAGACATTCACCAGGGGCTTGCACCGGCGGTTCGAGCCCCGCAACATGACGTTCACCGACGGCCTGGACCACTGGCAGCTGGGCGGCACCTTCCTGCGCCAGGGCACCGGGCTCGACTATTCCTGTGCCGCCGAGGACGGGCGGGCAATCCTGGCCGCGGCCGTCCCCGAGCCGGCCGGATTCGCCTTCCTCGCCCAGGAAATCGAACCCGACGACTACCGCGGCCGCATCGTCACCTTCCGCGGCGAACTGCGCACCGACCAGGCGGACGGCCGCGCCGGGCTGGTACTCCGCGTCACCAGCCAAGTCCGGTCCACGCCACCCCGGGCAGCCAGCGCAGATCCCAGGGAAGACCCGGCCAACCACATCGCCTCCGCCACGGGAACCAGCGCGTGGATCCAGTATGAGGTCACCGCCCAGATCACGGCGGACGCCAACCTCATGACGTTCGGTGTCTTCCTGAACGGCGGCGGTCAGCTCGAACTCCGCCACCCGGAGCTGGCGCCTCATCCGCCAGGCCAGCAATAACAGTTGCCGCCGCTCCCCGACGGCGCACAGACGCGGGCTTCCCTGCTCCCCGCAGTCCGCGTCAAGCTGACAGGCGGGACGGGAGGACGAGCTCGGCGGCACGCGCCTGCAGGTCACTCAGGGCCGCATCGGCGAAGGGCGCGAACGGTTCGTCATCGTCCGCCTTCATCCAGCGCTCAAACGCGACGCTGAAAGCGAGCATGCCCGTCTCCGCTCCCAGCCGTGCGGTAAGTTCGTCGGTGCCTCGCTCGCGCAGGGCAGCGGTGACCGACTGGGTGATCCGGGCGTGCTTGAGCAGTCCACGCTCCTGCAGCTCGCTGTTCGCCGCGACCACCAGTCTGCGCCGGGCGGCTGCGGGCCGCAGCTGCGGGGTCATCGCGACCCCGGCCGCCGCGAGCGCCGCCTGCAGGCATCCGGTGAGCGTCGCCGCCGGGGGCGCGGCCCGGATGGCGTCGGCAAACAGCCCGGCCAGCACGTCTTCCCCGCCAAAGAGGACCTCGCGCTTATCCGCGAAGTGCCGGAAGAACGTGGCGCGGTTCATGCCCGCGCGGTCTGTGATCTGCGTGACGGTCGTCTCCTCGTAGCCGTTCTGAAGGAACAGGTCAAGTGCGGCGTTTTCCAGCCGCTCACGCGCATTCGGTGCCCATCTGCTCACTGTCACATCCTAAGCGATGCGATCGGATCGCATCACTCGAGGAATCGATGCGACTTAGTCGCATCGCCATGGTAGAGTCAATGCGACTGGATCGCATCGTTCCGGCCGCGGCGCCCGCGCCGCACATCCTGTTCACCGGCAGCACAACCAAGGAGGACCTTCCATGCGCATCTTCGTCACCGGCGCTTCGGGCTGGATCGGCTCGGCCGTCATCCCCGAACTCATCCGGGCCGGCCACCAGGTCCTCGGGCTAGCCCGCTCGGACGCCTCCGCCCAGGCAGTCGCCGGCCTGGGCGCCGAGGTGCTGCGCGGCGACCTGACCGACACCGCCGTGCTGCGCGCCGGCGCCCTCGACAGCGACGGCGTCATCCACCTCGCCTTCGTCGTGCCCAGCGTGAGCGAGGCCGCGACGCGGACCGATGCCGCGGCCATCGAGACGCTCGCCGCCGGGCTCGCCGGCTCCGGCCAGCCCCTGGTGGTCTCCGGCGCAACGCTCGTGACCCCCGGCCGGCCCGCGACCGAACGCGACGAGCTCATCGCCGCCGGGCCCATCGCGGCCCGCATCACCAACATGCAGGCCGCCCTCGCGGCCGCAGCCAGGGGCGTTCGCTCCTGCCTGGTCATGCTGCCCCGCTCGGTGCACGGCCAGGGAGAACGGCACGGCTTCATCCCCCAGCTCATCGCCGCGGCCCGGGCCAAGGGCGTATCCGGCTACATCGGCGACGGGACCAGCCGCTGGCCCGCCGTCCATGTGAAGGACGCCGCGAGCCTGTACCGGCTGGCCATCGAGCAGGCTCCGGCCGGCGCAGTGCTCAACGCCGTCGGCGACGAAGGCGTGCCCGTCCGCGAGATCGCCGAGGCCATCGGCCGGCACCTGAACCTGCCCGCCCGGTCCCTGCCCGCCGAAGAATTCGGCGGCATGCTCGTGCCCCTGCTCAGCAGGGACAT
>JBEKGC010000167.1:0-12939 GCA_050013055.1 Streptosporangiaceae bacterium
TGACAGCCGCACGCCTGCGGAGGTCCACCAGCGGTAGTCGCGGGTGACATGCGCCTCGCTGATGTTGGCGAGCGGCGTTTCCAGCCGGATAAATCCGAATCTGGCCAGGAAGGTCCCGTCGTCGGTGAGGGTGACGCCGTCCCGGCCCGGATGCAGGCCGAAAGGAAGCCAGAACGGGGCGAGCCGTCGGTCCACGGCGTAGGTGAAGAACTCGGCCATGACCATGACCTTAGGGGACGACCCGCCGGCCGGCGCGGCCGGCGTCCCCCCGGCGGGGCGGGCCGGGCGACGGGGCTACCGGTGCCGGGCGCCGGCCGTGAAGGCCCAGTTCAGGATGCGGGTGGCGTCGGAGGAGTTGGCGGCGGTGATGGTCCCGGGGCTGTCGAGCGTGACGCCGATGACCGAGTAGCCGTTCCTGGTGGCCTCAAACAGCAGGCACTGCCCGGCGGCCTCGGTGTAACCGGGCTTGATGCCGGTCACGCCCGGATAGTGGCCGAGCAGCGGGTTGAGGTTCCGCCACAGGTAGGCGTGGTGCCCCGATCCGGCGCCGATCCGGTAGCTGCGCTGGTCCACGACGGCGCGGAAGACCGGGGACCTCATCGCGACCCGGCCCAGGGTGAGCAGGTTCGCGGCGGTGGAGTAGTTCGAGTACGGGGTCGGCCAGGGCAGCCCGTCGAAGGTGCTGAAGTGCGTCCGGGTCATACGCAGGAGCCGGGCGACGGCGTTCATCTTCGCGATGAACCTCCCGGTGCCCGGGCCGTAGGCCCCCGCCAGGGCGTAGGCAGCATCGGCACCGGACGGAAGCAGCAGCGCGTAGAGCAGCTGGCGGGCGGTCAGCGTATCCCCCGGCCGCAAGCCGGCGTTGCTGGCGTCGTACTTGCGCACGTACGCGACCACAGCGGACGGGATGGTGATCCTACGGTCCAGATGACCCTCGCTGATCACCACGAAGGCGGTCATCACCTTGGTGATGCTGGCCATCGGGCGTTCTGTGTTCTCCGCGCGGCTCCACAGCAGCTGGCCGGTGGCCGCGTTCTCCACCGCGGCCGCCTTCGCGGCGACGCCGGCCGGCCCGGCCGGGACAGAGGCGACCGGGACGGAGGCGGCCGGGGTGGCGACGGCGGCCCCGGCGCTCGCCGCCGGGGGCACGGTGAAGGCCAGGACGGTCAGCACCAAGCCGGTCAGCAGGCTGGTCACGCGAACCGTCAGGCGAGCCCGCGACACCATAGCAACCCCCGATGACCTAGCCGTCACATAACAGCGGTAAGCCTCCCAGGTACCACCGGCCGCGGCAACCGGGCGCGGGAAAAATGGTCAGTCCCTGGGCCAGGCGAAGACCGGGCCGCGGGCGCGCAGCGTCACCGGCGAGCCCGCCGGCAGCTGAGAACCGCCGGCCAGCCGCACCACGATCTCCGGACCGTCGACCTCGTTCACGGGCTGGACGGTCAGGACCGCGTCATGGCCGTGATAGCCGCAGGCCGACACCTGGCCGGATAGCCCGTCATCGTTCGGCTCGATATTGATCTGTTCCGGCCGGATCAGGACCGTCACCTGGCCCGCATGACCTGACACGGGTGCGGCCGGGTCGAGCGGGAGGTTGCCGAGGAGCGTCTTGACCATGCCGTGGTCGAGGATGCCCTCGACCAGGTTCGCTTCCCCGATGAAACGGGCCAGCTCGGGGTCGGCGGGCCGGCAGTAGAGATCTTCCGGTGTCGCGCACTGCGCGATCTTCCCGTCCCGCAGGGCCGCCACCCGGTCGGCGACCGACAGCGCTTCGTCCTGGTCGTGGGTGACCAGCACGGCCGTGGTGCCGGCCCGGTGGAAGATCTCCTGGACATCGGCTCGGACGCTAGCCCGCAGGTGCGCGTCGAGCGAGGCGAACGGCTCGTCGAGCAGGACCACGGCCGGCTCGATCGCCAGCGCCCGGGCCAGCGCGACCCGCTGCTGCTGGCCGCCGGACAGCTGGTGGGGATAACGCTTGCCCAGCCCGCCCAGGCCCACCGTCTCCAGCAGCTCGGCGACCTTGCCGCCGCGGCGTTCCCTGGCGGGGAGCCCGAACCCGACATTGGCCGCGATGGTCAGGTGCGGGAACAAGCTGCCTTCCTGCGGGACGTAACCGATCCGGCGCCGTTCCGGCGGGACGTGCACGCCGGGGCCGTCGACCAGGGCGTCACCGATCATGATCGTGCCCGAGTCGGCGCGGTCGAAGCCGGCCATCAGCCGCAGCAACGTGGTCTTCCCGCTGCCGGACGGACCGAGAATCGCCGTCAGTGATCCGGCCGGTACCTCCAGGTCCGCTCCGGTCAGGACGGGGTGGGTGCCGAAGGCCTTCCGCAGGCCGGTAACCGCCAGTTGCCGCATTCTCTCATCCTCGCGCTTGAGCCGGATGCTGGAAGAACCGGCCCAGGACATAGCTTGGCACGGCCGCGACGATGATCATGACCAGCGCGAACGGCGCGGCCTGACTGTAGGACAGGTTGGTCTCATAGGCCCAGAACTGCGTGGCCAGCGTCTGCGCCCCGGTCGGGATCAGCAGCAGCGTGGCGGTGAGCTCGGTGACCACCGACAGGAACACCAGGCAGAACGCGGCTATCAGGCCGGGGCCGGCCAGCCGCACGGTGATCCGGAACAGCACCGCCAGCCGGGGTTGGCCCAGTGACCTGGCCACGTCGTCCAGGCCGGCCGGCGCCCGGGCCAGCGAGGCCTTGACCCCGACCAGCGCCAGCGGGAAGAACATGATCGCGTAGCAGACGATGAGCAGCATCGACGTCCCGTCGCCGAATCCCGCCGCGTAGCGTTCCGTGAAGTAGGACAGGGCGAAGGCGATGACCACCCCGGGCATGCCCAGGACCAGGTAGGTACTCCGCTCGAGCAGCTGCCTGACCCGGCCACGATGCCGGACGGCCAGCAGGGCCACGGGAAACGCCAGCACGGTGGCCAGCGCCGCCGCGGCTCCGCCGTAGATGGCCGTGTACCCGGCCGCGTCGAGCAGCGACACGTTGGACCCGCCGGACAGCCCGGCGGGCAGGCCGTCCACCATCCAGTACACCGCCGCCCCGACGGGAACGCCAAGCGCGAGCAGGATCAGCGCGGCGAACAGGGCCAGCGCGGGCCAGCGGGTCCAGCCGAGCTGCTTGGGCGGGTTGACCCGCTGGGTCATCGGGCCGGACCGGCTGACCTGGGCCCGGCCGGTGCGGCCGTTGAGCACCCCTTCTCCGGCCAGCACGAGCAGGCTCAGCACCACCAGGACCAGGGACAGCGCGCAGGAGGTGGCGATGCTGTAGCCCTTGAGCTCGTTGAAGATCTCGGTGGTGAAGGTCTGGTAACCGAGAATGTCGAACGCTCCGTACTCGGCCAGCAGGACCAGCGCGACCAGCAGGCAGCCGCCGCCGATGGCCCCCTTGGCCTGGCCGAGGGTGATCCGGACGAAGGTGCGCAGGCGGCCGCAGCCCAGGCTCCTGGCCACCTCTTCCTGCCCGGGGTCCGCGCCGCGCAAGCTGGCCGCCACCGGCAGGTACACCAGCGGGTACACGGCCAGGGTCAGCACCAGGACCGCCCCGGTGAAGCCGTGCGCCCAGCTCCACAGCGAGTGCCAGCCGAAACTCACCACGAAGTCGGGGATGGCCAGCGGCACCACGACGAGCACGGCCCACACCCGGCGGCCCGGCAGGTCGGTCCGCTCCACGCACCAGGCGGCCGCGGTTCCGATCACCGCGCAGGCGGCGGTGACCACGACGGTGAGCCGGACCGTGTTCCACAGCAGCGAGGCGGTCAGCGACCGGAAGATCAGGTGCCACACCTGCGCGGCCCCGGCCCCCTGGGCCTCGATCAGCAGGAACACCAGCGGGACCGCGAGGACCGCGGCCACCAGTGAGCCGATCGTGAGCAGCAGGGCCGGCCGGCGGGCGCGTCCGCGGACGAGCGCGGCCTGCTCCTCCCGCTCGTCGCGGCGGTCGCCGGCCAGCGTCCCCGCGGCCATCAGCGACTCGCCTCAGCCAGGCAGCGGCTCACAGCAGGCCCGCCTGGTGCAGCAGGGCGATCGCCGCTGAGCCATCGCCGAGGTCGGCGATCGAGATCGCGTTGGGCTGAAGCTGACTGAACGGCGTCTCCGGCGCCGACGTGGTCACCCCGGACCCAAGCGGGTACTCATAGCTCTGTTCGTTCCCGGACGCCCGCCCGATAATCTCCTGGCCCGGCCGGCTGACCAGGAAGGCGAGGAACTTCTGCGCGGCGGCGGCGTGCTTGCTCGACTTCAGCACGGCCGCGCCGGAGACGTCGATGACGTAGCCGGGGTCACGCGGGGCGAAGTAGGTGATCTGCGAGTGCATCGCCGACGCGCCGATCTCGGCCTTGAGCCGGTACCAGTAGTACTCGTTGATGAGGCCGAAGGCGACCTGACCCCGGTTTACGTCATTCACCAGCGTCTCGTTGTCCGGGACGCTGTGGCTCGCGGCGTTGGACTTGATGCCCTCCAGCCAGCTGAGCGCGGCCGCCTGGCCGTAGGTCTTCGTCACCGAGGTGACGATCGGCTGGAAGTCGGTCTCGCTGGCGGCGAGGGCGAGCTTGCCCTGGTATTTCGGGTCGGCCAGCTGCAGCACGCCGGTGGGCAGCTGGTCTTTGGCGATCAGCGCCGGGTCGTAGATGAGCACGCTGACCCGCGCCGACACCCCCACCCAGTCACCGGCCGGGGAGTTGTACCTGGCCGTGGCGCTGGCCAGCGTGCTCGAGCTGACCGGGGACAGCAGGCCTTTTTCCTGCAGGTACTCAAGGGGCGGCGAGTTCTCTGTGTAGAAGACGTCGGCCGGGGAGTGTGACCCCTGCAGCGCGATCAGGTCGGCGAGCGTGCCTTCGTCGTCGCTGCGGATGTTGACGGTGATCCCGGTCTGCTTCTCGAACGCGGCCGCCAGCCCGTTGGCGGTCTGCTCGTGCTGGCCGCTGTACACGGTGATCGACCCGTTCGGCGAGTTAGATCCCGATGAGCCGCAGCCCGTGAGCAGCCCGGCCCCCAGTGATCCGCAGGCGACGGCGGCCGCGAGCGCGGCTCGCCACCGCGTCACGAGGCCGCGCCTGAGGACATGGCGATGAAGGGCCAGGCCGCCCCGGGATCCGCTGTCCTTCGGTTCGTCATCTACCCTTTCCTCGTGTTCGTCGGGGCGCGTCGCGGCCAGGTCGCAAGCAGCTTAGCTTAGGCTAACCTAACCTATCGTGCCGGTGTCATCGTGAGACACCCAGGGTATGGAGAAACGCATGGGCGAGATGTCGCAGCATCCAGTGGTCCAGCTTAAGGACGGGGCCGTCCGCGGTAAGACCGACTCAGGGACGGCCGCGTTTCTCGGCCTTCCCTACGCCGCTCCTCCGTTCGGCCAGAACCGGATGCGGGCACCACAGTCCGTCCAGCCCTGGGCGGGCGAACGTGACGCGACGGCGTTCGGGCCTACCGTACCCAAGGGCAACTACCCGCCGCAGTACACACCGTTGTTCCCTGAGGTGGTGATCCCCGGCGAGGACTGCCTGAACCTCAACGTGTGGACCCCCGACCCCGGCGCCAGCGGGCTTCCCGTGCTCGTCTGGATCCACGGCGGCTCGTTCATGAACGGCTCGTCCTCGGTCGCCGAGTACAACGGCGCGGCGTTCGCTCGCGACGGCATCGTCTGCGTGACCATCAACTACCGGCTGGCCGCCGAGGGCTTCCTGTCCCTGGACGACGGGATCGCCAACCTCGGCCTGCTCGATCAGCTGGCGGCGTTGCGGTGGGTGCAGGGCAACATCGCCGCGTTCGGCGGGGATCCGGCTCGCGTCACCGTCGCGGGTGAATCGGCCGGGGCCATGAGCGTGACGACGCTGCTCTCGATGCCGCTGGCCGAAGGCCTGTTCGCCCAGGCCATCGCGCAGAGCGGGGCCGGCGCCCACACCCTGACCCAGGACCAGGCCGCCATGGTGGGCGGCCACCTCGCGGCCGCGCTCGGCGTGCCCGCGGACCGGGGCGCGATCAAGGCCGTTCCGCTGGACAAGCTGGTCCAGACCGCCTCTGACCTGGTGGTGGAGGTGCAGACCAACCCCGATCCGGCCCGGTGGGGATCGCTCGCGCTGAGCCTGCTGCCGTTCGCGCCTGTCGTCGACGGCTCGGTGCTGCCCGTGGCGCCGATCACGGCTTTCGCGGCCGGCCGGGGCCGCGGCGTCCCGCTGCTGATCGGATCGAACCGCGACGAGGCCCGGCTGTTCCTGGTCGCGGCGGCCAGCATCGACCTGATCGACGAGGCCGGGCTCGGGGCGGTCGCGGGCGCGTACGGCCTGACCGAGGACGACCTCGCCGTCTACCGCGCCAGCCGGCCAGAGGCCAGCCCGGGCGACCTGCTGGCCGCCGTGGTCAGCGACTGGTTCTTCCGCGTCCCGGCTATCCGGGTGGCCGAGGCACGGGCGGCCGCGGGTACTCCCGGCACCTGGATGTACCGGTTCGACCGGCCGGAGCCGCGGGACAACCACCGGCTCGGAGCGTGCCACGGCGTCGAGATCCCGTTCGTGTTCGGCACCACCTCCCTGGAGGAGCTGCGTCCGCGGCTCGGCGACGCGCCCGAGCGGGCCGTCGCGGACCAGGTGCACCGGGTCTGGGTGAGCTTCATCACCGGCGGGGACCCGGGCTGGCCGCCGTATGACACCGCTCGCCGCACCACCGGCCTGCTGACCGACACCGTCAGCGCGGTGGATGACCCGGCGGGCGGCGAGCGCGCCCGCTGGGACGGCATCCGGTGAAACCGCGGGTTAGCTGGTCCTGGCGCGCATGGTGCGCCGCGACCGGGTGAGAAACAAGGCCGCGAGCGCGAGCAGGATGACCACCACGACGGCCGCGGCGACCGGCACGACCGGGAACGCATGACGACTGGTAGCGCCGCCGAAGTCGACGGTGACCTTTTCCGTCTTGGCGAGCAGCCCGCTCACCATGGTAAACGTGGCCTGCCAGGGGCCGTCCGGCAGGCTTGAGCTGAGCGTGAAGGTGGCCGGGGCGGCCTGTCCAGGAGCGAGGGTGACGATCGTCGACGCGGCAAACGGGCCTGCGGTGACGCCGCCCGGGCCGCCGCTCAGCCGGATCGTGCTCTTGACGTCGAGAGCGAGGCCGCCCGTATTGTCGACGGGCACCCGGATGACGGGAGCCCCGGCGGAGGCACGGCTGGCGACCGGGGTGCCCAGGGTGAAATCAGAAGGCGGGGCACCGCCTGGGCCGATCGACAGGTAGAGGCGGATGCCGACCCGGCTGACCAGCGTGACGTTCCCCGCGCCGCCGCTCGACACCTGGGCCCAGATGACGCCGTACTGCGAGCCGGAGGGCGCGGTGCGGGGCACCGCGACGGTGGCCACCAGCGTGGCGTTGGTGTGCGGGGCCAGCGTCAGGGTGCCACGGCTGATCGAGACCCAGGTGGTCATGTTGTTCTGGGTGTGGCCAGCGTCAAACTGGAAGCTGCCGTTCGAGATCGTGGCGGCGGCCGGGTAGACGGTCACGTGCAGGGACACGGCGCCCGGGTTCGTGACCTCGAAGCGCCGGTGGATCACCGTGCCCGGGGCCAGCCGGTCGATGATGTACTCCAGGGCCCGCGGATCATTGGCCTCGCTGGAGGGCACCTGCAGCAGCTTGATGCCGAGCTGACCCGAAGGGGCTGGCGCGGCCCCCGTGGCTGCCCGGCTGACGCCCTGGCTCACGCCCTGGCTGGCGCCCACCGCGGCCAGCACAAGGAGGAAGAGCGCGATGACAACGCGCGGTGTAATCACAGTCTGCAATCATAACGATCACCTCTGTCACGATCGGGAGATTTGACCACGGGAGCCATGAGGTACCGTCGGGATGGTGGGCGATACGGGAGAGTTTGTTCGCGATACCAAGTACCTGGACGGGCGGATTACGGCCGACGGGCGGGACGGCAGCTTCCCGGCGGAGGCCGGCCGGTACCGGCTTGTGGTGGCGCGGGCCTGTCCGTGGGCGAACCGCACGATGATCGTCCGGCGGCTGCTCGGGCTCGAGACGGCCTTGTCCATGGGCATCTGCGGGCCCGAACATGACTGGCGGAGCTGGACGTTCGACCTGGACCCAGACAAGGTCGACCCGGTGCTCGGCATCGGTTTCCTGCGGCAGGCCTACGAGAAGGCGGTGCCCGGTTACGACCGGGGGGTCACCGTCCCGGCCATCGTGGAGATCTCCTCGGGGGCGGTGGTGACCGCCGACTTCCGGCAGATCACCCTGGACCTGGAGCACGAGTGGACGGCGTTCCACCGGCCGGGCGCGCCCGATCTGTACCCGGAGAAGCTGCGGGACGAGATCGAGGAGATCAGCGACCTCGTCTACGCGGACCTGAACAACGGCGTGTACCGGTGCGGGTTCGCGACCACGCAGGAGGCCTACGAGCAGGCCTACGGCCAGCTGTTCGCCCGGCTCGACTGGCTGTCCGAGCGGCTCGCCACCCGGCGTTACCTGGCGGGTGACACGATCACGGAAGCGGACATCAGGCTCTGGCCCACGCTGGTCCGGTTTGACGCCGTGTACCACGGCCACTTCAAGTGCAACAGGCACAAGCTCACCGAGATGCCCGTGCTCTGGGCGTACGCCCGCGACCTGTACCAGACGCCCGGCTTCGGCGACACGATCGACTTCGCGCAGACCAAGCAGCACTACTACCGGGTGCACACCAGCGTGAACCCGTCCCAGATCGTCCCGGCCGGACCCGACCTGTCCGGCTGGCTCCACCCGCACGGGCGCGAGGAACTGGGCGGCCGGCCGTTCGGCGAAGGAACGCCGCCAGGTCCGCCGCCACCCGGCGAACGGGTGACGGACGGACCTGGCCGTTAGGCCGCGCGAGCCGGCCGGGTTCGGCTCGCGCGAGGATCTCGGGTTACGTCCGCCAGCTTGAGCAGCCGGCCGGCGGGGCGAGCCTGACCACGCCGGCCAGCTGGGCCCGCTGATCCAGGAAGTAGGCGTAAGCGTGGCCGCCGGTGATCGTGACGCTGCCGAAGTACTCCACCCTGCCGCCGTCGGTGGGAATGGTGACGGCCTTGAGCACCTGTCCGGTCGCCGGGCTCGCGCACACCATCGTGTGCGAGCCGCCGATCCAGACAATGCCGCCGGTGGAGGTGGGAACCGAACTCAGGCCGGCCCCGGCCCCGGCGCCGATCCTTGTCATCCGGGCCAGGTTCCCGTCGGGGGCGAACCAGGCCGACTCGGTCATGCCCACTCCGGTGGTGCCCCAGACGCCGCCGGAGGTGGCGACCAAGTTGCCCGCCGTCGTGGTGAGATCGGTGATGGCCGAGGACCCAAGCTGAGCGCCGGTGGCCGGGTTGAAGGTCAGCAACTGGAAGGAGCCGGTGCTGACGTAGAGCTTGCTCCCGTCGGGCGCGACGGCTAGCGAGCTCACCGGACCCGCGGCCACGCTGATCTGCTTGACCACCTGGTGGGTGCCCGGATTGACCACCGCCACGCTGCGGCCCGCGGCCACGTACAGATAGCCGCCGGAACCGGTGGCGAGGACCCCGCTGGCCGTGGTGGACACCTGGCCGCTGACCGGCACGGTGACCGACGCCACCTGGGCCAGGGACCTGCCGTTGTAGCCGCGCAGCACCACGCTCGGGCCGGCGTACGACGCGATCACCCACACGGTGTTCCCCGTGACGACGGGCGGGTTCGCGATCGAGGGGACAGCCGCCTGGTTCACGGCCTCGCCGTTCGCCGGATTGATCCGCACCAGGTAGCTCGGGTTACCCGGGTCACCCGCCTCGCCCGGGGTGATCGCGTACAGCGAGCCGTCGCCGCTGGTCAGCGAGTCCTGGTTGAACGCGTCGCGGGTGATCAGCTCGGCGCCCCACATACCGTTGGCGACTCGCTCGGGCGGCGAACCCGGGCCCTGCGACGTCGGCCGCTGCGACGGGGCCGGGGACGAGGCGTGCGCCGGGGGTGACGCCGGGCCGGCCGACGAGGCCGGACCGCGGTGTGAGGTCACCACGGTCGCGACGCCTGCGCTGGCGCCTGCCACCGCGATCACGCTGGCCGCGGCCAGGGCCGGCGCCCAGCGACGGCCCCAGCCGCCACGCCCGGCGCGGGGTTCGCGGTGACGGCGCCCGGACCCGGCGGCCTGGTCAGCCAGCCGGAACGCGACATCTTCCACCGTTACCCGGCGGGGCGGCTCGGGGGCGACGCGGCGCAGCATCTCCGCGAGCTGCTGTTCCTCCGTGTTCACGACGCCACACCTCCGGCCAGCAGCTCGGCCAGCCCCGGCGCGTCCCTGAGCCGGGCCAGCGCCTTGGACGCGTGAGCTTTCACCGTGCCCACCGAGCAGCCCATCGCCGCCGCGGTCTGCGACTCGGTCTGGTCGGCGAAGTAGCGCAGCACCACCACCGCGCGCTGCCTGGCCGGCAACCGGTCAAGCGCCGCGATCAGCGCCTGCCGCGCATCGACCTGAGCGAACACGTCGCCGTAGGCCTGCCGCTCGGGCAGCCGCCCGGTGGCCACCTCGCCGTTCCAGCGCCGCCGGCGCCACCGCAAGTACGTGTTCACCATGATCTTCCTGACGTACAGTTCGGGCGCATCCTGCCGGATCAGGCTGTCCCACCGGGGCCAGGCCGCCGCCAGCGCGGTCTGCACGAGATCCTCGGCGCTCGGCCAGTCACCTGTCAGCAACCAGCCCGACCGCAGCAACGCGGTCGATCGCGCCTCGACGAAGTCACGGAACCCGTCCGGCTCAGACGGATAACCCTGCACGGGCGACACCTCCACCGACCCCTCGATTCCTGGCCCACCATTACACCGGCTCAGCACTATCACGTGGGTTAAGAGGCGCTGGCTGACCGGGAAGGTTTACTCGCGGAGCCGGCCGAGTTCGGCGTTCGCCCGGCGCTGCCTGGACTCGGCCCGGTAGGACTGCCGCCTGGCCTCGGCGAGCTGCTGACGGGCGTCAGCGAGCTCGGCTTCCAGCCGGCGGACCGTCTCCTCCAGGTCCTGCTCCGCCTCGTTGGCGGAATCGGCGGCCTGACCGGCTTCAGCCACGGCCCGTTCGGCCAGCTGGATCTTCTCCTGACGGCGACGGTCACGCTCGGCCGCGGCCTCAGCCGGCCCGGGTTGGCCTGCCGCCGGAGCGGGCCTGGCACTTTTCGCCGGAGCGGAGGTGCGTTCCGGCGTGGGCGAGGGTGCGGCCCCGTCTGAGACCGGGGCTCCTGGGGCCCCTGGGGCCAGCCCGAAGCCGGCCCAGTGGGCGGCGCGCACCAGGGTGCCCAGGTTCGCGGCCACCGCCGGGTCGGCGATCGCGGCGTCGAGGGTGGCGGTCACCTCTTCCCGCAGCGCCGCGGGCGGTGCGGGCAGGTCAGACACCTGCAGCGCCTGCCGGGTGAGCTCGTCGACCAGGCGGCCGCGGGCCGCGGTCAGCTCGCGGATCCTGGTGCCGTCCATGGACGGCTCGTCGCGGAGCTCGGCGGCCAGCGCCGCCAGCCGGGACGCGACCCGCGGGTCGGCGCGGACCAGGCGATTGACCACCCAGGCCGACCGGGTCGGCTTGCGCAGCCCGGCGATCTGCTTGGCCACGGCCGCCTGGCCCGCCTCGCGGGCACTGGTCACGAGTTCCTGGCGGCGCCCGGTGAAGCTGTCCGGGTCGGCCTCGTACAACTCCTCTACCGCGTCCGCCAGCAGGTCGGACGGCATTGCGCCGTGGGGCTCGCTCACAGGGGCAGGATAGGGGCAGGGAGCCGGCCTGTGCGATACCGGCCGAATTGGCCAGGAAAAATGTCGGGGGGCCGACATAGGGTGGGGGACTATGACGATGACCGCACCCGTCGAGTTGACCACGGACACGCTTGAGCAGTACCGCCGGGAGCTGACCGGCTTCTGCTACCGCATGCTGGGATCGGGCTTCGAAGCCGACGACGCGGTGCAGGAGACCATGCTGCGCGCCTGGCGCGCGGCGGACGGGTTCGAGGGACGCTCGAGCCTGCGGTCCTGGCTGTACCGGATCGCCACCAACATCTGCCTGGACATGCTGCGCGGCCGTCAGCGCCGGGCGCTGCCCATCGACCTGGGGCCGGCCTCTCCGCCGGTCGAGGCGCTGCTCGGGGACTGCCACCCGGACGACATCTGGATCTCCCCGATCGCGGACTCCAGGGTGGTGCCCGAGCACGGCGACCCGGCCGAGATCGCGGTGGCGCGCGACACGATCAGGCTAGCGTTCGTGACCGCGCTGCAGCACCTGCCGCCCAGGCAGCGGGCCACGCTGATCCTGTGCGAGGTGCTGCGGATGCCGGCCGCCGAGGCCGCCGGCACCCTGGGGACCAGCGTGGCCGCCGTCAACAGCGCGCTGCAGCGGGCCCGGGCCACCCTGGCCGCGCTGCCCGAGGAGCAGCGGCCCTGCACGGTGGACGCGGACCAGGCGGACCTGCTGGCCAGGTACGTGGACGCCTTCCAGCGTTACGACGTGGATCAGCTGGTCACGCTGCTGCACCAGGACGCGCTGATGACGATGCCGCCGTTCGCGATGTGGATCAGGGGCGCCCAGAACGTCTGCCGCTGGATGCTCGAGCCGACGCCAAGCCTGTGCCGCGACTCGATTCTGCTGCCCGCGGGCCAGGTCAACGGGGTCACGGCGCTGGCCCAGTACAAGCCGGACCCGAACGGCGGCCGCACGCCCTGGGCGCTTCAGGTGCACGAGGTGTCGGGCGGCCGGATCAGCCGCATGACGTACTTCCTGGACACGGAGCGGATCTTCCCCGCCTTGGGCCTGCCGCCGCACCTGGGGTGAGCCGGCTAGGTCAGATCAACGGGGTACCAGGTCGCGGGGTCGGCGGGGACGGGCTGGAAGTCATAGCGCAGCCGGCCATCCGCGGCCAGGGCCACCAGGCTGACCGACGTGCTCCCCCACACCCGGCCGTCGGGCAGTTCCCGGCGGACGATGATGGCGCCGGTTTCGATGCCGGGCGGGC
>JBEKGC010000168.1:0-12897 GCA_050013055.1 Streptosporangiaceae bacterium
CCAGCCGGTCGCGCCGTGTCGGCGGAGAGCGTCTTCATGGTGACGTAGCTGGTCACCATGGCCACGCCGGGCAGGCTGGCCAGCCGGTTGGCGTGGAAGTCCTCGTAGGCGGCCAGGTCGGCGACTTCGACCTGGAGGAGGTAGTCGTAGTTGCCGGTGACGTGGTGGGTGTGAACCACTTCGGGCAGCCGGATGACCGCGCGCTCGAACGCGACCACATCCGCGCGGGCGTGCCGCACCAGCCGGACACCGGCGAACACCAGCAGGCCGTGGCCGATTGCGGCGGGATCGATCAGCGTCCGGTAGCCGCGGATCACCCCGGACTCTTCCAGCCTGCGCACGCGCCTCAGGCACGGCGATGGCGACAGGCCAACCTGGGCGGCGAGTTCGGCGTTGCTGATCCGGCCGTGCTTCTCGAGCACGGCGAGTATTGACCGGTCCACGTCGTCCACGTTGGCAGATTATTGCTCGATTACGATGCCTACCACACTGAGATGCCTCGGCAGGGGCGCTACTTGCTGCCAAAGTTGCCGGGATCGGCCCGTGCCGGCGTGCCGGCCGGTCACTCTTGTGGCATCACGTCAGATGGTCCACCGGGAGGGAACCATGCCGGGCAGTAGCACGATTGCCATTCACGCCGATCGCGACATCCATCCCAGCCGCGCGGTGGCACGGCCCATCTACCAGACGGCGGCGTTCTGGGCCGAGGACGCGGAGCAGTTCGCGCAGGTCGCCGTGGACCGGCGGGGCCATGATTTTTACACCCGCTACGGCAACCCGAACCACGCGCAGGTCGCGGCCGTGGTCGCGGAACTGGAGCACACCGAGGCGGCAATGGTCACCGCGTCCGGGATGGCTGCGCTCACCACCGCCCTGCTGGGCCTGGTGTCCGCCGGCGACCACGTAATCGGGCAGAAATCCACCTACGGCGGGACGGCGTCAGTACTGCTGAACCTGCTGCCGCGGCTGGGCGTGTCGACCAGCCTGGTCGACCAGACCGACCCGGAGGCGTTCGAGAAGGCACTGAACCCGCAGACCCGCCTGATCCTGGTGGAATCGCCGGGCAACCCGCTGTTGCAGGTCACCGACCTGCGCGCCGTCGCGGCCCTGGCCCGCGCGCACAACGTGCTAACCATGGCGGACAACACCTTCGCCACCCCGGTCAACCAGCAGCCGGCGGACTTCGGCATCGACCTGGTCTGGCACAGCGCCACCAAATACCTCAACGGCCACACCGACGTGTCCGCCGGGGTGCTGGCCGGGCCGGCCGAGATCCTGGACCGGATCTGGGACGTCGCCCTGCTCACCGGCGCCGTGCTTGGCCCCTTCGATGCATGGCTGCTGCTGCGCGGCCTGCGCACCCTGCCGCTGCGCATGCCACGGCACAACGCCAACGGCCAGGCGCTCGCCGAGGCGCTGAACGGCCATCCGGCCGTAGCCCGGGTGCACTATCCCGGCCTGGCGACCCACCCGCAGCATGCACTGGCGGCCAGCCAGATGAGCGGTTTCGGCGGGGTACTCGCCCTCGAGCTCGCCGGCGGTTTCGAGGCCGCCGACGCGTTCCTCGGCCGGCTGCGCTATGCCCGCCGGTCGGCCAGCCTCGGCGGGGTGGAATCCCTGGCCGTGCATCCGGCGTCGATGTGGCGCGGGATGCTCAGCGAGGACCAGATCGCCGCGTCAGGCGTTCCGCTCGGCCTGGTCCGGCTGGCCGCGGGCACCGAGGACACCGACGACCTGGTCGCCGACGCCCTCGCGGCGGTCGCCGCCGCGGTGAGCACCTGACCACCCGGCCGTCCTGGAATCCGCTCGCGGAAAGGCCTTGATAACTATGCCGCGCTCACGTGCGTTTATGCAGGTCGACGTGTTCTCCACGACGCCCTTTCTCGGCAACCCGGTTGCTGTCGTCCTCGACGGCACGGACGTGACTGACCAGGAGATGCAGGGCCTGGCGCGCTGGACGAACTTGTCCGAGACCACGTTCATCCTGCCTCCCACCGCGCCGGAGGCGGACTACCGGCTGCGGATCTTCGCCCCCGGAGGTGAACTGCCGTTCGCCGGGCACCCCACCCTCGGTTCCGCACGCGCATGGCTGGAGGGCGGCGGCACACCACGGCACCCCGGCCGTATCGTGCAGGAGTGCGCCGCGGGCCTGGTCAGCGTGTGCCACGGCGAGGGCATCCTGTCCTTCGCCGCCCCGCCGCTTGTCCGCGACGGCCCGCTCGCGGAACAGTTCGTCGGCCAGATCGCCGCGGCGTTCGGCATCAACCGGGACCGTGTCCTCGCCCACCAGTGGGTCGACAACGGACCCGGCTGGGCCGTGATCCAGTTGCCCACCGCCGAGGAGGTCCTCGCCCTCGAACCTGACCTTTCCCTCATCCCGGCCGCGATGGTCGGCGCGATCGGGGCCTACCCCGACGGATCCGGGCACGCCTTCGAGATGCGAACCTTCGCCCCCCGCGTCGGCGTGGCCGAGGACCCGGCATGCGGCAGTATGAACGCCTCGGTCGGACAATGGCTCACCGCCACCGGCGCCGCACCCTCCACCTACCGGGTCTCCCAGGGCACGCGCATGGGCCGGGCCGCCACCATCGAGATCACCGTCGATCCGGACGGCACTGTCTGGGTCGGCGGCGCTGCCACCGCTTACATCCGCGGCACCATCACCCTGTGACACGCCCGGTGCCGCGCTCCACGATCAACCGCAGCACCCGAAGACTCCCGACCTAAACCCACCGCACATGCAAGGACCATGGGTGCGGCTCGGGCATGACGCTCAGCGTTGAGGATTGGACGGAAATTCGGCGCCCGACGGAAAATAGCTGGGGTGATTTCATTTCAGGCTCTTTTTCTTCCGTCGAGCGCGGATTTTTCGTCAGAAGGCCGGCCAATCGACGGTGGCATCGGCGGCTAGGGTTTCTTGTTCTCTAGGTATAGCCGGGTCAGCTGGGCGCGGCGGCGGGCGCCGGTCTTGTCCCTGATCCGCTCAAGATGCGAATAGACCGTAGCCGGCGCGATGAACAGCTGGCTGGCAATGTCGCGGTCGGTCTCGCCTGCGGCGACCAGGGCGAGAATCTCCAGCTCGCGCGGGCTGAGCTGATGCTCTAGGCTGACGGGCTGCTTGTCCGCGCTGATCAGGTAGGACGCCAGCGTCGGCGAGACGTAGGTCTGGCCGTTAGCGACCGCCCGGACGGCTCGCTGGATGTCGGTTGCCTCTGCATCCTTGGTCAGGTAGCCCACTGCGCCGGCGGCGAGGGCGTCGATGACGTCGTCGGGGGCGCCTGCCGCCGATACCACGATGACCTTCGGCCCGCGCGCGCAGACGTGCGCGACCCCTTCCGCCCCCTCGATCCCCGGTAGGTGCAGGTCGAGCAGGACAACATCGACGGTCACGTCCAGCCGGTCAAAATGCTCGATGGAAGCGGCGTCGGCCCTGAGCGTGCAGTCACCGGCCTGTTCCACGGCCAGCGCCAGGCCCTGACGGTACAGCGGGTGATCATCGATGATGGCGACGGAGATCATGCTGGCCACTCCAGCGTGATCCGGGTACCGGCGCCGGGCGCCGACTCGACGCGCGCGGCGCCGCCGGCCTCACGCATGCGCCGTTCGATTGATTCACGCATTCCGAAGCCTCCACGGGCCATTAATGGATCGAAGCCGACGCCCTTATCAGCGATCGTGATTGTCAGGCTGTCGCCGGCGTTTTTCACGGCGACGCGGACCTGGGTTGCCTGCGCGTGCTTGCGCACGTTGGTAAGCGCCTCGCCGGCCGCGCCGCAGAAGGCCGCAATCACGGGTTCGGAGACGTCATGAAGATCGGGGCACTCGAACTCGATGAGAAGCCCGGGGTGCTCGTCCAGGACTGTGCCGAGTCGGCCAGCGAACGACTGCGGTGCGGCATCGGCCCCGCTCAGCTCACGGCCGAGCCGCGCCGCCTCGGCGCGGGCATGCCGCCGGACCATGTCCAGGTCAGTGAACCGTCCGCTTGCGATCGTCTCCAGCGTCTGCAATGCGTGGTCATGCAGCGTTCTGAGCTGGACGGATCGTTCGCGCGCCTGAGCCAGCCGGCTGCCTTCAGCCTCCGCGCGGCCACGCGCCTGCTCCAGGCGCACCGCGCTGCTCCGCGTCTGCGCGGCGAGGAGACGAGCGACCAGGAAGTGCGCCGCCAGGGCGGCGGAATCCGCGACGGCGTCTCCGGCTCGCCGGCTCTGCGTTGCGTGGGCGCCCATGACGGCCGCCCCTCCAGCCAGGGCCTGGGCGGTGGAGGCGGCGCCCATCGCCTGCCCGCAGATCACATTCGCCGCGAACGTCCAGGGTGGCCAGTTGATCCATGTCGCGCGGTCGGCGTATTCGAGGTTCGCGCGGCCCAGCAGGACGACGGTGACGGCGGTCGCGGCGTCGATACTGGACGCGGTCGTATCGGACCAGCGGTCACCGCGCAGCACGCGCCGGGCGTACCAGGCGGACTCCCCCGCGGCGAGTGCGAGCTGGGCCACGGCCAGCCTGCGGCTCCGGTAGCGGGCGCGCCCCGCGATCAGCGCCGCCGCTCCCGTCACCAGCCCTGTCGCCCGCCAGGCCAGCAACGCCGTCAGCAGCGTGCGATCGGCGGACCGGGCCTGCGTGGCAGGCAGCTCGTCGAATTGGGTAGTTCTGCCCATCCCGGATCGGCGCAGTAATGCGATGCTGATCGAATGCATGGAGTTGCGTCTGCGCGAATAGCTGCCGGGCTCCCCCTGTTGCGCGCCGGCCTGGAACGGATCGCGCGGAGCGCCGACGTCAGTCTCCTCGATTCCGGCGACCCTGACCTGGTGCTGCGGACCAGCGAGATCGCCGCCGGCGAGTCCGGCATAGACGTCGCGATCGGCGACGGCGTCGTCGTGATCACCTGCCGGTCGCTGCCGGACGCGGTCGTCTGGGACGCCGTCCGGCGCGTCATCGGCGCTGCTGTCACCGGCTGAGACATTCAGCGTGACCCGGACACCTCCGCCTGGCTCGGACCGGGTCATGAGCTCGCCGCCCCATGGCCGCAGCAGATCCCGGATCCCCGCTAGCCTCCATTCGTAGTCACTGCCAGCCCCTGGCTGGAAGCCGCGGCCATGATCTCGCACAGTCACCGTGACGATGCCGTCCTCGCTGACCGCCCTTACCACCGTCCGGACCGCCCCGCCGAGCTCCCGCGCGGTGTCCACTGCTTTCTCCGTCGCCGCCCCCAGCGCCGCCGTCGCCCCGGTTCCGCGGACCGCGCCGAGCCCATCGGTCACCAGCTCGACCCGCATCCCCCGGGCAGACGCCCTCTCGGCGATCTCGGCGAGGACCCGGTCAAGACCTTGGGGGACATGACCTCCGGCGCGCAGCGCATACCGCAGCCGCGCTGCTTCGGCGCCGGCCGCGGTTACCACCGCGCCGAGCCCGGCGCCGTCGGCGATGCCGCTCAGCACACCGATCGTGACCTGGTGCAGCAGTTCGTGCTGGCGACTGCGTTCGGCCTCCGACGCGGACGCGGCGGCACGCTCGACCGTCAGCGCGTCGGCCTCGTCCCGCAGGCGGCCATAGTTGCGATGCGCGCTGAGGTAAGACCGGGACGCGACATGGGTGCCCGCCCAGCTCACCGCGTCGTTGACGGCGAGGGCGAGTCCAGCGACATGCGCATCGCGCCCCCGTGCCCGTAGCCCCGTCGCGATTGCCGCGGCGCACAGCGTGCCGACTGTCCCGATGGTGTCTTCGGTGCGCCGTGCGCTTGCCGCACCGATTGCTGCCCCTATGGCGACGTTCTTCGCCCAGGGTGCTCCGCCCTGGGTGCCCAAGCCGCGGTGTGAGATCAGCAGCGCCGCGGCGGCGGACAGGCAGTCGACCCAGACGCCGACCCGGTCGTCATAGCCGCGTGCCCGGATGAGCCGACGGCTCAGCCAGCCCGACTCGACCACTATGCCGGCCAGCGCCACCGTCTGCAACCCTGGCCGGTCGTAGCGCCGCCGGTCGTTAGCGAGCATCAGCGCCGAGAAGACGATCTGACCGCCGCGACCCGCCATGAAAACCACAGACGCGATGCGATCAGCATGCGCCTCCGCATTATCCGGAGCCGACGTAGTGCGCACACCCGAAGCCTAACCGGTCTCCCCCAAGGCCGGAACTGAGTCCGGGGTGGGCAGATCTGCCCACCCCGGACTCAGCAGTTCTCTCCCTGCCCGCTGCGGGCCGCGGAATCCACCATTGAGGACAGCGGCGGTTACGTCGCGGGGAGAGGGAGAACACCATGAAGATCCAGTACGCCATCGCGGCCCCGCTTGCCGCGATTGCACTGACGGTACTAGGTCTGTCGGCCTGCGGGGGCTCGAGCGGCAGCGGCACGAACGACAGCAGCAGCACGATCAACGTCTGCACGCTGGTGCCGTCGTCCCAGGTCGCGGCAGTTGGAGGCGGCACAGTCATCCAGGCGACCCCCAGCCAGCTGGATTCCTGGCCCGACCCGGATGCGTTCGACTGCACGTATGACCTGAGCAACGGGCAGGAAATCACGGTAGAGGTGGAGGTCACCAGCAGTACCGACGCATTTGACGCGAACAGCCGAGGACTGACGGGCGGAGTCTTTCCTGTCACCAGCGTGCCCGGGATAGGCAATAAGGCCGCCGCATCGGCCAACGGGCTGGCTGTCCTGACAGGTAAGGACAACATCGAGATCACCGGCGTTCCCGGCGAGCAATCCGGCGATCATGCCGGAGACATCAAGCTGGCCAGGATCTTGATCTCTGCCCTCGGCTGAACCATGCCCAGCGTTCGAAAGGTGATGGCGATGGCAGGAAATACCGGCAGCGACCCAGGAGACAGGAGACCAGGCGGCGGGATGTACTACGACCCGGAGTACCGGCTGTGGCTGCCGTCAGCCTCCCGCGACGCAGACAGGCGTGCGGGGAAGACGCTCAGCGTTCCCGCTCCAGAGGAAACCGCGAGTGACCGGAAGAGTTTCCGTAGGACGGCGGTTCCCCGGCTCCTGGCGGCGGCGATCTGCGGAGGACTCGCCTCGCTGATACTCCTGCTCGGCGGAAGTATCCTGCAGAAACCGCAGGTAGAGTCCTTCGCGGTAGTCCCGGTCCTTTTCGTCGATTACGTCGTCAGCGAGCTGGACGAACGGAGGATCGCACTTCCGGCGCCGCTCCGAGACGTCCTCCGGAACAGGCTCCTCGCCATTGCCGGATACGCGGCGCTGCTGGTTGCCGCCGACTACATCGAGGGTGTCCTCCTGCAGGCGGCCGGCGGCTCTGTCTCCGCGCTCGGGCTGCTGAACCTCGGCACAGGTGCTGCGATGGGCGTGCTGATCGGCTGGCGATCCCCCCGCCACGCCGTCTGGACCATCGCGGGAGTCGCCTATACAGCCAGCTTGCTGGGTGCGGCTGCCGATCTGGGGTTCCTCGGCTCGCAGCGGTTCCGCCAGATCCACGCAGGAGCGTCGCTGACCGAAGTGGTGATCGTCAGCGGCACGGTTTTCGCCGTCTCCGGCACCCTGGGTTACCTCGGGCTGCGAGTAAAACGCCACCGGGCCGCCCACGAACGCGGCGGCGGCGAAGATACCCCCGTCCGAGATGCCCGAGCCACGGGAAACCAGGTCAAGACCAGGCGTAACCGCATCAGCGCTGGCGTGCTCGCCCTGCTCGCGCTCACCGCGGTCATCGCATATGCCCTCTCGTCCTCCGGCGGCGCTCAGCTCGCGCCCGGCAGCTATCCCGTGAACCGCCAGATCTCCAGCTCGCACCAGCTGATCCTGACAGTGACCGGTGTCCAGGTCGCCAAGAATGGCACTGCCACCCTCTTCATCACATACAGGAACACAGGGTCCTCACCTGAATCGCTGACCTGCGGGGGCTACTCGGAACGCTCGGCTGCAGCAGCCGTGCTCAGCGACGGCCAGGTGATTTACTCAGAGGCCACTTACTGCTCAGATCACCCCGGAAAGGAGCGGACAGTGTCCCCCGGCCGATCCGTCCTGTCTTACGCGGTATTCGCGGACGCCAGCGACCTCGCTCATCCGTTCACCTTCTACTGGTCCGCAGGCATCCTTTCCGGGACCATCCCGCAGGTCAGCCTAACCAGCCGAGGATGATGCGGGCGCGAGGACTGAGCCGGCGCAGAATCAGAACGGAACGCCGGATTTGTGCGGCCGACGGCGGCACCACGAAGGAGGTCGGCGCACACAGACCACCCTTGTCTGGCGGGCCTAGCGCGCCTCAGGAGACCGACCAGACCAGCGCGCCGGCGTCACCAAACGGCAAGACTTTGAACTTTAAGGTTCGGGCATCACCAGGCCAGGACACTTGCGTCAACGCTCGAGGTTGGTCGGGGCTGGGTCCGAATTGCTCCTGGTACGACCGCGCGGACCGATGGGCCAGCAGCCGGAGCCGGGCCATCTCCACCTTCTGGTTTGCGACGACAAGGTCGTGCAGCACGGCATGCCAGGCTTCCCGCTCGCTTCGGCGCTGATCGATCTGTCGCACGACCAGACTCAGGGCGCCGGTAACCGCGAAGGCGACCGCCACGGTCAGTAGCCACTGACCCGCTTGGGCGCCGAAATCCGCCGTGCCGGACAGCAGGAAAGACCGGCCGCGACCGCGGCAGCACACGTCACGAGCACCAGGTTTAGCCAACGGTTTTGGACCCGCATACGCGCAGCCTACCGAGCAGCGGACCGGTTCACCCTGTACAAATCGCCGGCCTATCACATCGCCCGAGCGCACGATCTGGTCACGGCCGCACATCCTGGCCGGGGGATACAGGTAAATCGCGACTGACAGAAACCGAGATAATCCCAACGCGTGACGGACCGAATTAAGCGGTAGGTCACATCATCGACCGCGATCCAGGTCGGCCACAACAGGCTCGGTTAGCGCTCCCGCGGTCGTGTAGCGCTACGAGCAGGCATGTTGTAATCGGCTCGAACAATTACATATCGTCGATTCGGCGCGCAAGGTGAATAGCAACTGCGGCGGTACATACGGGTACAGATTGTCAAGTTCGGCGTGCTCGGTAGCCTTACACGCTGGAGGCCAGGGCCGCGGGCCGGGGCTGATGAACCGGGATAGACCGGCAGCTTGACCTCGCGGCGGATCCGCAGCACCTCCTCAGAATTCCCGCGCCGGTAGGCGATGTCCGCCAGCGTTCCCATCGCGGCGGCTGCCTCGCCCACGGATCCCGCCTGGGCGAACAGCCTGCAGGCGCGTTCGAGCAGCTGCCCCGCCTGGCCGGGGTCGCGGGTGCTGAGGTGGCGGGCCTGCTCGGCGATGACCAGGAATCGTATGCCGCGCGTGCGGAGCGGATCGTCGAGGTGGCTACCTGAAACTGCTGGCCGATTCACAAGTCAGCAATCCATAAGTTGCCGCGCGCCGTCTCAATTAGCGAGCCTCGAAGGTATCTGACGCTGCTTCGGAGGAGTTTGACATGGCGCGCGCTCAGGGAGAACACGCTGTCGTCCTGGGCGCGAGCATGGCGGGCCTGCTGACCGCTCGGGTGCTGAGCGAGTCGTTCCGCGAGGTCACCGTCATCGAGCGCGACGCGCTTCCCGCCGAGGCCGGTCAGCGGCGCGGCGTTCCGCAGGGGCGGCACCTGCACGCGCTGCTCTGCCGCGGCGGGCAGATTCTCGATGACCTGTTCCCCGGCCTGACCAAGCAGGTCGCCGAGGCCGGTGCCCCGGTCGGCGACCTGCTCGGCAATATCCGGTGGTTCCTGTCCGGGCACCGCCTCGCCCAGGCCGACATCGGCCAGCCTGTCCTGTTCGCCACCCGGCCGATGCTCGAGGCGCACGTCCGGTCCATGGTAAAGGGCCTCAGCGGCGTTACCTTCCTCGAGGGCCGCGACATCATCGGGCCGGTGGCCGCGGGAAACAAGCGGCGGGTGACCGGGGTCCGGGTCCGCTCCGACGGCGGGGCCGAGGATGTCATCGACGCCGACCTGATCGTGGACACCACCGGCCGCGCCTCACGGGCGCCGGTGTGGCTTGAGGAACTGGGCTACGCCCGGCCTGTCGCGGAGAAGGTGACCGTCGACGTCGCCTACGCGACGCGGAGCTACCGGCTGCCGCCAGACATACTGGGCACGGACCATCTGATCATGAACTTCTGGACCCCGGAGCATCCGCGTGCCGCCGGGCTGGAGAAGACCGGTGACCGGTTCCTGCTGACCGCCGCCGGGCTCCTCGGCGACCACCCGCCGACCGATCCGAAAGGCTTCGACGAGTTCGTCGCGAGCCTGCGGTTCCCGGACATCCCCGAAGCCATCAGGGCCGGCGAGCCCCTAGACGACCCGGTCGCGTTCCGCTATCCGGCGAACGTGCGGCAGCGCTACGAGCGGATGCGGGACTTCCCCGAGGGCTTCCTCGTTCTCGGCGACGCGGTGTGCGCCTTCAACCCGATCTACGGCCAGGGCATGACGTCTGCCTCGCTCCAGGCGATCGCGCTGCGCGGGCTACTGGCCGACGGGCAGCCGCTGACCTGGCGCCGGCACTTCCAGGCGATGGCCAAGGCGGTCGATGACCCGTGGACCATCTCGACCGGCAACGACCTGGGCTTCCCGGGCGTGACCGGGAAGCGCACGCCCCTCGTCCGGATCGTGAACGCCTACCTGCCCCGGCTGCACGAGCTCGGGGAGCGGGATCCGGACGCCGCCGCGGCGTTCCTCCGGGTCGTCGGGCTGCTTGAGCGCCCCCAGACGATGCTGCGGCCCAGACTCGCACTGCGGGTGCTGACCAGGCGGTGGCAGTCCTAGCTTTCTAAGCGGCTCTTCTACGCGACGTCGAACTCGTTGCCTTCCGGCCGGCCTTCGCGACCCCATAGTGGTCAAGGCCTTCTTCGTGTCGTGTAGGCCGTCTAGTCCGCGGGAATTCTGTGGAGACCGCCGCCCGGACGCGGACCTGCGGGATTTCTGTGGAGCAGCATGAAGGCGCCAATATGGGAAGAGAACCGCCCGCCGACCACTGCGACTAGCGGCAGCGGGCGCGGGAAACCGAACGGCCGGCGTCCGCGTCTGTTCACCGCGGCCGCGTCCCGGGACACCTGATCCTCGCGTGACTAGCTGCCCGAGTACCGGACGTGGCCGAAATGCGAGGCGGCAACGGCACAGGAATTTACGCACCGTGACGAACGGACTGTCCATCAAAACCCTGAATGGGCCGGCCGATGAAGCTGGTACGTGCGTGGGTCAGGCCATGTAGCTTCCCGGCAGGCCTGGTGACCGGTTCCACCCCCACACCCACACCCTATCGCCACGGGACAATCCGGCCAGTAGGCCGCCGACCGCAGTGTGGGCCGAGTTACCCACGTCGTAGGCACTTCTGCCTCGCGCCGTTTTGGCGGCAATGAGGTCGTTCCAACCTGAAGTTGCGGCAGCAGCTGCAGCGCGGTAACGAACGCCAGCGATATGGCTTCCCTGGCCTCCACCTGGGCCTCCGGACCCTTCTCCGCGCCGGCCAGGTTGTCCAGCAGGATGTCCGGGTAAGGGTCCAGCCAGGTCACCTCGGCGAACTGCGTCGGTTCCGGCGGCTCGACCGCTGGCGGGGTCCAGCTCCGGTCCGGCCGTCGGCCGGCGGAGCGCAGGGCGTTCAGGCACCGGCTGGTTGCGATCCGGTACAGCCAGGTGCGCACCGACGCGCGGCTTTCAAACCCGGCGAACCCCACCCAGGCCGCCAGCATCGTCTCCTGGACCGCGTCCTCGGCGTCGTGCACCGAGCCGAGCATCCGGTAGCAGTGCGCCCGCAGCTCGCTCTGGTGCGGGTCGACCAGGTCGCTGAAGGCGTCTTTGTCTCCGGCCCGCGCCCGTGCGATGAGCTCGTTGCTTATTGGCCATCTCGCTTTCGTCACCCCGCTGCTGCACAGGTATAGACACCGCCGGCGCCGGCAACTGGGCGGCGCAGCGGCGCCGGAGTTACCGCCGCCCAACTCCGGGGCTGGCCGGTGTCTACCCGTTCGAAGGCAAAGCCGGCAACAGGCCGGCCGAACGCGAGGAGCACACGATGGCCGAGTTCATCTTCACCTACCGGAGCCCGGCGGATTACACGCCGGGCACCCCTGACGGGATCGCCGCCTGGAACGCCTGGTTCCAGGGCATGGGGTCGCAGCTGCGCGACCTGGGCAAGCCGGTCTTCGACCGGGCTACGGTGGGCGACGGCGGAGACGGCGCGCGGCTCGGCGGCTATTCGCTGGTGACCGCGGAGAACCTCGACGAGGCGCTGACGCTGGCCAAGGGCTGCCCGATCGTGGCCGCCGGCGGCGGGGTCGAGGTCGGCGAGCTCGCCGACCTGCCCGGCTGACGGCCAGCACGGCGCCTGCGGCAAACCGCGATGCCGTGGGGCCGGGCTGTCCCGCCCGGCTCCACGGCGGCCCATGGAGCATTCCGGAGATTCGGAGCCCCTGGGGTGACCGGTGATGCCTGCGGTTCCGTCAGGGCCAGGGATGGACAGGGCATACTGCCGTGGTTCGGAGGGTGCCGATGCGCGGGCCTTCCGCCTGGTCGGTAGCTGACCGGGAGCTGACGGCGGCCTACGTGTCGAAGGTAAACGAGTCCGCGTTCTGCGTCGCCGCGCACACCGCGACCGCGGGGCAGGCGTACCCGGGACGCCGCGAAGGGTTCAAGCGGTGCTGGCCGACCTGGAATCGGCCCCCGTCGAGGACGGGCTCCGGGCCACGCTGCGAATGCTCGGCAGCTGACCCGGGAAGGAAAGGCGGCGCCGGGGACATGCGGGAAGTATTGTCCGCAGGTGTCTCACGCCAGCAGGTCCAGGATGCGCTCGCGGTCTGCGCCGCGTTCAACACGACCGGCCGGCTCGCCGACGCCTTCGGTTTCGAGCTGCTCAGCCCCGAGGGCTTCGAGGCAGGAGCCAAGTACCTGCTCAAGTGGGGTTACCGATAACACTGCCGCCCC
>JBEKGC010000169.1:0-19558 GCA_050013055.1 Streptosporangiaceae bacterium
CCGTTTCTCCCCAAAGCGGATACTGAGGTAGCTGGAGGCAGCGGCATAGTCGTGGTCGGCCACGTCCTTCCTCCACCGCAAATACTGGACGGCTTCTCCGGCAACGGTCATTCGTCCTTGCCTCCTCCCGTCCGGGCCCTCCGGACTCCCGGCTGGCGTGCCTGCACGGCTTCTAGCGCAAGCATGAGCCTGCCAACGACGGCCAGGACACCATGGCCCCGGGAATGACGTTCTGTATCAAGGTCGTTCAGTTCACCTACACCTTACGGCCTGTTCCATGCCCAAACTAGCTCACCACCACTGACCCGGCGCATTGCCCATTGCCGCACTACGACTCGGCCGCGGAGAGCTGCGTTTCCGCAGGCCAAGCCATGGGATAGGATAAATCCCGTTGCAATATCAGATGTCATATGCGGGTGGACGCCCCGGATACGAACGGGCAGGGCTGAATTGACGATCTCAGCGACCGTCAGCCTCTTACCGAGTGCCGTATAACTATACGGACATGCGACATCCGCTATTCGGCAGATCCGGACGTCCAAGGAGCCTGCCGAGGGGCTGAAGCGTGCCAGATGGATCTGCCCGCCTCAGCACATGGGCGCGAAAGGCCGGCCGGCCCGTCCAGGAGGGCGGGTACTTGGGGTCTGCGTTGCTACGCTCATTACGGAAGGTAGTCCTGGACCAGTAAAGAGTGTTCTGCGCGGTCCCCGCGAACGTTCCGGCGGCAAGGCCCGCCTCGGTCGACATCCGGCGCGGGCCCCACAGGCGAGTCGGCGGACGCCTCGGCGGCGCCGCTATACGCCGCCGAGGCGATCCGGGCCTGGCATCGGGATAACGATCCCAGCAGGGTCAGAACTGGCCGTCGCGGGCGATCTGGATGTTGACGGAGAAGGCGCCTGACCCGTTGCCGGGCGTGTCGTCGTTGGTCCGCAGCATCAGGTGGGTCGGCGCCGCGAGCAGGTCGAGCGGCGGCGATGGCCAGTCGACGTAGTTGCCGATCCGGCCGTCGACACCCCAGGAGGCCAGCGTCGGCATCGGCGGCTGGGCCGCGCCTCCGCCGGCGCCGATGTAGAAGTAGCCGCCGTCGTTATCCAGGGAGCCGATCAGGCCGTAGGGAGGCGCGCAGACGAGCGGGAACTTCGGGTCGCAGTCGCCCGCGTCGTCCACCCAGCCCTGCGGGCCGTTGGTCCCGGTCAGCAGCACCCCGGCCCAGATCTGGCCAGACGCGGTGAAGGTGACCGTGTCGCCCGGGAGCAGGATCAGGCCGGTGTCGACCCCGTAGCTGGACTCGGGCACGACCACGTTGTTCAGTGTGATCTCCGGAGTGAACTGGTAGGTCTGCGCGGGCGTGGTCCCGATGACCGTCCCGCTTGAGTCCTCCGCCTCGGCGTACATCCGGTACGTCCCGGTGGTGAGCAGGTATCCGGGGTTGCAGCTGAACGGCTGGAAGTCGAACGACTTGGGCGACGCGGTGAAGTGCGGCACGTAGACGTAGTCATAGGTGACGTCCACCCCGCCGTTCGGCGCCTGGCAGGTGAACTTGTCCTCGCCGGCCAGTGCCACGGTGGCGCCCGCGACCTGTGTTGTCGCGGTGATCGTGAAACCTTCCTTGGCGCCGATCTGGATGACCCCGGGGGAAGTGCGGCCTGGCGTCAGCGTCACGTCGCGTTCGGTGAGGCCGCTGGTCGAGAACACGACCGTTGGCGGTGGCGGGGGCTTGATGGTCGGTGACGGTGACGGCCCGGGGCACGGGCCGTTCTGGCCGCACACGGCCAGCGCCGGCCCCGCGGTGGTGACGATGGCGCCGCCAGCCGCCAACGTGCCGACCGCGAGCACGGCTGCCAGCAGCGGCACTGCTCTGTTTCGCATGATCGTTCCTTTCTCCTGTCCACGGTGGGTCCACCCAGCCTGCGCGCCTGGGTGCAGGCAGCGAATCAGGAGAAATGCGTAATAAGCGCGGCGGAATTGACTACGCGGCCCCTGCGGTCAGCGCGAACCTGGGCCGCAACGGCGCCTCAGGTCAACGGCAACCGGCGTCGCCTTGAGGACGACTCCTCTTAACTGGGCTGGGTGGTCAGCTCGGCGTCGGCAAGGACGGCGAACGGCAGCTCGGCGCCGTTGAGTACCAAGGTGCCATCGGACCCGCCGAGGCTGGCGCTGACGGTGATGAGGGCTCCGTCGCGCATCGCCGCCAGGATGTCCTCTTGCAGGGCTCCGAGGTCGGTGCCGGCGGCGAGCGTATACCAGGGCGAGTGCGGGGCCACGCCGGCCGGCCGCGGCAGGTACAGGGCCGGGGCCGGCAGCTTGACGCAGGGCACCCAGCCGGTCAGGCCGCCCGGCACCTGCTGCACGAACAGGCTTCCCGCGCGGCGGGGCGCGAGCAGGAGCGTGCCCGCGAGCGGCGTGGCGACCGCGAGCGCGACGGGGTCGCCATCAGTGAGCCCGGTCATGATGCGCTCGCTGAGGCCCCACTGGGTGGGGTCGCCCTCGACCAGCAAGTAGCTGACCGGCAGCGGAAAGTGCTCGACGGTCGGTGCCGTGGTCATGAGTCCTCCTCAGGTGTCAGCGGGGGGCGGCAGCGGCCCGGGCACGTTCAGCCTGGCCCCGATGGCTGCCGCTTGGGTGCGGTTGCGCACGCCGAGCTTGTCCAGGATCCGGGACACGTGCACGGCGACCGTTCGGTCACTGATGAACAGGGCACGGGCGATCTGCCGGTTGCTGTCGCCGCTGGCCAGGAGGTCGAGCACGTCCCGCTCGCGGTCGGTGAGGTCGAACCGGGCGCCGGCCGCCGCGGACCGCTGCGCGGCCGGCCTGACGGTCAGCCTGGCCCGGCGCGCCAGGTCGTCGGCCAGGGCCAGCAGCGGAGCCGCCTGCAGGGGACCGGCCAGCTCCGCACACGCGCCAAGCGCACGGGCGGCCTGATCGCGCCGTCCGGCGCGGACCGCCGCCTCGGCCTCGCGCAGCCGCGCGTAGGCCTCCCGGTACGGCTGGCCGGCCTGCTGCCACGCGTCTGCCACGGCACGCCAGGTCGCCCGGCGATCCGTCCCGTGCTCGCGGGCCTGCTCGGCGGCCACCAGGACGCCGAAGGCGGCCACCTCGGAGTGCTCGCCGCTGGGGGTCCTGGTGATGGCCAGGGCCCGGTCCCCGACGCTGGCCGCTGACTGTTCCCAGTGCTCCGCGAGCTCGGGCGGCCGGACCGGAGGCGGCAGCAACGCGATATCGGCGGCAATCCTGGCGGCGGCGGACAGCAGCCGGATCTCCTCCGCGGGCAGAGCGGCGTCGGCCAGCGCCGCTAGCCCGTCAAGGACCTCCTGTGCCGCGGCGGCCAGGTCGCCGGCGTTCAGCGCCTGCTCTGCGGCGCAGGCATGCATCGGCCCGGCAATCCTCGGGTCCTCGGCCGACTTCCGCAACGCCGCAGCCAGGTCGCTGGCACGCTCGTCATCACCCCGGCCCACCGCCAGTTCCAGCTGCTGGAGCTGGAGGTATCTCGTCGCGTTGCCCGACGATTGGCCGGCCAGCTCGGACAGCAGCCGGTCGGCTTGCGCCCAGCGTCCTGTGGCGATGAGAACGGCCACCGTGTTGTTGTCCAGCACCGACGACAGTGCCGTCGGCGTGTCCAGGGCTACGGCAGCCTGCCTGCCGTCGTGTGCTACCGCGAGCGCTTCGGTAAACCGGCCTGCGGTGCACAGCAGGTACATGTGGTTGGCCGCGGCGCGGACTACCCCTTCGACGCTGCCTGCCTGCCTGGCCAGGCAGAAAGACGTATCCAGGGCCGCCAGCCCGGTGTCAAGCGCGCCGCGCTGAGCCTGGACGATGCCCAGCGTCGCCAGGCCGTGGGCCTGTTCGGCCAGGGCGTCTGCCCGCCTGGCGGCTGTGACCGCCCGTTCCGCCAGGGGGAGTGCCGCATCGAGATCCCCGGCCAGCATCCGGGCCGTGGCGTGCGCAGCCAGGACGCGGGCCTGCAGGGCGGACGGGGGATCGTCGGCTAGCAGGACGATGGCTTGCCCCGTCGCGTCGGTGGCGGCCGGGAGATCTCCGGCTTCCCAGCGGTAGCGACCCAGTCGCTCAAGCAGTCGCGCGCGGTCGGCCGCGGCGGCGGCGCCGGACTGGGCCAGGGCCAGGGCCGCCCACTCGGCGGCACGGTCCGGGTCTCCGGCCCAGCTCGCCGTCTGCGCCGCCTCCTCCAGCAGGCCAGGGCCTGACTCCGGCAGCCAGTCAGCCAGCTCCAGGGCCAGCGCGTAACAGCGGAGCGCTTCTGGGTAGGCGCGGGCCTGTACTGCCTCGCGAGCAGCCGTGACCGCCGCCGCGGCGGCGTGGCCGGGGCAGCCGGCCAGGTGCCAGTGCTGGGCCAGGTTGCCCTGCATCGGGCCGGACCCGGCCACCCGGGCCGCGAGCGCCGTGGCGAGGCGCCGATGCAGGCGCTGTCGTTCCCCGGGCAGCAGCTGAGCGTAAATTACCTGCCGGATCAGCTCGTGCCCGAAGGCATAACCGTCACCGGTCGAGATCAGCAGCCCTGAGTCGACGGCCTGCCGGGCCGAAGCCAGCAGCTGCTCTTCCGGAAGCTCGACGGTGGCAGCCACCAGGTCATGTGACATCCCGCCGTCGGCGACGCAGACCTGCCGGACCACCGCCTGCGCCGCAGCCATGAGGCGAGCCGCCCTGGCCAGCACCGCATCGCTGATCGAGGCGGGCAGGACGGCTGTGCCGGCCATCGCCACTTCTTTGGCGTACAGCGGATTACCCGCCGCGACCGTGACCACCGCGGTCAGCTCATCCGCGCCGGTCTCGGCCGGCATGAGGCCAGCGACAAGCTGGGCGACCTCCGCGTCAGCCAGGCGCCCCAGCCGCAGCCGGGTCACCGCCGTGCGGCGCTCCAGCTCAGCGAGCCACAGCCGGGTACCGGCGGCCAGCTCCTCCTCGCGCATCGTGCCCGCTATCATCACCGGCTCGTCCCGCAGCCGGGTCGCGAGAAACGCGAGCAGCTCGCGGGATGACTCGTCAGCCCAATGCAGATCCTCCAGGACAAGCAAAAGCGGGGAAGCAGCGGCCAGGTCGGCCAGCAGCTCAAGCACCCGCAGGAACGTGCGGTGCCGGGCAGCGAGCATGTCACCCGCGCTGTCGTCGGCGAGCAGCCAACCCGCCTGGCTGCCCAGCGCGGCCAGGAAAGGGCCGTAGGCGAGGGTGGCTCCCGCCAGCGGTGCCGACTCGCCGATCCGTACCTGCCCGCCACCAGGCGCCAGCCGGGCCCGGGCCATCAACTCCTCGACCAGCCTGGTCTTGCCGATTCCGGCGGCGCCGGTAATCAACGCCACGTGCGGCCGGCCCCCGCGGGCGTGCGCATAGACGGCTGACAAGGCCGCCTGTTCAGCGCCCCTTCCCACCATCGGCAGCGATCCCGCCACACAGGAAAGTGTCCGCCCTTATCCCACCCGTGTCGATACCGATTCCAGGGCCCGGAGGGTTCGCCGGCGAGATGGTCAACCCGCCGACGTCATCGCCACCGGGTGTCTATCCGGCCGTGCCGCATCCGGCCCTTCACCATCCGCCGCAGCCAGCAGTCCGTGGCAAGCACGAGGTGACGGTGGGTCTGCACGAAGCTCCACTCGCCGTCGACCTGCTCGTGGAGTACCGGTTCGGGCAGCTTCCTGGCCCGGGCGACAGTCCCGGTCCAGATGTCTTCGATCATCGCCCAGGCGTCAGCCAGGCCCTCGGGGTCTGTGGCCCGCAGCTTGCCGCGCTCGCCCTCAGTCTGACGCGCTCGGCATTGCGGCGACCGCGATATACCCCTTCCCCGGCGGTGCTGGAGCACTCCGTGCTGCCATCGCTGAACAACGGGCCGCGAGGATACCGGCGCCGACGTACGCGATCGACGACCAGACCGCCATCAAGGTGACCGACGGCAACGTCGAAGTCGTCTCCGAGGGGCACTGGAAGCTGTTTACCCCCTAGTGCCGAGAGGCCCAGCAGATTCGTTCGATCTTTGGCCTTTCTGGCTGAAACGGGGTGGGTCATGGGTCCGAAGAGTTAAGAATTGGTGGCGCATTTCCTGTTCTCGCCCTGGCCGCTGCCGCTCCTGACGATAGTCCGTCTGCGGCCCGGACTAATCCAGGTGCCGGGCCGGCTCTCTGGATTGGCCGCGGCTCGGCAGCACCGCCCGGCACGCCGGAGTCGGTGTAGATCGCGCAGTGCCCGTCGCTGTGGTAGAGCCTGAGCAGCTGACGGTGGTCGAACCAGTGCTCCTGCCAGGTGGCCGGCGGGTCAGTCAGCTGATGCTCTGGCTCTGCCCCCACTAGGTCCTCCCACCTCTACGTGCACTGCCCGGCGGTTTTCGTCAAGCCCTCATCAACGCGATCGTATGGCCAGCGACCTCGCTTGCCGTACCTCGGCAACGGCGTAGAGGGCGTTCATGCCGCGACCGCGCTGGCACCGGGATGCTCACGTTGGCGGCGGTCTGGGGAGCCGACGACCTCCCCAGATTGCCGTTACGGACCGGTAGGACACGGCTACCCGTTGCCGTAAGTGAACTGGTCGGCGGCGGATGTGGCCGAGATCCCGGCCGGGGTGGTGACCGTGACGTCCACTGCGCCGCTGGCGGCCGCGGCCGGGCTGCTCACGGTGAGTTCGGTATCGCCGGCCACCGCCAGGTGCGTAGCCGCCACTGTGCCGAAACTGACCCCAGTCGCATTGGTGAAGCCGCTGCCGGTCACCGTCACCGTGTCCCCTCCGGCCACCGTGCCGCTGGCCGGGCTGACCCCCGTCACGACCGGCGCCGCCACGGGTGCTTTCCCGGCGGGTCCGGCGTTGTATATGGATACGATCTCGGCCGGGGTCAGTGCCCGGTTGTAGATGCTGGCCTCGTCGATGAGGCCTTGCAGGAAGTAGTTCGGCGCGCCGTTCTCTGTGTCGCGGCCGAGCAGCAGCGGCTGGGTGTCATAGCCGGCGGACAGCGTGGTCGCTCCGCTGGCGACCTGGACGCCGTTGACGTAGAGCGCCTGCTGGCCGACACCGTCGTCGACCGTGTAGGCCACGTGGTACCACGTTCCCGTGGTCAGCGGAGCAGTCGCGGAGAGCTGCGCGCCGAAGCCGGTAACGTCAGAGAGTATTCCGTTGAGAGTTCCGGAGGTCAGCCACAGCGAGTAGGAGTCGTATGGCCCGCTGCCTACTGGCTTGGCGAAGACCGTGCTCAGGCCGGATGTCGAATCGAACAGCACCCACGCTTCGAGCGTGAGTGAGGTGAGTTCTACTGCGGCTGCGTCGGGGATCTCGACGCACCCGGTGGAGCCGTCGAGTGAGAAGGCCTGGCCGACTTCGCCCGGCGCGTATCCGGCACCGCCCTGCAGTACGCCGTTATTGTCGCCGGCCGAATCCAGGGCGTTGCCCTCGGCCTTCCACCAGCCGATCAGGCCGGCCGGAGCGGGCACGCTCTGGTAGGCCTGCAGGGTGCAGGGCTGCTCGCCGGACATCGCGGCCGCGTCGGTCGCGATGACCGTGAATACGAAAGCGCCCGCGGCCGTGGGTGTTCCGGACAGCACCCCGGCCGGGGTCAGGGTCAGGCCGGGCGGTGCCGTGCTGCCCTCGGGCAGCGTGTAGCTCACCGGCGGTGTCCCCCGGACGGAGGTGAATGCCTGCGTATAAGCCTGGCCTACGATCGCGGCCGGCAGCAGGGGCTCTGTCGTGATGTACGGGCCTACGGTACTTTTGCCTGCGGGCCCTACCGCGACGATCGCGCCGATCTCAGTCGGCGTGAGCGCGCGGCCGTAGAGGCTGACTTCGTCGATAAGGCCGGTGAACAGCTCGGCAGGACCGGCATTCTGCCAGGCCGCGCCGATGGTGACTGGCACGGGCGCCGGGTCGTAGACCAGGGCGCCGAGCCCGCCCTGCGAGGCGACCTGTATCCCGTTGACGAACAGCACCTGGGTGGCGCCGTCGAAGGTGACCGCCAGATGAGTCCACTGGCTCAGCGGGATCGCCGCGGTTCCCGCCAGCACCGTTGACTGGGACACGAACTGGGGAACGCCGTTGAGCACGCCGAGCGACCACGTCACGGTGGTACCTGTGGCGTACCCGCGGCCGATGACCGCCTGGAAGCTGCTGCTCAGCACGGTCGGGGACACCCACATCTCGAGCGTGAGCTGGGCAGGCCGCAGGCCAGGCGCATCTGGTATCTGGACGTAGGTGGTTCTGTCGAAGGCGAACGCGCCCCCCACTTCCCCGGCCGGGGTGTAGGAGGGGCTGGCGGCGGTTGTCCCTGTGAAGAAACCGCCGTTGTTGCCGTCAATGCTGTCCAGCACGATGACGCTGGCAGTGGGCTCGCCGCGCCACCAGCTGACCAGCCCAGGCGGCGGGGCAAGGGGCGAGGCGATGGCCAGCACGTACAGCTGCTCGGTCGAGTTCCCTGACGCGTCGGTGGCCGCCACGGTGACGTCGAACACCCCCGGCACGCCCGAGCCCCCGGACACCTCACCGGCCGGTGACAGGGTCATGCCGGGCGGCAGCGCCCCGGCCGACGGGGCGAAGGTAATCGGTGGCGTGCCCAGGACCGTGGTCAGCTGCTGGGTGTAGCCGGTGCCGTTGACGGCGGCGGTGGGCAGCGGGGAGTCCGTCGTGAAGTAGGGCGCGGTGGCGTTCTTGCCTGCGATATCGGCGTCGTAGATCGCGGACACCTCGTCGTGGCTGAGCGCGCGGTCGTAGAGGCTGACTTCGTCGATGAGGCCGGTGAATAGGTAGGAAGGCCCGGTGTTCTGCAAGGTGGCGCCGATGCAGACAGGCACGGGCGCGTAGGTGAAGGCGACGGGAGCGCCCTGCGAGGCGACCTGTGTCCCGTTCACGTACAGCACCTGGGTGGCGCCGTCGAAGGTGACGGCCAGGTGGGTCCACTGGCTCAGCGGGATCGTCGCGGTGCCCGCAAGCAACCCCGTTGACTGGGTGATGAACTGGGGAACGCCGTTGAGCACGCCGAGCCACCACTGCTCGATGCTGGCGGTCGAGGATCCGCGGCCGATGACCGTCTGATAGCTGCTGCTCAGCGCGGTCGGGAACACCCAGGCTTCGAGCGTGATCTGGGGCGGCTGAAGGCCGGACGCGTCGGGTATCTGGACGTAGGTGGTTCCGTCGAAGGCGAACGCGGAGCCAACCTTGCCCCACTCGGTGATGCTGGGCGCGGTGGGGTTGTTTGCAGTATAGAAGGCGCCCGAATGCCCGCCGATCAGATCGGTGGCGTCGGTCTCGCCGCGCCAGAACGCCACCATCCCCTCCGGCAGCGGTACAGGGGCGGCGAACCGCGCCCGCACCGTGATGTCCGCGGTCATCGTCACGGTGACCTGGTTAGTGGTGGCGAGCAGGTCCCCGGTACTGATCCCTGACCAGCCGGTGAACACGCTCGGCGCGGACGCCGTCGCGGTCAGGGTGACTGGTTCCCCCAGCTCATAGTCACGCTGGAATGGTGTTACGGTCACCGAGCCGCCGGTGTCACTGTACGCGGTCAGGCGCAGCCGGGGCGAAGGCGGGCTGACGCCGCTGTCGAGCGCCAGTGTTGCCGGTGAGCTGGTAACGGTCCCTGCGCTGTTGGTCACGGTTACCGAGTACTGGCCGGCGTCGGCCGCGCTCACGGCGGCCAGCAGCAGGCTGTCACCGGTCGCCCCGGCGATTTCAGTGCCGTTGAATGCCCACTGGAACGTCGTCCCGCTCGTAACCGCCACGACCACCGAGAACGACGCGAAGTCGCCGGGGTTGACCATCTGGTCGGCAGGTTCTCCTGTGATCTGCGGCGCAGCCACGGTGCCTTGCGCCTGGCCCGTAACATTCCCGCATGCATCGTACAAGTATTCCAGCACGCCGCCAGACTCCTCTCTATACAGACAAGCAGATAAACCACACCTCACGCATTGGCTATTGCCGTCGAGAGTCCTATGCCTCAGGCCCACATCCTCCTGGGCTCAGGTTACACAGCGGACCAATGTAAATAATGAAGAAGCATGGACCCTCTGGAGGGGTAGGAATGGGGATTTTCGGTGGCGGATCCGGGGGCAGTGGCGGTGGTGGAGGCGGCGGAGGCGGCGGCGGAGGGATGGGGTCAGGCGGCTCTGGCGGCGGGTTGACCGGAACCGGCTGTTGCGGCGGCATGGTAGCAGGAGTTTGATTGAGCAGCTTCAGGGCCAAGGCGATCATGCGGAGCCAATCTCCCAGCGATGGCGATGACTGCTGACCCGATGGATCTACCAAATTGGCTGGATCATTGTTTACATAGGAGTACAGGTTTATCCCGGCTGAATTCTCAGCATCCAAGAGCGGATCCCGGGAGAGCCAGCGGCCGATATCTGGGTCATAGGCCCGGAATCTTGTCATATTGAGGCTGAGTTCTGCCGGGTAGAACATCCCGGCGAATCCGAAATCGGTGTCCAGGTCCCCGGTCAGGTATGTGGGCCGGCCGAATGGGTCATAGGAGTAGCGCGCCCGGATGCTGCCGGTGCTGTCGGTGAGTTCGCGGATCGAGTTCAGGTGGTCGCGGGTGTAGAAGTAGGCGCCGGCATTGGCGCCGGTTTCCAGGGTCACCCCCTGGCGGAAGAACCGCTTGGAGACGGTGCCGTCGGGGGCGCGTTCCTCGCGGATCTGGCCGCCGGCCCACAGGAACAGCCGGCTGGACGTTTCGGCGCCGTCGGCGGACTGGAGGATTCCGGTGCATTGCCCGTGCCCGTCGTAGGTCAGCTGAGTGCTCTGGCTGCCCGAGGTGGTGCTTAGCAGCCGGTGTTGGGCGTCCCACTGGTAGGTCGTTGCGGCGGCGTCGGCGGCGTCGCTGGCGGTCAGCTCGTTGAGCGCGTTGTAGGACAGGTTCGTGGTGGTGGTGCCGATCTGCTCGGACAGCCTGTTGGCGGCCGGATCGTAGGTGTAGGCGAACATCTGCGTGGTGGTGGCGGCCTGGGCCACGGTGGCGGAGGTGAGCTGATCCGCGGCGTCGTAGCCCAGGCTGTAGACAGCTGGCGGCCGCGCATCGGACTGCTGGGACCATGACGTGATCAGTCCCCGGGGCTGATCGTAGCCGTAGAGGAATTCCGAGAGGGGGGTCGCGCCGACCTGGTTCGTGATCTGCTGAAGAGTGTTGTCCTGCAGGTTCCCGCTGTAGCTAAGCTGCGTCGTCTGCCCGTTCGGGCAGGTCTGGGAGGTTTCGCGGAACGAGTCGCCGTCGTAGGTGTAGGTGAACGTGCCCAGCGCATTGGTTTCGCTCGTCACACGTCCCGCCGCGTCGAGGACGACGGATGAGCTAGTGCCGTTGATATCTGTAGAGGTACGGCGACCCAGTTCGTCGTAGCCGTAGGAGATGGTGGCATTGGGCACGGGGCCGTCGACGGTCGCCAGCTGCCCGGCACCCAGTGTCGACTGGGGGGTGATGGGAACGTAGCCGTAGCGGGTGGTCCCGGTGCTGTCGGTCATCGAGGTGACCCGGTTGTAGTTCGCGTCGTAGCCGAAGGCGACCGGCGCGGTCGCGCTGGTGGCGTTGGTGTAGCTGATGCGGCTGAGGGTGTCGTCGCGGTTGTAGTTGTACTGGGTGACCTGAAGGGCCTCGTCGATCCGCTGCCTGAGCCGGCTCGTCGTGTCTTCGTAGCGATAGGTGACCTGGGAGCCGTCGGCGTATTCTTTGCAGGTCACCCGGCCCTGGATATCGTGCCGCCAGGTGGTGATGCGGCCCATCGGGTCGGCCAGGCGCCGCAGCGCGCCGCACTTGCACCACTGAAACAGCGTGACTCGGCCGAGGGGGTCGGTGCGCTGGATCATCTGCCGGACACTGTTGTACTCGAAGGTGGTCTGCCGTCCGGCGCGGTCGGTGATCATGGTGTTGTCGAGCAGGGTGTAGGTCAATGTCTGGGAGGTGGCGTCCGGGTAGGTGATCGTCGTGAGGCGGTCGGCGGTGTCGTAGCCGTAGGTGAGGGTGTATCCGCTGTTGTCGGTACGGGTATGGACCCGGCCGAAGGAGTCGTAGGTCCAGGTCGTGGTGTCGGTGGTACCCAGTGGTCCGGTGGCCGAGGTGAGGTAGCCGTCCGCGTTGTAGCGGTAGGTGGTGGTGTTGCCGAGCGGGTCGATTGCGGTCGCTATCTGACCTTGGGTGTTATAGGTGAAGGTGGTGGTCTGGCCGGCCGCATCCGTAGAGGTCAGCGGCAGGTGCTGGGCATTGTAGGTGGTCTGCCGCAGCAGCTCGCTTTGCCCGGCCCTGGTCTGCCGGGTCTCGAGCAGGTCGATGCCGTTGGCCGCATAGGCGTAGGAGAAGGTACGCCCGGCCGGGTCGACCGCGGTCGTGATGTTGCCGAAGTCGTTGTACTCGCGGTAGTAGAGCTGGGTGGAGCCGTCGTCAAGCACCCGCCCGGTGTGGGTGGGCTTGCTGGTGGTCCCGACCACGATGGATCCGTTGGAGGTGGTCTGGCCGGCGTAGTCGTGCCAGACGCGCCCTTCCAGCGGTGCCTTGGTGCTCTCCAGGATTCCCACCGGTGAGAGCAGGTCCGCGCTGTGCAACCAGTGGTAGATCCTGGCCTTGGTGTATTCGCCGTACGCGTAGGCGCAGCCCTGCTTGTCCCAGTGATAGGTATTGCGGTAGTACAGGTACTCGTTGGCGGCCGCCATCCCCCACGGCACGCTCTGCGGCGGGTCCGATCCCGCGATACCCAGGGTCGTGGACTGGTTGAATTCGACGCGTTCCCTGTTGCCGTCCGGATAGAGAATCTCCATCGACCGGGTGGTGCCGCTCTCGGCATTGGTGAATTCGGTGACACCGTAGGGCGTCGTGAGCGTGGTAACAAGATCGGTCGTAGTGGGGTCGTAGGTAAACGCGGAGACCAGGCCGAGGGTGTCGGTGATCGAGGTAAGCTGCCCGGTCGCGTTGTAGCCGAATATCGCGGAACGGCCGAACGGGTCGGTCACCGTCGTGATCTTGAACGTATCCGCCGTGTTGCCGTACGCCAGGGTGGTCTGCTGCCCGACGGCGTCTGTAACGGCCGTGACCCGCAGGTCGGTGTCGTAGGTCAGGGTGACGGCATTCCCGGCCGGATCGACGACCTGGGTGAGGAAGATCCGGCGGGTGGTGACACCGCCGTCGGACTGGCCGAACACGGTGAGCGTCCCGTCCGGGGAGAGCAACTCGTACGTGCTAGCCGATGTGCGGGTGAGCAGCGTCTGGTCGAGGACCTGGTACGCGAAGGCCTGCGTGCTGGCATCGAAGCCGGTGAACGTCCGGTTGCCGCCGCCGCGCATGTAATAGGTGACATCCGCCTGGGGCATGGCCGGGTCGTCGATGATGTAGGCGAGCCAGTCGAACGTCCATTTCGGCCCGAAGTTGGAGTAGTTGAAGGTCGACGAGAACTGATTGTCACGCTGCCGGTACCGGACCGTAAACGGGACAGCAGGGCCGGCCGGCGGAGAATACCCGACTGGCCTATCGGTCAGGGTCAGGCTGACGTCCAGCAGGTAAACGCCGGGGGAAGCCATCCCTGCTGAGCATGTATCGCATGGATCCGTGCTGGGATCACAGGGTCCGGGGGGATCAGGAGGATTGGGTACGTTACCTCTCCCCCACACGCGCCCGGCCTCGGCGGCCTCGACGGGCCGCCAGCCTTCAGGCAGCTTTCCCGGCGGAACCAGGAAATATCCGCTCGCCTCGGCGTCGAGCGCTGCCCGGGTGACCCAGGCGTTGTTCTTGAAGGTGGGATCCTCAAGCAGGTAACGGTCGCCTTCGCGGCGTATGACGGCCGCGAAATGGTCCACGGTGAAATGCACGACCGACGGCACGACAAGATCGGCGCCGGGCTCGCGGAACGCCATCTGATAGGACAGGCCCAACCGCCGGGACAGCTCTTCTACCTGATGCAGCGAGAAACCGTGCGGGGTGGACTCGGAGGCGGCGATCAGCCCGGTGCGCGGATCCTCGGGGTGAACCGCGAGCATGATGCGGTGCAGCGCCAGCGGGCCGCAGCGAAACGACACCTCGGGCCGCGTCCGCATCTCCGCCAGGCCGGCCCTGGCCCCCGCGATCTTCTCCGTCGCAGGACCGCAGAAGCCGCGGTCTTCGACCGACCGAAGCAGGGCGGCGAGTTCGCTCATCCGGCCGACCTTGGCCAGCATGTACGCCAGCTCACCGACCGCACGATCGGCCAGCGGCTTCTGCACCGGGTGGGTCACCGTCATCGCGACCGCGCAGGCACCGTCCCACGCTCGCAGCGCCCGGGAGTAATAGCCGCGCCGGTAGTAGGCCAGGCCCAGGTTGGTCAGCAACGCCCCGTTCCACGGGGAGTCTGGGTGAGCGCCGAGAAATGCCGTGAGCGCGGAGAAATCGTCGGCGCCATAACATGCCGCGAAACCCGTGAGCGCAGCAGCGAAATCGGCGTTCTCCTCCGCCGTGGGCTCCGCGCCCATCGGAACCAGCGGCTCCTCGAAGATCCTCGCCAGAAAGATATCCTCGGCAGTGGGGCTAGCGGGCAACGCGAGCGCAACGCCCATTCCATCTTTCTCATCACGCAAGCACCGGTCCATCACTACTGACCTTTCCGTCAGCAATACCGGATGTAACTGTCTAGGGTGCCGCAGCCGCGGGCAATGCGGTCGGCCGGGTTTCGAACACCTTGTGCGGTCGAGTCTGCCCGATCCCATCGCGCCTGCATAGGGTGGCAGTAAGACTCTCGGCCAGCGTCGGCATCGGCGGCTGGGCCGCGCCTCCGCCACACACGAAAGTGTCCGCCCATACCCCACACATGTCGATACCAAATCCAGCACCCGCACAGCCCCGCCCGACGAGATGGTCAACCCGCCGACGTCATCATGCGGTCAAGCAGGGCGATCGATAGTTGCGGGCTCTCGATGTGCGCGTTGTGGCCCAGGCCGGGGAGCGTGACTACGGGGACGCCCAGCCGGGTCAGCTGCTCGTCGGTGTTCATCTGATCGTGCTCGCCGCGGGCCAGGGTGACCGGGGCCCGGGATCGTGCCAGCAGTTGCCCCATGTCGGGCGCCCCGACGGCAAACGCGGCCGGGTCCACGGCCAGCCGCCATCGGCCGTGCTGCTCCCGCAGGCCGGCGTCGGTGGCCGGGTCGGCTGCGGTCAGCAAGCCTGCCAGGCCCGAAATGCGCAGGTAGCGGGCGGCCGCCTCGTCGCGCGAGGCGAACCAGGCCGGCGGCCGGCGGGCCGCGGCCTGCGCGCGGTCCAGGTCTTCTGCGGTCCAGTCGACCTTGATTCCCAGGCCGATGACCGCCTGTACCGGCACGGCGAACGCGCCGCTGGCCAGGGCCACGCCGACGACGCCGCCCAGTGAGTGTCCCAGCACGACGGTGCGGCTACCGGCGCCGGCGAGGTCGGCGACCGCGGCGGCGAGGGTGTCGAAGGTATAGCTCGGAAGCGGCCGCGAGCCGCCGTGACCGGGCAGGTCCGGCGCCAGCCAGCGCCCCGGCCAGCGCCGGGCGAGCCACGGTCGCCACCCTTCCCACACATCGCCGGTAGCGCCGAGGCCGTGCAACAACAGCAGAACAGGCTCCCCACTGCCGCCCCGATTAACCCGCAGGCCAGCTTCCATGCCCGCAGTCTGCCACGGCCCATCCCCGGGCCGGCCGCGTCACCGGCCCGGCGAGATGGTCAACCCGCCGACGTCATCGCCACCGGGTGTCTATCCGGCCGTGCCGCATCCGGCCTACCAAGCGAACCCGCAGCGTCTCCGGCGTGTTGTCACCCGCGTCCCTGCTGATCGCCAGCTTGGTATGCCGCACCGTCAGCTCATTGGCGTCCACCACCATGCCAGGCGCGAGGACAAGCTCCAGGTTGCCGCCGCGCACCCGCAGCTCGATGACCAGCTCGGGCCCGCTGCGCACGGCCCTGGTCAGGTCCAGCATCACGTCACACCATGCGGTCCGCAGCGCCAGCCGTTGCGGCAGCGTCCACCGGCCGTCCCGGCGCACCGAGCCGTGCCGCTCGTCGATGGTGAGCAGTTCGGCGGCCGGCTCGGCCGGCGTCCCGGCGAGCGGCAGCATGCGCGCGCCGTCGCTACCAGGCACGGCGATCAGGTCGGCGGTGAGCGGGGCCAGCGCGTCGATGGTGCGGGCGGCCAGCGCCGCGTCCAGCCGCTCGTCGAACTCGGCCGGGTCGAGCCGACCGTCCGTGACGGCGGCGCGCAGCAGTTCGACGACCCGGTCGCGGTCCGCGTCGGATGCGCGCAGTGCGGGCGGCCTGGGCGAATCTGCCGGCATCCGGCCTCCTCGGCGGCGTGGTGGCATCCCGCCACCGACATTCCACGTTATAGCGCAAGTTCGCGGCCATCAACGAGGCTACGCCGACGCGCTGCCGATCGATGGCGCCCCGGTCAGTCGGCAGGGCCCCGTGGAGGCGGCGGGGCGCGGTATAACGGGCTCTATATTCGGGCTGGTACCGGTCCTCACCTTCCAGGAGGCAGGTTGATCAACGAACGGCCGCTGCTCACTGTCCGGCGCGACTTTCCCCGGCCAGATTCGCGATCCGTCAGCAGATTCTCGGGCGCCGCCACGGTCCACCTGGCCGATGCCATGGACGGGCGCGGGGCCCTCGGCTATCAGATCAAGGCGATCAACCCGGCATCATCAGAGTTCGCGGGCACCGCTCTCACCTGCTACGCCGGCCCGGACGACACGCTCGCCATCCTGGCCGCCTTTGAGATGGCCCGGCCAGGTGATGTCATCGTGGCGGCGAATGAAGCCTTCAAGGGGTCGGCGGTCGTGGGCGACCTGTTCGCCGCCATGGCTGTGAGCGCGGCAGTGAGCGCCATCGTCACCGACGGCCTCGCTCGCGACAGTGCCGGCATCATCGCCACCGGCCTCCCCGTCTTCGCCAGCGGAATCTCACCGAATTCCGCAGCTCAGTCGGGGCCCGGTACCGTCGGCCTGCCGGTTGTGATCAGCGACGTCCGCATCGTCCCCGGGGACGTGGTGGTCGGTGACCGCGACGGCGTGGTCGTCATTGCGCAGGATCGCCTTGACGAGGTGCATGAGCAACTGCTGGCCGTGCGCGCGGCCGAATCGTCGTACCCCAAAGGCCCCGGCGGCCAGGTGCACGTCCCGGAGCGCATCCGCGACCTGCTGGCATCTGAGCAGGTCCGCTATCTCACCTGACGGCATCAGCCGCCACCTGGTCCAGCCGACCTCAAAGCTAGTGCCGCGGCAGGTGACGTTCGCCCCGCTTCCAGCCGCGTCGGCCCAGGGACCGGGCTACGATGGTCCGTTGCTGTTGCGGGGGTTCGCTGGTCAGGCCCCGGAGGCGGGTCCGTGGCGGTCGTGCTGGTGGCGCGGTCGTGCTGGTGGCGCGGTGGCGGCTGGGGGTGGTGATGCGAGCTGTATGCCGTGCCTGGTCCGGCCGGGCGTTAAGCGGGCCGGGCCGTCCGGTTCGCGTGGAAGATAGGGCCCTTGCGGAGGACTAGGGCAGTCATAGGGTACCAAAGTTTCCAGGTAAGCCGGATATTCCACGGTTTTTTTCGATCATTGTGACGGGTGGGTTGCGGGTGCGGGGAGCGGCGGGGGTTGGCGGCTGGGGTGCGGCGCTTCGGGCCCTCAGGGCGTGACCGCCGCCTCGGTCGTGAGCCGTCGCGCGGGCCGGTGTTCACCGTCGGCAGGTGGCACGGGAACGACACCGAACGGAACATCGTGGCGCCTCGCGAGCGGGAGCAGGGGCAGCACGGGCGCGCAGGACGGGGCTCACGGGGGCCCGCGGGCGGGTCCGCAGGACGGCCGGTCGTCATCCGGGCGCGACCCTTCACGGCCGGCTAACCGGGCCAACACTGATTGATGCGGCTACTAGCTAGTGATCTGGTACTCCTCAAGCAGCCGACGTCCCACGATCATCTTCTGGATCTCCGCGGTCCCCTCGCCGATCAGCAGCATCGGCGCTTCCCGGTACAGGCGCTCGATCTCGTACTCCTTGGAGAAGCCGTAGCCGCCGTGGATGCGGAAGGAGTCCTCCACGACCTCCTTGGCGTACTCCGACGCGAGGTACTTGGCCATCCCGGCCTCCAGGTCGTTCCTGAGCCCGGAGTCTTTCCTGCGGGCGGCCATCACCATCATCTGGTGGGCCGCCTCGACCTTGGTCGCCATCTCGGCCAGCTTGAAGGCGATCGCCTGGTGCTCGGCGATCGGCTTGCCGAAGGTGTGGCGCCGCTGCGCGTAGTCGATGCCCAGCTCGAAGGCGCGCAGCGCCAGCCCGCAGCCGCGGGCGGCGACGTTGACCCGGCCGACCTCGACGCCGTCCATCATCTGGTAGAAGCCCCGCCCGGTGTCACCGCCGAGCACGCGGGAGGCGGGAATGCGGACATCTTGCAGGATCATCTCGGTGGTGTCGACGCCCTTGTAACCCATCTTGTCGATTTTCCCCGGTATGGTCAGGCCCGGCACCGCCGGGTTGGGCCCGAAGCCCGGCTCCTTCTCGATCAGGAAGGTGGTCATGTTCTTGTGCCGCGCGTGGTGTCCCTCCTCGGTCCGGCAGAGCACCGCCACCAGGTTGGAGGTCCCGCCGTTGGTCAGCCACATCTTCTGGCCGTTGATCACGTAGTCATCCCCGTCGCGCACCGCCTTGGTCAGGATCGCCGACACATCGGAGCCCAGGCCAGGTTCGGACATGGAGAAGGAGCCGCGGATCTCACCGGCCGCCATCTTGGGCAGGAAGTAGTCCTTCTGCTCGGCCGTGCCGTGGCGGGCGATCATGTGCGCGACGATGAAGTGCGTGTTGATGATCCCGGACACCGACATCCAGCCGCGGGCGATCTCCTCCACGGCCAGCAGCCCGAACAGGCCGAGCTTCTTCATCCCTTCCACGATCTGGGCCGGGTACTCGTCCCGGTGCTCGAGCTCGGTCGCGACCGGGATGATCTCCCGGTTGACGAAATCCCGGACCGTGGCCAGGATGTCCTGCTCGAACTCGGTCAGGCCTTCGGTCTGTGCGAGGCGTCCCATGGAAGGCTCCTTGAAAATCAGCTGGACTGCGGGTCATGCACGGGGCGGCCGGGCTGCTCCCCGCCGCGTTCCTTGAGGTAGGCATCCGTCGGCACCATGACCTTGCGGCGGAACACGCACACCACGGCGCCGTGCTGGTTGTAGCCGCGGGTCTCGACCTGGACGATGCCCCGGTCACCGCGTCGGACGTGAGCCGCTTGCCGAGCACGGTGGTCTCGCCGTAGATGGTGTCGCCGTGGAAGGTCGGCGCCACGTGCCGCAGCGACTCGACCTCCAGGTTCGCGATGGCCTTGCCCGAGACGTCAGGCACCGACATGCCGAGCAGCAGTGAGTAGATGTAGTTGCCCACCACCACGTTCTGGCCGAAATCGGTGGCCTGCCCGGCGTAGTTCGCGTCCAGGTGAAGCGGATGATGGTTCATGGTGAGCAGGCAGAACAAGTGGTCGTCGTACTCGGTCACCGTCTTACCTGGCCAGTGCTTGTAGACCGCCCCGACCTCGAATTCCTCATACGTCCGTCCGAACTGCATCTCACGCCTCCGGGGGCTCGAACTTCGACGTGCGCGGCATGCCCGCGGCCCGTCCCTTAGCCGCCATGACCAGGGCCATCTTGCGGGAGGCCTCAT
>JBEKGC010000170.1:0-15166 GCA_050013055.1 Streptosporangiaceae bacterium
CGGCACGCTGGCCGAGTGCTGAGTGCCTGCCGGACGCCGACCGGGATCGCCGAGCTGGCCAGCGCGATCACCGGTGACGCGCACGGTCTCGACGACGCGGCGCCGGCCGCCGCCGTAGTGCTGCGGGGGCTGGCGATCGCACTGGACGGCCCGCCGCCCGCCTCGACTGCGGAACGCCGGCTGCTGTGGCAGCGGGTCGACGTCAGCACCGACGAGATCGCGGGGACCGTCATCACCTACGGGCTGCGGCCGCCCGGCACCGGCCGCTGGCCGGCGATGATGCGGGAACGGGCCGACCTGGGCCCTGATCACCCACTTGACCGTGCACGAGCTGCACCGAGCCGACGAATTGACACGGCCCGGTGAAATCGTGCACGCGTGCGAGAACCCGCAGGTGCTGCAACGGCTCGCCGCCGCCGGCGTCGACCGGCCGCTGGCTTGCACGTCCGGCAACCCATCGGCAGCCGGGTCGCTGCTGCTAGGGCGGACGGTGGTGCGGTACCACGGCGACTTCGACTGGCCTGGCATCGCGATCGCCCGCCGCATCATCGGCCAAGGCGCCCAGCCATGGCGGCTGGGATGTGCCGACTACCGTGAGGCGGTGGAACGGCTGCCGGTCGGCCGACGGCTCACGCTGACCGGCCGGGCCGAGACCACCCCGTGGGATTCCGGGCTGAGCCCGGCCATGATCGCGGACAACGTCGCCGTGCACGAGGAGGCAATCGTCGACCTGCTACTGGCCGATCTGATCGCCTGAGAAGGAGGAGAACGCTGGCACCAGCCTGGCGTGCCCGCTGGTCGCCGGTCTCGTCGCCGACGCCCAGCAGGGCCTGAAGTCGGACTTCGGCTTCATCGACCCGCTGATCTACCGCCTGGCCGGCCCGCGGGCGTTCCACGACATCCTGCCGGTCACCGCCTTGATGCCCCAGCAGGACCGGGACCGGCGTCGGCACGCCAAACGGCGCCGCCTTCATCACCGGGCTGCGCCGCGCCGCCGACTGTTCCTATTTAGTCCCGGGCAGGAACCACGGGTCCGTTCGGGGAAATCAAGATCTTCATTCCGAACGGACCCGTGGCTTCGCCTTCGGGGAGCGCTCTTTCAGCGGGCGGGGGGAGCCAGGCCGTCGAGGAAGAATGCCTTCAGCCGCCTGGGTGCCTGGTCCGAGCGCCGGTCGTTCGGCAGCTGCTGTGCCAGTATCGCGCCCAAGACGATGATGTCGCGCGCGGTGACGTCCGCGCGGATCGTGCCGTCGCGCCGGCCGCGGTCGAGGATGCGCTGGAGCGCCTGGTGGACGCTGGACCTGACGGTGAGAGTCTCCGCGGCTGTCGGGACGGGGCCGCCGTGCAGCGGGAGGACCAGCTCGTCGGCGTGGCTGATGACACAGTCCAGGAACGAGCTCAGCGTGGCAAGGCCGGGCTCGTTGAGGTTCTCAGCGTTCTCCGCGCACTCAAGGACGAGGCGGAAGGCGCGCAGCGTCAGGGCTTCGAGCAGGGCCTCACGGTTCGGGTAGCGCCGGTAGAGCGTGCCGATGCCGACCCCGGCCTCCGCTGCGATAGTCCTCATCGGGACTTGACGGCCCTCGCGCAGGACCGCCGTCACCGCCGCGGCGAGCACGCGTTCCTGGTTGGCCAGCGCGTCACTGCGCACTCGGCGCCGCTCGCCGCCGCCCCGCAGGCGTGTCGCGTTCCATGACCACGGACCAATCATTACACCTGCCGCGGGCCGGCGCGGGCGGAGTCGGTGCCGGTCTGCTCAGTGAGACGCGCCGATGTGGACACAATGATCCGCTTGTGGCAGGATGGGCTTGCCTAGGTGGCTTCCTGTCATCCCGGTAAATCTAGCGACTGGTGCCGCTCCAGACCCCGGTAGTCCCTTCGCCCTCACGCGAACGCTTGCTCACCGGGAGATCACGATGGCACATCCGGACACTCCTGCGACCCTGTCTGACCGGCGGGAGCTCCTCCTGGCTGCCGCGCAGCGGTGAAGGTTCTCGCGACCGGGGCGACCGGCAAGTTCGCCGGGCTTGTCGTGCCCGCCTTGGTGAGCCACGGCATCGACGTGCGCGCGGTAGTGCACGAGCCGGGCAATAAGCACATCCCGCTTGAGCGTGGCGCGGGCGAGACCGTGGACGCCGACCTGCGCGACCCGGCCAGCCTGCGCGCCGCGCTCGACGGTGCCGACGGCGTGTTCCTGATCACCCCGGCCTTCGCGCCGGACGCCACGGACATGGGACTCAACCTGGTTGCGGCGGCGCAAGCCGCAGGAGTCCGCAAGATCGTCTACAACGGCGTCTACCACCCATCCCTGGGGCTGGCCAACCACGCGAGCACCCGGCCGATCGAGGCCGCCCTGTACGCTTCGGCCCTTGACTTCACGATCCTGCAGCCGGCGATGTACATGCAGGCTCTCGACGGCGCATTCGAGCAGGCGCTCCGCACCGGGACGCTCGTGATGCCCTGGTCGAAGCACTCGCGGATGACCTATGTTGACTACCGCGACGTCGCCGAGGCCGCGGCGCTCGCCTTCACGGGCGAGGAGCTTTCCTTCGGCACGTTCGAGCTGGCCGCGCCGGGCATGATCGACCGTGTCCTCCTGGCCGAGCTGATGACCGAGGCCGGCGGCCGCGAGGTGATCGCCGAGGACCTGCCCGTGGGGTTCACGGTGCCCCCGGGGCAGCCCGACGGCCTGGGCGCGATGTTCGCCGAGTACGACAGGCACGGCTTCCACGGCGGCAACCCGCTCGTGCTCGGGACGATCCTGCAGCATGAACCGCGCACCGTTGCCAGTTACATAGCCGAACTCGGTGCCGCCCGCCCCCGTTAGGTCCGCACCCGTCAATCCGCGAGGAGACAGCATGCCCAGCCAGCCCGCGCCCGTCCCGCCCGACGATCCGTCACGCAAACTCACCGTCGCCCGGCCGGACCACGACCAGAGCCTCCCGCACATCGGACTCGTCGGCGACACCTACACGATCCTGGTCACCGGCGAGGACACCGCCGGGAAGTACACGCTCATCGACATGCACGTGCCCCCAGGCGGCGGGCCGCCGCCGCACCGGCACGACTTCGAGGAGATGTTCACCGTCCTCGACGGCGAGATCCTGGTGACCTTCCGCGGCGAGACGCTCACCGCCCGCGCCGGGGAGACCATCAACGTGCCGGCCAACGCCCCGCACGCGTTCACCAACACCGCAGACACGCCGTCGCGGTTGCTGTGCCTGTGCGCGCCCTCGGGGCAGGAGGAGTTCTTCACCCTGGTCGGCCAGCCCGTCGCCACCCGGACCGAGTCACCACCGCCGCTCGACGCCGCCGCGCGGGCGGCCTTCATCGCCAAGTCGAAGGCGCTCACGCCCGAGTACAAGACTGAACTGCTTCCGCCGCCCGGCGCGAAATAAAGGACGGGTGCCGAGATGACCTTCACGCTGGATGCTCAGGTGGCCGAGGTTCTCGCCGCGGCGATTGCACGCAGCGGCCTGCCGCCGTCCCCTCCGGTCGGTGACGTCGCCAGCCGGCGCGTCGCGCTCGACGCCATGCTGGGGTACTTCAACAACGAAGCGCAGCCGGCGGGCAAGGTTGACATCTCCGACCACAGTGTGGTCACGCCCGACGGGGCCGCGCTGCTCGCGCGATGGTACCGCCAGCCGTCGGGCGACAGCAGGGCGGCGGTGCTGTACTTGCACGGCGGCGGGATGATCGTCGGCTCGGTAGCGGTCTTCGACGGGCCGGTCTCCCGGTACGTGGCCCGCACCGGCGTCCCGATGCTCTCCCTGGAGTACCGGCTCGCACCAGAACACCCTCACCCCACGCCGGTCGAAGACGCCTACGCCGGCCTGGTATGGCTCACTGACCACGCCGCCGGGCTTGGCATCGACCCCGGCCGCATCGCGGTCATGGGCGACAGCGCCGGCGGCGGGCTCGCTGCCGGCGTCGCGATCTTGAGTCGTGACCGGAAAGGCCCGGCGGTGGCCCGGCAGCTGCTCGTCTACCCGATGCTCGACGACCGGACGATGACGCCCGACCCGTGCATCGCGCCGCTCGCCGGTTGGTCCTATGACGACAACGCCACGGGCTGGAACGCCCTGCTGGGACCGGGACACGAGCACCGCGAGGTCGACCCGTCGGCCGCGCCGGGACGGCTGCAGGACGCGACCGGCCTGCCGCCCGCCTACATCGAGGTGGGGCAGCTGGACATCTTCCGCGACGAGGACGTCCGTTACGCGCTCACGCTCAGCCGGGCGGGCGTGCCGGTCGAGTTGCACCTGCACCCCGGCGTGCCGCACGAGTACGACGCCATCGCCTTCGACGCCGACGTGTCGCACCGTGCGCAAAGCGACCGCGACCGCGTGCTGCGGAGCTTGTGACGCCGGGTAGCCGTGAAACGCCTTCAGGACATCCCGGCGCGACTCGCCGCCACGACAACCGAGAGGACAGTCGTTGACCAGCCAGGCTGAGCAGTTCAACCAGCGCAACATCGACGAGTTCCGTGCCAGCCACGGGCGAGTCGGCGGCACCTTCGCCGGCGCGCCGCTCTTGCTTCTCCACACCATCGGGGCCCGAAGCGGGCAGCCGCGCATCAACCCGGTAATGTACCTGGCCGACGGGGACCGGTACCTCGTGTTCGCCTCGAAGGCGGGATCGGACAGCAACCCCGACTGGTACTGGAACCTGCGGGCCAACCCGGATACGACCATCGAGGTTGGCGACGAGACGATCGCGGTGCGCGCCACCGAGCTGACCGGCGCCGAACGCGACGAGAAGTACCGGACTCAAGCCGAACGCTTCCCGGGATTCGCCGGGTACCAGCTGAAGACCAGCCGGACGATACCGGTCATCGCGCTCACCCGCCGCGACGCCCCGGCACCTGACGTTCACCAGTGAGCCGCAGGGTGCGGGTTCGACCATTACGGGTCGGCGGACGTCCTGCGTGTCGCCGATGTCCCTCGTGGCGGTGGCGGCGGGTCCTGATGCTGATGTGACGGTGGCGTCGCTTCAGGCTGGCCTGGCTGAGGCGCTGGAGGCGAACGCGCGCTGGGAGCGGACGGCCGGGGAACTGCGGGAAGCGCTCGCGGAGCGGGACAGGGCCCTAGCGGAGCAGTCCGCGGTGATCGCGGGGCAGGCGGCTGACCTGGAGCAGATGGGCGCGGCGCTGGCGGGATTTCCCTGGCGGCGGGTTCTGCTGTCCGGAGTGCGGGGAGGCGTTCACCGCGATGCCGGGCAGCGATCACGTCACGGAGGTACTGGACTGGAAGGTCGTCGTCACGCTGCTGGCGCACTGCCGGCGCCGGTACAAGAGGGCACGCAAGTGCCCGGGGCCTTTGACGGTGACGGCGCCGGGACCGCTGAAGGCGATCGGGAAGGGCACATTCTCCAACGGGTTCACCGCGATGCTGCTGACGGAGCGGTTCGCGGCGGGCCGGAGCATGAACTCGCTGGCGACGGGCCTGGCCCGGCAGGGGGCGGAGATCCCGGCGGCGACCCTGGCGGGGACGTGCGCGCAGGCCGGGGGCCTGCTGGTGCCGCTGGAGCGGGCGATCGCGGAGCGGAACCGGGAGTCGTGGCACCTGCACGCGGACGAGACGACGTGGCGGGTGTTCTGCCCGCCGGAGGGCGGCGGGCCGCGGAAGTGGTGGCTCTGGGTCTTCATCGGCCCCGGCACCGTGTCCTTCGTCATGGATCCCAGCAGGGCCGGGCACGTGCTGGCCCGGCATGCCGGCATCGGCGAGGACGGGCAGCTGCTGCCGGGCAGGGACGGCGGGCCGCGGAACCTGGTCCTGTCCACCGATTTCTACCGCGTGTACGAGTCCGCGGGGAAGAAGGCCGATGGCCTGGTTAATCTTTTACAGACCGCTGCTGCCTGCATCTTCATACCATCTCTGACCTGCGGAAACGATCGCATATGATACCCTCGGCGGAGACGCTGTCCGCTATGTACGTGCGCGCGGGCTCTCGTGCCGCCAATTCCACGGACAGCCACGTACAGGCCCGTACAAGCCAGAAAAACCGCAGGCAGAAGCACCTCCGGCCGGGTTCCCTCCGCCGGAGAAACAACCCTGCGAGCACTACCAGGCCGGACTCCCCGCACGCCCGGGATGCCCAGGTTCTCGACCAGGACAGCAAGCCCGTGCACCTGCCATCTACCCCTGATGCACCCTCGATGTACTTCTGCAGACCCGCGCCACCGGGCAGCGCCGCGAACCATCCGGGACCCGGTCCACCAGACGCAAGCACATCCCGCTTCCGGTCAGCAAGAGAACGACACACGACGCAAAGAGCCGTTCAGCGCGCCTCGTCGCCCGGAATCTGGGGGTTCTGTGCGAGGTGCACGTTCTTCCTGCTCAGTTGCCGAGGAACAGAGCCGATCTCGCCATTAGCGCGCTGGAGCCGCTGTCGCTGTACGTCACTACCACTGGCCGCTGCTGCCGCGTGCCATGCCGCTGACATGACGCGGGCGTCTGGCCAGCCGGGCTCATCAGCTCATGCACTCTTTCCGGGCCGGTCATCTGGGCCTGATCGGCTAGATTTGGCGTTGCCGTCTACGCCGCGGCCGGGCTTCCTGGCCGGACCGGCTAGCAGAGGTTACCGGCGGCGAGGTCGGCGCCGACACTAGCAACCGCCTGCTTGACTTTGCATATCATGCGAAGTACTTATCGTGATATGCAAAAAGGTGAGCCGCCACCACTCCTGCCGCTGCTGCGGTCACGGCTACAAGCCGACCTGCTGACTCTGGTCCTGCTCAATCCAGGGAAGGAGTGGACGCTGAGCGAGCTTGCCTCACGCATCCAGTCCACGGTCTCATCAGCCCAGCGTGAGGTCGCGCGGGCGGAAAGGGCGGGCGTCATCACTTCGCGGCGGGTCGGGAACGCTCGCCTGGTTACCGCTGCGCGGTCGCCCCTGACGGGCCCGCTGACGGAACTGCTGCTGCGCTCATTCGGCCCCCGGCAGGTCCTTGCCGAAGAACTCGCGGGGGTGGCGGGAATCGAGGATGCGTACATCTTCGGTTCCTGGGCGGCACGTTACGCAGGCCAGCCGGGCCGTCCCCCAGCAGACATAGACGTCCTGGTCATCGGGGCTCCTGACCGCGATTCCCTCGATGAAGCGACACAGCGCGCAAGCGGGCGCCTTGACCGCGAAGTCAATGTGACCATCCGCTCAGCACAGTGGTGGCGGGCGGGAGACGATGGCTTCCACGCCGAGATCAACAAGCGCCCGCTGGTACCGGTCTACGAGGAGGAGACCACGCGATGACATGGGAGCCCGGCCGTGAACGCATCCCGCAGCTGATCGATGACGGCGAGATCGAACGGGTCACGCCAGACATCACGATCGCCCGCAACCTGCTGGCGGACGCGGGCCGCCACCTCCGTACCGCATCGGCCGCCAAGGCGGCTGGTGACATGTCCGGTGCCTACCAGCTAGCGTACGACGCCTTCCGCAAGAGCGCCGTCAGCCTGCTCGAAGCCCAGGGGCTACGAGCCACAAGCAAAGGCGGGCACATCGCCGTCCAGGAGGCGGTCACCGCCGTGTTCGGCACGGCCGTGCGCACCTTCCGTTCCTTCGGCAGAATCCGCCGGACACGGAATACCTTCGAATACCCGAGCAGCAGTGCTCCCGGCCCTGCAGCCGAAGACGTTGACGACGCCGTCAAGGTCGCCACCGAGGCAAACTCAGCCGCCGTGACAATCCTGGACCAGGAACTGCTCACCCCCTGGTAGCCGAGAACGGGGCCCGGCATCCGAGCCGATGCGCTGACACTGTGTGACGAGCCCGCCGGTCCTCGTGCGCATGTACCCGCCTGATATGTACGCCAACGGATACTCGGTGCTCGGCCAGCGGTGGCGTCCAGATGCGGTCATTCTGTAGCTGGGGAGTCTTGGCCGGTCAACGGGACCGGCCGTTTCTGTCACCGAGCATCGCAGGAGGTCGTGATGTCCGTTATCCTGAGTTTTATCAATTTAGTGCGCACCGGTGTTGGGTCTCACGCCACGTGAGGTAATCTCACGGTCGATGTCGTACGGGTGGTGCATGCGGCATTTTCGTGAGACGCGCCGGAGCGCCTGGCAAGCTGCCGCCCCGTGCCCGTCGGCTTCGCCATCGCGTGCGCCGGCCGGGGTTCGCAGGCCAGGCCTTGGGTCAGTTGGCGAAGCGGGCGGCGAGTTCGGCTATCCGGTGGGGCCGGTGCTCTTGGCGCATCCGGCCGGCGCGTTCTAGCAGGCTCATGCCGTGTAGTGCGCTCCAGAGCAGTTCGGTCGCCGTTCCGTCGTCGTCATTGCCGAGTGCAGCGCCCAGTGCGTTGAAGCCGGAGCGCAGTTCGGTCTCCGCGTCGTCTTGCGCGAAGCGGGCGTCGATCGGCAGTTGGAACATCGCCTCGTAAAGCGACGGGTGCGTCGCGGCGAAGTCCAGGTACACATCCGCGACCGCTGCAACCGCCTGCGGGCCTGTCTTGCCTCCCATGGCCGCCTGTGTCGCCGCGGCCAGTTCCGCGAAGCCTGCGAGCGCCACCGTGCGCATGATCTCTGTCTTCCCGCCCGGGAAGTGACCGTAGAGCACGGGCTGCGTGTATTCGATCGCGTCGGCAAGACGCCGTGACGTGACAGCCGTCCACCCGTCGGCCTCGGCTATGCGCCGGGCCGCGTCGAGGATCTGCTGCCTGCGCTCGGCGATGCGCTGCGCGCGGGTACCTGCCCTCGCCATGGTTTCTCCCCTTGCGTTCTGGCTCGCGACAACTTGTGTTAGCACTGCTAGAAATATAGCGCCGCTAGAAAAGGAGTGTCATGCTCACCACGCTCGCTGTCATCACCGCAACCGTCTTCGGCGTCATGGTTGGCGTCGAGTTCGCCGTCGCGGTCTTCGTCGGCCCGATCCTGCGGCGGCTGCCCGTCGGGTCCTGGATTGAGGCCAGCGCCGATGGCGCCCGGGTGCTCGGCCGCGTGATGCCGTTCTGGTACATCGGGTCCCTGCTGCTCACGGCCTGGCTGGCCGCAGCTAAATGGGGTGGGCCGGCCGGTGACGCGGCCGTCGCGGCTGCGGCCCTTCTCGTCGTGAGCGTCGTCATATCGGTCACCCTGCTCGTCCCGATCGCCAACCGCTCCGCTACGTGGACAGCCGACCATCACCCCGCCGACTGGCGCGAGCAGCACCAACGCTGGGACCGGCTGCACTATGCGCGGGTGGCGATCATCGTCGCGGGGTTCGTGCTGACGCTCGTCGCCGGGACAGTCGCCTGAACGTGGACTTGGGACCCTGCAGGCGGCTGGGTTACTTGATGAGGGCGAGGATTTCGCGGAGGTCGGGCGGGAGCGGGTCTTCGGCGGTGAGGGTGTGCTGGCCGGCGCGGATCTGGACGGTGCGGTAGCGGCGGGCAGTGCGGACGAACTTCCTTATGGACCAGCCGGCGCGGTCCTCGATGAACCGGGTGACGGCCAAGGCCGCGAAGACGATGGTCAGATGTGCCTCGATGGAGTCCCGCTTGCGATGGTAGATCGGCCGTGCCCGGAGGTCCGACTTGGACATCCGGAACGATTTTTCGACCACCATCCAGAGCTCGTGGTAGCTCCCGATGACGAAGCCCGCGGTGACGGGGTGCCGTCGGGGCAGGCGGCCAGGTTGGTGCGGTAGCCCTTCAGCCCGGCCAGGTCCCGTGCCCTGGCCTCAAGTTCGCGTTCACGCTCTTGACCGCGCCGTCGAGGGCGATGAACCGGTTCCGCTTGACCGGGGCCAGGCCGGCGACGGCCTTGGCCGCCTTGGCGACCTGCTCATCGATCCCGCGCAGCGTCCGCCGCGCCCGGTCGGCCCTGAACTGGTAATAGATCATCTGGTCACGGCGCTTCGACGACGGCTCGGCAGGCCAGGGCTGGATGAACACGTGCCCGTCCGGGATCTCCTCACCGGGATGCACCCGGCGCCACTGCGCGACCTGGTAGGGGACCTCGGGGATCTTCATGCCGAGGCTGAACGACAGGGGCAGGTGGTCCTGGACATGGGATGCGGGACCGGCCTGTGCTGCGGCCTGCTGCGGGACAAGGTGGGCCCGCGAGGAGGCGTGGTCGGCATCGAGGAATCGCCGCAGATGGCGGCGGTGGCCTGTGAGCGCATCACCCTCGAAGGCTGGCGCAACGTCACGGTGGTGCAGTCGCCGGCCGAGGATGCCCGGATCACCCGAGCCGCCGACGCCGCCTTGTTCTGCGCGGTGCACGACATCTTGCAGTCCCCCGGCGCGCTGCGCAATGTGCTGGCCAGGCTCCGCCCGGGGCATGGGTGGCCGCCGGCGGCGGCAAATGGGCCGCGCCGGCGCTGATGGGGATGAACCTTCTTATCAGCATGCTGCACGCTCCGTACGTGGGCAGCTTCAGCGGATTCTCCCGGCCTTGGCGTCACCTGGAGCAGCTGGTCCAGGACGTCCAGGTCCGGGAGATGGGCTTCGGCAGCGGGTACATCATGACCGGCCGCGTGCCTGACCCGGCCCGGCCGGTCCCGGTAACCCGGACGCAGGGCCGGCAGGTTCCCCGGCCCGCCGGGCAGCGGCGGCCTGATCCACGCGCCCGGCCACCTGCCCGCCCTGGGGGCAAGCCGGTCAGGCCGGTGGTTGCCATAGCCTGATCTACCCGTCGGCCGACTGAAGATCGTGCCGTTTTGACCCTTAGTACCAGAGTTCTGCCAGCACCCCGACCAGGCCGGGCGTGATCCTGCGCGGCACTGGTAAGGGCTAGGCCGCGCTGAGTCGCTGGTCAGCTGGGCCGGAGCCAGCCTGCACCGCCCGGCATGCCTCAAGCAGCGTCCGGGCGAACACCTGCGGCGCGGTGATGCACACTGCGTGATCGGCGTCCACCCGGTGGAGCGCTGCGCCCGGGATCGCCCGGGCTAGCTGCAGCTGGCGGCTGGCCGGCACGATGCGGTCCCGGGTCGTGACCACCACCGCGGCGGGGATATCGACCTGGCCGATCCAGCCGTCCGAGCTGAACTCGCAGACGGCGCCGATGGCCGAGACGGCGCTGGCCAGCGCCGTCCGGCGCAGCTGGGCGCGGGCCCACCTGGCCGTGACCGGGTCGTCGATGGGACCCAGCAGAGCCGATCCCAGGACCTCGGCGCTGACCAGCTGCAGAACCGGGTTCCACCGCAGGCCGGCGGCCACCGCCGGCAGCGCGAAGGCGGACAGCTCCTGTGCCGGGGACCCCACGTTGCCCGCGGTGGAGCACAACACCAGACCCGACAGCAGCGAGGCGTGCCGCCGGTACACCAGCTGAGCGACCATGCCGCCCATGGAATACCCCACGGCGGTGAACTTGCCGGTACCCAGGACCGCCGCCAGCGCGGCGACATCGTCGGCGCAATCCTCGAGCCGGAACCGCGACCCGGCTCTGATCCCGTCGCCATGGCCGCGCAGGTCGGCGGCGACGACACGGAAATGAGCGGCGAGCGGCGTGAAGACCTTCCCCCAGTTCAGCTCGGCCGTGCACGCCACCCCGTGGATGAGCATGAGTGTCTCAGCGCCGGGCGGACCGGCACACTCCCACACCCGGGTGACTCCACGGCCGGGCAGCTCTACCAGGCGTGTAAGCGGAGTCGCTTCCTCTCCAAGCACCTGCCGCACTGCTCTCACTCTCCTGCCATGCCAGTCAGCAAGAGCCAGGGACCGGAGCTCGGCTAACGATCAACCAAAGGTTGGAACATGCATACCGGACTTTGCGGAACTTCTCCAGGGACCAAAGGCCCGGACTGCCGTCCTGCTCACCAGCGCGATCCTGCAGCGCGACGCGACATCACCACCTAACCCGCCCAGACCTCAGGTACCGCCGCCGGGTCACCTTACCCGCGTCACAGCAAGTACCAGTCAGCAGCCCGGGACACGGCCAGGGCCATCGCCACCCGCCACCGCCGGGCGCCACACGGTGCGGCTCACCAGCCGCGACCCGGACACAGCGGCCGCCCCGAACCAGATGTCCGTACGCCACGTGATCCACAGCAGATCTCACGAGTCCGACCATGCCGACAGGACCCGGGGGCCACAGACCGAGATGATCTGCGTGCCATCACCCCGCACATCCAACGCATCTGCAAGCCGCGCGGAATGGGCCGGTCGGCGTCCCCGGACGAGGCGCCCAGCGTCCAGGTCCGGACCGGGGGCGAGTTCGCCGTCGACGGGCTGCCAGGTTTCAGGGACGCCGGTACGGCCACCCTTCAGGCGGACGGCGGTCCCGGCCTTCCCGTGCGCGATCAGCGCCTGCCGGGCGACTGCCACCCTGACCCCGGCGATCACGCCACGGCCACGCCGCCCGGTCCGGCCGACAGCGCGGCCAGGACGGCCACTGCCGGGCTGCCGCCCGCCACCGGGGAAACGGGCTCGGGCGCGCAGTCCGGGGCGTCGTCGGCGGCGCTGCGGCCGCTTCGGGGAGGAATTCCTGGTGCTGCCACCCTCAAGTCCCGCTTCCTTTCCTCCGGCGCAATCACCCAGCGGAATGCTCCGCAATCTCCGAGCGCAACGACGCTATCTCGCCTTTCCCAAGGAAGTCAACGCCCATCCTCCTCGAATCTAACGTATTTCCAAGCCGGTTTCCCGTATTTCGCCACTCACCGCCGCGGACTTAATTACTGTCCGCTCTCGCACCTTCTCGCCGCCGCCGACCAGCTTTCCCACACCCTTCCGCGCCGCCCCGGCGGCCTCCTCGCGCGCCTGTCCTCACCTTGCCATACGCCCTCACGGGGCCGGGCTGGCACAGGGCTGCGGACAGGAGGCCACGATTTAACGTACGGCATGCATGTCCGGCGCGCCACGGAGCCACGGATGATTGTTTTACGAGCTGTGCGCGTATATAAGTCTGAGAGTCCACTGGAAGTTTATTTCCGCCACGTCCTGCACATTCACCGTAGCCAGGGCATTCCGCTGTCGGCAGGTATACGTATTAGCTGGCGGTGCGGAATAACGACAGGTTGGCGTGCCTGGCTAAACGGTCTGCCGGTTCTGCGGACCGTCCCCGGTCCCTGCTCCGGGAACCCGGTCGGCGGCCCTCCGCTTTGGCAGCGGGCAGTCCCGCCGCGGACCGGGTGAGCGGGCTGGCCGGGAACCGGCCGACCCATGGCCGACGAGCCCGTCCCCGTACGTTGCCACGCCTTCCCCATACCTGAGGCGTCACCCGCGCTCCCGCGCGAGCACACGGCACCGGGAGCCGGCCTGCTACACAGCCCGGCGCCAGCGCCCCGGCACCCGCGCGGCCAGGACCGGGCGGAAAGCGCCCCAGGTACAAGTCAGGACCGCCACAGGCACATCGAAGCTCCCGTAACAGGCGGGTACCCCTGCCCTCCAGCACCTAATTCCGGGTAGCGAGTGAAAAAGGGCCTCTCAAACCGGATTTCTGTATTGGCGGGAGTTTCGCCCGGCCCGGCCAGGGCGTAACGCCCCCTCGTCGCCGACGGCACGGTGGCCGCCAAGACGTGCGTTCAGGAGGCAACCAGGCGTGAAGGACTCGGCGTTCACCGGGGCGGCCCCGCCGTCCCGGCACAGCAGTAACGGTGCGAGGCCGGACCTGGCCGGGGACGGCCCGTCCGGGTGTCCGGGACGGGCCGGACGCCCGGACGGCTCGTGAGCGCCGCCCGGCGCTGCTCGCGGTCGCCGACGCGCTGCCCGTCACCGTGCTGGCGGTCATCGCCGGGGCCGGGTCTTTCACCCACATCCGCGGCACCGCGGCCCAGCACGGCCCTATCGCCTGGGCCACTGCGGTCTGCATGGACCTGCGTCATGGCTGCCCGCGAACGACAGCGCGGCAAGCAGCACGCACCGTCACCCGTCGGCTGTCGTGGCCCACCGTCGTGCTCGCGGGCGGGGTACTGCTGAGCCTCGTCGCGGTCTCCATGATCGAGCGCCGCGCCGCCCGCCGCCCCCCGCCCAGTAGCCGACGGCAAGGACGGCGGCGCCGGCGAGCTGTCCGCGCCGGGACGGCCATCCCCGGCCTGGGACGATGAGGACGAGGTCCTGCTCGCGCTCGCGCGCCCGGGCCGCCGCCGAGTACCAGGACCAGCACGGGCAGCCGATCACCCGCGACGCGCCGCGCGCCCGCGTCGGCGTCTCCAACCAGGCCGCCTTCGAGCTGCTGCGCCAGCTCCGCGCCGCCGAGAGCCGCCCGCCGACTGCCTCACACGCGGCCTGACGCCTCGTGCACCGCCGTCAAGGCCCGGCCCGAGGCCGTGCTGGATGCGCTGCAGAAGCGGATGGAGCAAGTCGGCGTCCGGTTGTATCCCGGGAAGACTGGATCGTGTATTGCAAGGGCAAGCGACGCGGCTTTCACGAGCACACGGAGTTCACCTTCCTCGGGTTCACCTTCCGGGCGCGAGGGGTGCGGGCCAGGCTCGGAGCGAGGCGGTGGGCTCGCGCATGGTGGGTTACTCGCGACGGAGCGAGAGTGCCAGGCTGGGAACGACGAAGGACAGGAGAAAGATCGGCAAAATGCGCTTCCCGCCGCTTCGGAAACTGGCGATTTCTCCCTCGCCGACGTCGAACGTTTCGGTTCGGCTGGAGTTCCGGCCATTGCGGACCTGCAGGGTGTGACGTCCGGGGTCGACCGGTATGTCGATGGTCTCGTTCAGTTCCACGGACCCGGCGCTCTTGCCGTCGACCATGGCGTCGTACGTGCCGCGGCGGACTTCCACTCCAATGGTTTTGTGCGTCAGCTTCAGCGTTGCGGACATTGTTGATCTCCTCTGGTTTTCTGATGGTCTTTCTCTGAGTGCTCGGCGACGGACGTCACGCGTCGGCGACGGTCATTTTGGGCCGCCCGCTTCCGCGTGGCAGTCGCTACCTTCATTACTAGTTATATAACATATAGAACAAACAGTCAAAACTGCAGACTTGCCTCGGCGAGCGGACGCCGGCCGGTCGGCATGAGCGCCCGGTGGGACGGCTGAGCGTTGACAGCAGAGCGTAATTTGTTCTATAACTGCTACCACACATGCCATCGGGCGGGGCGTCGCCTGCCGGGAGGAGAGCCCGCGATGAGCGCGGCGGCGGCCCCTAAGACCCTGGAGGCGTGATGCTGCTCAGTATCGAACCGGACGGTCCGGTGCCCATCTACCAGCAGATCAGGGACCGGATCGTGGAGGCGATCGCTCGCGGACGGCAGCCGGCCGGCTCCGCGCTGCCGCCCATCCGGCAGCTGGCGGTCGACCTGGGCGTCAACTT
>JBEKGC010000171.1:0-12740 GCA_050013055.1 Streptosporangiaceae bacterium
GTCGCCCAAGATTTTGGCCGATAGGTCTTGACTACTCTGTATTACAGACGGAAACTCCAAGTGATCATGACAAATACCAACAGCCTCTCTATTGAAGTAGTCAGGTAACCCCCACCATTCACCTTCGGTATGGCGTGTTTTTGTGCGTTTTACCCACTTAGCTCATCCGGGGTGGTAATCAAGGCCGCCCCAGTCAGCAGGCGGGCGGGCGCATGCATTCCGCCCGCCCCTCACGAAAGGGAGGCGATCTCGTGCGATCAAAATCCGGTGCCATGAGCCCGGGAACGGGTCCGCGATCGGCGCGCCTGAAACTCAGACGTGCCGCCCAGATCCTGGTATCCGTCTCGGCCCTGTCGCTGGCCGGCCTGGCGTACTCCGGCCCGGCCATGGCCCAGCCCGCGGCGCCCGCGGCGTCAGCCGTCAAGGCGACCGCGCCGACGCACACCAAGGCCACGCACAGCTACAAACGAGCCTGCCCGGTCACGACCAAGCACGGCCGGATGGCCTGCATGGTCCTGATCCGCACCGACGTCGGGCAGAAGGCCCAGGCCGTTCTTGGTGCTAACGCGGCCCCCGTCGGCGACGGCTACGGGCCCTCGAACCTGCAAAGCGCCTACGCCCTGCCGTCGTCGACCGCGGGCAGCGGCGAGACCGTCGCGGTGGTCGACGCCTACAACGACCCCAACGCCGCCTCTGACCTGGCCACCTATCGCTCCGACTGGGGCCTGCCCGCCTGTGGCAGCGGCTGCTTCTCCCAGGTCAACGAGAACGGGGCGACCAGCCCGCTTCCGGCCAACGCCGGGTCGAACGGCTGGGACGTCGAGGAATCGCTGGACATCGACATGGTCTCGGCGATCTGCCCGCTCTGCCACATCATCTTGGTGGAAGCCAGCAGCGCCGACACGGCCGACCTCGGGACCGGCGTGAACTCCGCGGTCAGCCTGGGCGCGGACTTCGTCTCCAACAGCTACGGCGGTTCTGAATCCTCCTCGGACTCCACGTACGACACCGAGTACTACAACCACCCGGGCAAGGCGATCGTCGCCTCCGCCGGTGACAGCGGTTACGGCGTGTCCTACCCCGCCGCCTCCCAGTACGTCACCTCGGTCGGCGGCACCTCGCTGTCCACCGCGTCGAACTCGCGCGGCTGGACCGAGACCGTGTGGGGCAGCAGCGCCGGCGGCGAAGGCACCGGCAGCGGCTGTTCCGCGGACGACGCCAAGCCGTCCTGGCAGACCGACACCGGCTGCTCCAAGCGGACCGACAACGACGTGGCCGCGGTGGCCGACCCCAACACCGGCCTTGCCGTCTACGACACCTACAGCCAGGGCGGCTGGCTCGAAGTGGGCGGCACCAGCGCCTCCTCGCCGATCATCGCCTCGGTCTTCGCGCTGGCCGGGACGCCGACGGCGAGCACCTACCCGTCGTCCTACATCTACAAGCACACCTCGAACCTGTACGACGTCACCTCAGGCGCCAACGGGACCTGCAGCCCCGCCTACCTGTGCACCGGTGAGGTGGGCTACGACGGCCCGACTGGCTGGGGAACCCCGGACGGCGTGACCGCGTTCACCGGCAGCACGACGGGTAACACGGTCACGGTGACCAACCCGGGCAACCAGACCGGCACCGTGGGAACCGCTGTCAGCCTGCAGATTCATGCGACTGACTCGGCGTCAGGCCAGACGCTCACCTACAGTGCCACCGGACTGCCCGGGGGGCTGTCCATCAACTCCTCCACCGGGCTGATCACGGGGACCCCGACCACCGCGGGCACCTCCAGCGTGACGGTGACCGCCAAGGACACCACCGGCGCGACCGGGTCGGCGTCGTTCACCTGGACGATCAGCACCACCGGCGGCGGCTGCACCGCGGCGCAACTGCTCGGCAACCCGGGCTTCGCCACCGGCAGCATCTCGCCGTGGACCGCTAGCAGTGGCGTGCTGTCCAACACCGACGAGGGCGTCCCGTCCTACCCGTCGAGTGACCCGTGGCTGGCCTGGCTGGACGGCTACGGCGGTGCGCACACCGACACGCTCGCCCAGAGCGTCACGATTCCGTCGAACTGCAAGAACGCCACCTTGTCGTTCTGGCTCTACATCAACAGCGATGACCCGACCAGCAAGGCCTACGACACCTTCACCATCCAGGTGCTGAACTCCAGCGGCACCGTGCTGGCGACGCTGGGCACCCTGTCGAACCAGAACGAGGGATCCGGCTACGTCCAGCACTCGTACTCGGTCGCGCCGTACATCGGCCAGACCATCACCATCAAGTTCACCGGGAAGGAGACGCTCGGCGGCGGGTACAACACCAACTTCTTCGAAGACGACAACGCACTGAACGTTTCCTGACCGCACGCGCACGCGGCGGGGTGGCCCGAGCCGGGCCACCCCGCCGCACCATGCGGATCGCCGTTACCCCTTGCCCGGGTTGAACAGCTCGAGCGGGTCAAGCGCGCGGCGGATCGCGGACTGCAGGGCGAGGGAGCCGGGGTCGAGCTCCCTGCGCATGCCGTCCCGCTTGAGGATCCCGACCCCGTGCTCGCCGGTGACGGTGCCGCCCAGGGCGATCGCCGCATCCAGGAGCTGCTCGAACGCGGCCTGAGCCGCGATGCGGGCCGCCGCGTCGCCGGGTGGGGTGATGATCAGCGGGTGCAGGTTCCCGTCTCCGGCGTGGGCGATGGTGGCGATGTGCACGTCGTGCCGGGCCGCGATCACGCCGATCTCCGCCAGCATCGCGGGGACCTGAGACCGCGGCACGCACACGTCCTCGGTCAGCACAGGCCCGAGCCGCTCAAGCGCCGGGTAGGCCAGCAGCCGGGCCTCGAACAACGCCTCCGCCTCGGTGTCGTCGGTCGACTGCTCCACCCAGATCGCGCCCGCGTCGGCCATGGCCGCGGCGATCGCGTCCGCCTCCGCCACGCCCGAGTCCCCTGGCGTGTCCACCCGGGCCAGCAGCAGCGCGGCCGCGTCCGTGCCGACACCCAGGTGCTTCCAGTCCTCCACCGCCTGCAGGCAGAACCGGTCAAGCAGCTCGAGCACCGCCGGGGTCAGCCCGCGCCTGGTGATCTGCGCGACGGCCTGGCCGGAGGCGACCAGGTCGCCGAACGCTCCGACGACCGTGTGCGGGGTGCCGGCCCGCGCGGGCCGCAGCCGCAAGGTCACCTCGGTCACCACGCCGAGGGTGCCCTCGGATCCGACGAAAAGCCCCACCAGGTCAAGCCCGGCCACGCCCTTGGTGGTGCGCCGCCCCAGCCGGACCACGTCACCGTAGGCGACGGGGCCGCCCGCGACGGCGCGCAGGCCCAGCACGTAGTCGCGGGTGACGCCGTACTTCAGGCAGCACAGGCCGCCGGCGTTGGTCGCCACGTTGCCGCCGATGGTGGACCACGGGGCGCTGGCCGGGTCCGGCGGGTACCACAGGCCGTGCTCGGCGACGGCGGCCTTGACGTCGTTGTTCACCGCGCCCGGCTGCACGACGCAGATCAGGTTGTCCGGATCGATCGCCAGGACCTGGTTCATCCGCGACAGGTCCAGGACGACGCAGCCGCTGACCGCGTTGGCGCCGCCGGACAGGCCGGTGCCCGCACCCCGCGGCACGACGGGCGCCCCCAGCTCGGCGCAGGTCCGCACGACGTGCTGAACCTCGGCTTCCGACCGGGCCCGCACCCCGGCCAGCGCCTTCCCGGCCGGCGCCCACTCGGCCTCGTCGTGCGACATGGCCGCGAGCACGTCGGCGTCGACCACGAGGCGATCGGCGGGCAGCCCCCGGCTCAGCGCCTCCACCAGGATCTCCATACCGAAACCCTAAGCGATAACGTCGGCTGTGCCCCTCCCGGTGACGTGCCGGGGGACGCCATCTGGTTCGCTGCTGTCATGAGATCACCGGCCGACCCTGACCTGGCCACCCCGGCCTGGTTTTCCGCCGCCCTGGCCGCACCGGTCCAGGACCGGCAGACGACCGTCGAGGGAGCCGCCATCGCCTACCGGGCCTGGGGGAACCCAGCGGACCGCGGCATCGTGCTCGTGCACGGCGGCGCCGCCCACTCCCGCTGGTGGGACCACATCGGCCCGCTGCTCGCGAACGACTGGCGGGTCGTCGCCCTCGATCTATCCGGGCACGGCGACAGCGGGCGGCGGGACCGCTATACCCTCGACATCTGGGCCGCCGAGGTGCTCGCCGCGGCCGCCGACGCCGGGATCACCGGCGCGCCCACGGTGATCGGGCACAGCATGGGCGGCCTGGTCACGCTGCGGCTCGCCAGCCTGGCCGGATCCCGTATCGCCGGGGTGGTCGCCATCGACTCCCCCGTGCGGGACCTCACCCCCGAGGACCGCGCCGCACGCCAGCGGCGGGCATTCGGTCCCCTGCACGTCTATCCGACCAGGCAGGCGGCCATAGCCCGGTTTCACCCCGTTCCCGATCAGACGGTGCTCGCCTACATCGCGGACCATGTGGCCGCCACCTCCGTGCGCCCGGCCGAAGGCGGCTGGACGTGGAAGTTCGACCCCGGGATCTTTAGCCGGGAACATTTCACGCCCGAGTTCCTGACCCGGCTGGACTGCCGGGTCGCGCTCTTCCGGGCCGAACACGGCATCGTGACCCAGCAGCTGAGCGACGTCATGTACGACCGGCTCGGCCGGGCCGCCCCCGTCGTCGAGATCCCGGTCGCGGGTCACCACATCATGCTCGACCAGCCCATCGCGCTGGTCGCGGCCCTGCGGACGCTGCTGTCGGACTGGGACCACTCCAGGCCAGAACCTAGGTGATCCGGGCTTCCAGCAGGTAGTCAAGGGCCGCCGCCGCCTCCAGCGGGTCCGCGAGCGCGGCCCAGCGCGCGCCCGCGAAGTCCGCGAGCTGAGCGGCTTGCTCGTGATCGTCCGCCGGGGCCAGGATGATCAGCTCCGGCAGGGTCCTGGCCACCGCCAGGGTGTCATCGTCATCGGTGCTGCGGCAGTCGGACAGCAAGATGACGACCCGGCGCCTGGCCCGGGACTGCGCCAGCTGCTCCCGGGCGGCCGTCAGCGCGGCCGGCAGCCGGGTGACCCCGTGCCCGCGGAGCCGCAGCAGCCGCTCGGCCACCACCGCAGGCACGATCTCACTGGCCAGGGGCCGGATGACGTCGACGGACGCGGCGAAGGACAGGACGGCGTGCTCCTGCGGAGCGCGCAGCGCGCACGCGGCGGCCACCGTCGCCGCCGCGGCCAGCCTCGCCCCGCTCATCGAGCCCGACCGGTCGATCACGACCGCGAAGGCCGTGCGCGCCCGGGCCCAGTGCACGGTGGTCAGGTCGTCGAGCGCGACCGGCCGGGCCTGCGCCCGGGCCGCGGCGACCCCCTCGATCGAGGCGTCGATGTCCAGGTCGCCGTCGGCGGCGCCGCGGACCGGCCGCAGCCGGGAGATCCCGCTGGTCCAGACGCGCCCGGCCCTGGCCCGCTCGAGCACGATGGCCGAGCCGAGCCTGATCGCGGCGGCGCGCAGGCGTTCGTCGGTCGCGTTGGTCATGGCGGCGAGCAACTCGAACGCCGCCGGGTCCTGCGCCAGGGCCCGGCTCATCGCCTGCTCGTCGAGCATCCCGACCTCGGGGCTGATCTCGGCGAAGCGGGCATGACGGGAAAGCTCGCGCCGCCCGACCGTCTTGCCGTCCGGCCGTCCCGACTTCTGCTGGCGACTACGGGAGTGCCCGCCGGCCGCCGGAGCGGGCGGCGGGCTCGTCATTCCCCCGGGCGGTCGCCTCCCGGCGAGTCGTCCCGGCCGGCCCGGATGCGCCGGAAGATCTCCTCGATGACCTGGTCGGCCGAGCGACGGCACGACTCATGCAGCCGCACGCGCCCGGACAAGGTGGTCAGGGCCGCGTCCAGTCCCACCTGCCAGTCGTCGGCCGGGAGGACGCGGAGATCGGCCAGCTCGGGCACCAGCCGGGCGTAGTCGATGGCGCCCCGGACCGAGGCCCCCGAGCGGAGGTCGGGATGCTCGCGGGTGGCGCGGGCCAGCTCGACCGCCTCGGCGACCAGGGTCTGCCTGGCGACCTCCGCGGCGAGCGTGACGATCTGGCGCTCGTGGGCTGCGTCCTGGTAGCCGACGGAGATCCGGCAGGTCCGGTCGTACAGCGCCATGGAAAGCCGCGATGTCCCGACCGAGTCGTACGGGTTCATCGCGGCCACCAGCCGGAAGCTGGTGTCCGCGGTCACCCGCCCCAGCCGCGGCACGTTGATCTCGCCCTCGGACATGACCGTGAGCAGGACGTTGATCGTCTCCTCGGGAACCCGGTTGAGCTCCTCGAGGTACAGCAGGCCGCCGTCGCGCATGGCCCGCACCAGCGGACCGTCGGAAAAGTTCTCCGGCCGGTACCCCTGTTCCAGCACCAGGGCCGGGTCGAACGACCCGATCAGGCGGGCCGGGGTCAGCTCGGCGCTACCCTCGACCAGGACGAACTCGGCGTGCCTGGATCGCGCGACCTGCCGGAGCAAGGTGGACTTACCCGTGCCCGGCGGTCCTTCGAGCAGGATGTGGGCGCCGGACGCGAGCGCCGCCCGCACCAGCTCGAGCTCACGCTGGCGCCCGACAACCTGCTTGGACATGGGGTTGGTGCGCAAAGGACTGCGGGCGCCCGCGTCAGTGCTCGTGGACGACGACGCCGCGGATGTTCTTGCCCGCGAGCAGGTCGTCATAGCCCTCGTTGACCTCGTCCAGGGTGTAGGTGCGGGTGATGATCTCATCCAGCTTCAGATCGCCCGACTGGTACAGCCCGAGGATCTTCGGGATGTCGACGGTGGGGTTGCAGTCGCCGAACAGGCTGCCCTTCACGCTCTTGCGGAACAGGGTCAAGATGGTGCCCGGCAGCTGGATGGTCGGTGCCATCACCTTGTTCAGCCCGGTCAGCACGACGACGCCGCCCTTGCCGACCGCGTTGAACCCGGCCGTGACGACCTCGGCGTCCATCAGGCCGACGGTGAGGATGGCCGAGTCGGCGCCCTGTCCCCTGGTCATCTCGGTGATCGCTTCCTGCGCCTCGGCGGCGGTGGCGAACGCGTGGGTGGCGCCGAGCTCCATCGCCTTCTCCCGCTTGTTCTCCAGCGGGTCGATGGCGATGACGTTCTTCGCGCCGGCGTAGCGGGCGCCCTGCACCGCGTTGATGCCGATGCCGCCGACACCGTAAACCGCGACCGTGTCGCCGGGGGCGACGTTCGCGGTGTTCACCGCGGAGCCCCATCCGGTCGGCACGCCACAGCCGACCAGCACGGCCTTGTCCAGGGGCAGGTCGTCGTCGACCTTGATGGCCGAGGTCTGGCTGATCACGCCGTACTGGCTGAAGGTGCCGATCATGCACATCGCCCCGTACTGGCCGCGGGGTCCGGTGATCGGGAAGCGCTCGCCGGGGAGATAACCCTCCAAGATGGTGGCGCCCATGTCGCAGATGGACTGCCGGCCGGTGGCGCAGTAGCGGCACACGCCGCAGTTGGGGATGAAGGAGCACACCACGTGATCGCCGGGGGCCACCCGGGTCACGCCCGGCCCGACCTCCTCGATGATCCCGGCCCCCTCGTGGCCGAGCACCATCGGCAGCCGCGCCTCCAGATCGCCGTGGGCGACGTGGATGTCGGAATGGCACAGGCCCGCGTGGGTGTAGCGGATAAGGACCTCACCCTCCCGCGGCCCGTCCAGGTCGAGCTCCTCGATCTCGATGCGCTTACCCGGCTCGTAAACGACGGCGGCCCTGGTCTTCATCGACGCTCCTTAGGGTGTGGGTACGGTCCTGTAGTCTGCCCCGAGACTAGCCCGGTTGAATGTCTAAATTCGGGACTGGGTCCCCGGCCGTGTCATATCTGCCGGGCGTGCCTGACATCGTGCGGGGGCTCGTAGAACGTCGTGTCCCAGAACTGCTGATGACAGGTCTCGCAGGACACCCCCACATGACCCAGGCCACGGCCGAGTCCGGCCTTTTCCCCGGCCGCCGCTTCCCTGGCCGGCGCGCAGACACAGGGCTGCCAGCTCACCCGGGCCATGCCGGGCCACAGCCGGTGACCAAACGGGCAGAATTCCGGCTTACGTTCGAAAATAGACACTGGCACAAGCTGATCATGTCATGAAGAAGAGCTCAGCGAGCGGCCGGGATCCGCTGCGCGTCCGTTACCGCCGAGGTCAGAGCCGGACGATGGCATAACGAGCGACCCTGACTGCCCACCACGTATGCTCACCTGGATGGAGCGGAGAATGACACCTGGCGAGAACCCGGAGATCGGCGCGACCGCGGACGCCCATGGGATAATGACCAATTATCTTGAGGCGGGCACAGGCGATCCGGTGGTCCTGATCCACGGATCAGGACCTGGAGTCACCTCTTACGCCAACTGGCGCCTGGTGCTGCCCGCCCTCGCGGAGAACTTCCGGGTGCTGGCGCCTGACATGGTCGGCTTCGGCTTCTCAGAACGGCCGGCGAACATCGAGTACGGCGTGCAGACCTGGGCTGACCAGGTGGTCGGCCTCATGGACGCGCTGGAACTGCCGACGGCTCACCTGGTCGGCAACAGCTTCGGCGGCGCGATCGCGCTGCGCATCGCCACCCAGCACCCCGACCGGGTCGGCAAGCTGGTGCTGATGGGAAGCATGGGCGTCCCGTTCCCCATCACCGAAGGCCTGGAACGCGTCTGGGGTTACCAGCCGTCGTTCGAGAACATGCGCAAGGTACTCGACGTCTTCGCCTACTCCAGGCATCTGGTGAACGACGAACTCGCGGAGGTGCGGTACCGGAGCAGCATCCAGCCCGGCTTCCAGGAGTCCTTCGCCGCGATGTTCCCCGCCCCGCGGCAGCGCTGGGTGCAGGCCATGTGCACCCCCGAGGACGACATCCGCAGGCTCCCGCACCGGACGCTGATCATCCATGGCCGGGAGGACCAGGTCATCCCGTTGCAGACCTCACTGCGGCTGATGGAGCTGATCGACAACGCCGATCTCAGCGTGTTCTCCCACTGCGGGCACTGGTCCATGATCGAGCGCACCAGGGACTTCAACCGGAGTGTGAGCGAGTTCTTCAGCCCGCGGGCGACTGTCCCGGCCGAAGCCGCATCGCCGGTAACGGACAATAATGTCATGTCGGTTAGCATTCGCTCACCGAAATCGCCCGGTTGACTTGCCTGCCTTTATCTACGGCTGCCATGACGAAGCTCCGGTGGGATCCCCAGATCTCGCCCTGGGCAGACTTCGAGATAGGTAAATAAACGTGGACGTGACCACTGCCGCGGTGGACCGGACGGTGCGGCGGGCGGCCGTGCTTGGGTCCCCGATCAAGCACTCGCTCTCCCCTGTCCTGCACGGAGCGGCCTACCAGGCACTTGACTTGCTTGGCTGGCACTACGACAAGATCGAATGCGACGAGCCCGGCCTGTCGCGCCTGCTCGACGGCATGGGACCCGAGTGGGCGGGCCTGTCGCTGACGATGCCGCTCAAACGGGTGGCCCTGACCGTCGCCGACGAGGTATCTCCGCTGGCCAAGGCGGTCGGGGCCGCGAACACGCTGGTGTTCCCTCCGGCCGGCCCGGCCGGCGGCAAGCGGGCGGAGAACACCGATGTGGCCGGCATGGTCTCCGCGCTGCGGGAGGCCGGACTGGCCCGGGTTCAGCAGGCGGTCATTCTCGGCGCGGGCGGCACGGCGCAAAGTGCCCTCGCCGCGGTCCGCGAGCTTGGCCACCAGTCGCCGATTGTCCTCGTACGCGACCTGGCTCGTACCGGCGAGCTGCGCGAGACCGCCGAGCGACTCGGGATGCGGCCGACGATCTCCGATGGCCTGTTCACCGAACCGCTGCCCGCCGCCGACCTGGTCATCTCCACACTGCCCAGCGGCGCGGCCGACCCGCTGAGCGCTAACCGCTGGACACCAGGCACCATGGTGCTTGACGTGGTGTACGCGCCGTGGCCGACCTCCTTCGCCGGATCAGCCCTGGCAGCCGGCTGCCCGGTGATTAGCGGTCTGACCGTGCTGCTGTACCAGGCGGTCGCGCAGGTCGAGCTGATGACGGGTCATCCCGGCCCGGTGGAGGCGATGCGGACCGCCCTGGTGGCCGCGGTCGCCTGCCTTCATGATTCGACTTCTTATTTATCCCGAACGGCCCCTGGTGTCACCCGCCCCGGTCGATCAGGCGGGCCGGACGCTGCCCGCCGTGCTGCGGGTCAGGGATTCGACCGGGGGTGCCCGTCGCAAGCATTAACTCCCGGCAATCGGGAATGGTCGCGTAGTGGCAATGGTTGCCAGCTTCCGGGGAGGATGACGCAATGGCCGACGAGGAGCACAGCACATCCGGTGTGGTTCCCGGCTTGATTCATGAATTCGTCGGTCAGCTCCGGGCGACCACCGAGAGGCTGGAGAAGCTCGGCCGGTTCGGCGGGACCCCCCGGGCCGCCCTCGGGGGCGTTGCCCTGCCCGGCGCCTTTTCCGCAGCTCAGATGGCCTCGGTCACCGACAGCATCGCCGCCCAGCGGCTCAGCATCGCCTCGCTGCAGGCTCAGCTGTCCTCGTTCGACGAGCAGCTGGCGGCGCTGGAGCAGGTCCTCGGCCCGCTCGCGGAGTGGAGCAAGACATGGGCCGATTTCGAACAGCAGCTGCTGAACATGGGCGCGAAGCCGGAAGCCGGCGGGTCAGCTACCTGACCGCGAAGACTTCGGTCAGGGCTTGAGCGACCGCGCCCGGGGACTCAGCGGGCGGCAGATGGCCGCATCCCGTGAAGACGTGCAGCCGGCTGCCGGTGATCGCGTCGGCGTCCTGGCGAGCGCGAGCCGGCGGCACGACGCCGTCGTGCTCGCCCGGTCCGAGCAGGAACGGCACCATCACCCGGTCAAGATCGGGGCGGCGGTCGAACTCCGCTAGTGCCTCGCAGGCCAGCGAGTAGGACTCGTCGTCGGCATCAGCCAGGGTTTGCAGCAGCCGCCCGGCGGTATCGCCGTCGCGTTCGGCGAAACCGGGGGCGAACCACCGCTGAGCGGAACCGGCCACCATAACCTGCGTACCGGCCCCGCGGACGAGTTCGGCCCGCTCGGCCCACGAGGAGGCCTCGCCGATGCGCGACGCAGCCGCCACGGCGGCGACGGCCAGGAACGGGCCGGGGGCCAGGCCGAGTTCGAACGCCACCGCACCCCCGAGGGACACACCCGCGTAGTAGGCCGGCCGGCCGGCCGCGGCCGCGTGGGCCAGGTCCCGCACGGACGCGGCCAGGTCCTGGACCGTGAATCCTGCCGCGGCGGGCCGGCTGAGCCCATGCCCCGGCAGGTCCCAGCCGACCACCTCGTAGCCGGAGAGCTGCGCCGCGCACGGCCCCCACAGCGCGCCGACCGCGGTGCCGAGCGACGGCCCGACCACGAGGAGCGTCCTGGCGGCGGCGGTCCCCGCTAGCCGTGTCGCGGCGAGCACCGGCTCAGTCATCGGAATCCCCGGGCCGTTTGGTGGTGGTCATGGGTCTACCGTATGGGTGCGGCCCTGCTGGGTGAGCTGCCTTCGTGGTCGTGCGCCGTTACCTGCTGTCCGTGCCACGTCTGGTGCCGATGATGTGGGCAGCCGAACTGTCCCGCCGGCCCCGCTCGCGCCCCCGGTAACCCGAAACGCTCCGGTCACGGCGTCTTCATCACTGATCAATACGACATCGCGGCCGGCCCGCGCGACGGTTCACTATCGAGGCGGCGGTCACGCCCTGAAGGCCCGAAGTGCCGCACCCCAGCCGCCGCTCCCGCCGCTCCCCGCACCCGGAACCCATCCGTCACGACTATCGAAAAAACTCGTGGAATATTCGGCTTACCTGGAAGGTTTGGTACCCTATGATTACCCGAATCATCCGTGAAAGCCCGATCTTCCACGAGAACCGGACGGCCCGGCCCGCATCACGCCCGGCCGGACCAGGCACGGCATACACCTCGCATCACCACCCCCAGCAGCCACCACCCAGCAGCCACCGCGCCACCAGCAAGACCGCGATGGACCCGCGTTCGGCGGCCTTGCTGGCGTGTGCGCGGTGCGCGGGCGGTGTACGTCCGACGTGGGACGTCAGGGAGGCGAGATCCGGTCGGTGCCGACGGGCTAGGGTGATAGGAATTCTGGAGGTTGGCTAGGTGACCGGTGAAGCATCCTTTGTCCCCGATGACTTCGTTGTGCCGCGGGAGCTTGTCACCGCCGCGTTCCGGCTGGAGCCGCTGGGTCCGGAGCACAACGAGGATGACTACCGGGCTTGGATGTCGAGCATCGACCACATCAGGTCCACCCCGGGAATGCAGGGCAGGTCGTGGCCCAGGCCCGAGATGACGCTGGCTGACAATCTGGCCGACCTGCAAGGACACGCGTCGGACTTCGCGGGCAGGAAGGGCTTCACGTATACGGTGCTGGCCAGCGGCAGCGGCGAGATCGCCGGATGCGTCTATATCTATCCGCGAAAAGGCGAGCCGGGCGCGCGGGTCCCTGTGATAACCCCCGAAATCGCCGACAAATCGCCGGTTCCGGGCTGAATCCGGGCAGGCACGGCCTGGGGCAGCGGGCCGCGGGACGGCATCCAGCCACATCCAGAACTGGCGGCACACCTGACTTCGGAACGCTCACTGGAGACTTGGCACCCGCGACGGACCCGCATCCGGCGCCCGCGTGCTGTGGCGCTCTGGCCCCGGGGACGGCCGGCGGGTTATGAATCGATCTCGAGGAAACCTTCGCCGGTGTTGATCTGACTTGTGCAGACCGCGGATGAGGTGCCCTCGCCGGTGACCTC
>JBEKGC010000172.1:0-21270 GCA_050013055.1 Streptosporangiaceae bacterium
GATGTTGGCCCTGGTCCCGCCGGAGACGAAGCCGGCCACGGCCAGCTCGGCGGCGCCCGGCAGCAGCGGGACCGCGGCGGCCCACACCTGGGCCGCCACGCCGCTGGCGGCCAGCATCCGGTGCAGATGACCGAGCAGGCCGAAGCCGGTCACGTCGGTGGCCGCCCGCACGCCCGCGGCCCGCGCGGCCTGGCTGGCACCCGCGTTAAGCAGGGTCATCGACGCCACCGCGGCAGCGACCTGCTCGGCGGTGGCCCCGTCCCGCTTGAGCGCGGTGGCGACCACGCCGGTGCCGAGGGCCTTGGTCAGGATCAGCTGGTCCCCGGGCACCGCCCGGTCGATGGTCATCAGCCCGGCCGGGTCAGCCAGGCCCACCACGGCCAGGCCGTACTTGGGCACCGGGTCATCGATCGTGTGGCCGCCCGCCAGAAAGCAGCCGGCCTGCGCCGCGACCTGGGCGCCACCCCGCATGACCTGGCCGAGGATGGCCAGGTCGAGCCCCTCGCCCGGCCAGGCGGTGATGTTGACCGCGAACAGCGGCCGCCCGCCCATCGCGTACACGTCGGACAGCGCGTTCGCGGCCGCGACCCGGCCCCAGTCGAACGGGTCGTCCACGATCGGGGTGAAGAAGTCGGTGGTCAGCACCAGCGCGCGCTCGTCGTCCAGGCGCAGCACGGCCGCGTCGTCGCCCTCGGCCGCGCCGATGAGCAGGTCGCCGGCGGCCGGGCCCATGGCCGGGACGCCGTCCATGGTGGCCATCAGGGCCTCGAGCTTGGCCAGGGGTAGCTTGCACGCGCAGCCCGCGCCGGGCGACAGCGACGTCAGTCTGGGGGCGGGCGGGGCTTGGGTCTGGATCTGGGTCTGGTCAGCCGTCACCTTCGCCACGGTACGCCGCGCGGCGTGGCCCGGCGCTACCAGGCGGCGGTCACCGTCGTGAACATCCACGGGATCGGCGTGTACGTGTCTCCGCGCAGGATCCCCGCGTTCAGCCCCGTCACCTGCCCCGAGTCGGGGTAGCTGCTGACGACCAGCACGTTACCTGTGGCGTTCGTGTACAGGACCTGGTCGCTGTTGGGATAGGCATCGGGGATGCTCAGGATCGCGGTCACCTTACCGGTAGCCGTCGAGACTTTCAGGAGCCCATCCGGCCCGCCTTTGGTGGCGAGGTCCGCGCCGGCCAGGACGGTCCGGCCGTCGGGGGTGATGATCGCCCCTCGCCAGTGTTCGGTCATGGTGGTGTCCGCGGCAGACAGCGCAACGGGCTTGCTGACGGCCAGCGCATTGGTGCCTGGACCGCTGGTATCCAGCCACCCGACCGCGGCCGAGTTCGCCGACGCGCCGAAGTAGATGAACGCGATGTGCTGGCCGTCGGTCGTCCAGGACAGCGCGCCACAATCACGGCAGGGGGTACCGGGCCCGAAGCTATACCCGCTGCCGCTCTGGAAGCTCCACGTCCGCTGAGTTCCTGTCACCAGGTTGAACACGTATAGCCGGTCGCCGATTTCGGCGGCCAGCGAGGTGCCGTCCGGCGACAGGGCCATGGCCGTGCTGTCGCTAGCAGGGAGTGAGGCTGGCAGCGGCTCAAGCGACACCCGGACGTGACGGGCTGGACTGGTGGCAGGGCCTTGGGGTGCCGGATCGATGTGCAAGACGAAGAGACGGTTACCCTGGGTATGCCCGAATCCTTCCTCCACGGACAGCACGAACGTACGGTCATCGGCGGCCGCGGTTATCGAGCCGAAGAACTCATAGGGCTGAGGCAAGGCGATGGTCGCGAGCACCGCGCCGGTAGCCGTCGACCGGACCTCCGCCCCGTCTGCGATCGCGTCCACGGGCATGGCCTCGCCCCCGGGGTTGAACGCGCCGCCAAGGCGGGTCAGGGCGACGTAGTACGGCGGGACGCCGGCCAGGGTGACCCGGGTGGCCGGGATAGCCCGCCCGGCCCCGCCTCCGGTCACGGCCAGCGAGCCGAGGATCACCGCGACGACCACGACCGCGGCGGCCAGCGGAGCGAGCCAGGGGTTCCGGCCGCCCCAGCCCGGGCGGATCCGGCCCGCGCCCAGGCTCGGGCGGAACCAGGGCCGGCGTCGCGGGCTCAGGCCGGGGGTACCCAGCCGCAGCGGCGGCGGGTCGGCGGGGATCTCCTCGGCGGTCGCGTGGATGGCCGCGCGGAGCTTGTCTTCCAGCGGAGTCATGACCCCTCCCCCAGGGATAGGCCCAGCGCCTTGAGGGCGCGGTGCGTGGCGGACCGGACGGAGCTTGGCCGCAGCAGCACCAGCGCCTCGCGCTGGCGGGCGGGCAGTCGCCGCACCGCCTGCATGACCTGGCGGCGTTCCTCGTGGCCGAGCGCGGTGGCCTCGGCGGAGGCGGCCGGCGGCTGGTAGCTGGTCAGCCGGCGTCCAACGGCTTGGTGACGCAGCGCCGAGCGGCAGCCGTTCAGCACCGATGAGCGTACGTAAGCCAGCGCGCGGTCGTGGTCGGCCAGCCGGTCCCAGTTCCGGTACAGGCCGTAGAAGGCGTCCTGGACCACGTCCTCGGCGCTCGGCCGGTCACCGAGCATGAGGTAGGCGAGCCGCATCCGGTGGGACCGTCACCGCCATGATAGGTAGGGGCTCGACCTGCTCATCCGGTGGGAGGCGCGCGCCGCTAGCTTAAGGTTGATTGTGATGTCTTCTCAGCAGGAACCGGCGCATGCCGCCGGCGGCCACGATTTCGTGGTGGTGGCCAGCCGGCTGCCCGTCGACCGAATCGAGGAGCCAGACGGCGGGACCAGCTGGCGGCCGAGCCCGGGCGGGCTGGTCACCGCGCTCGAGCCCGTCATGGTCCGGCGACGCGGGCCCGGCGCCGGGGCCGTTCGAGGCCAACGGCCTGTCCCTGGTCGGGATCGGCCTGTCCGCCGAGGAGGTCAGGGACTTCTACGAGGGTTTCTGCAACGCGACGCTCTGGCCGCTTTACCACGACGTCATCGCGCCGCCCCAGTTTCACCGCCACTGGTGGGAGGCCTACGTCACGGTCAACCGGCGGTTCGCCGAAGCGGCCGCCGAGCACGCGGCGCACGGCGCGACCGTCTGGATCCACGATTATCAGCTCCAGCTGGTCCCGGAGATGCTCCGCGAGCGGCGCAGCGACGTCCGGATCGGCTTCTTCAACCACATCCCGTTCCCCGGTTATGAGATCTTCGCCCAGCTTCCGTGGCGTCGGCCGGTGGTCGCGGGCCTGCTCGGCGCCGACCTGGTCGGCTTCCAGCGGCGGGCCGACGCGGCGAACTTCCTGCGCGCCTGCCGCCGGGCCACCGGCCTGACCACCCGGGGACCGACGGTGCGGGTGGGCCGCGGGGAGGGAACGCGGCAAGTCCACGCGGGGGCGTTCCCGATCTCGATCGACTCGGCCGCCCTCAGCCGGATGGCGGACCGGGAGGACGTCAGGAAACGCGCCAGGGACATCCGCGAGGCGCTCGGCGAACCCGAGATCGTGCTGCTCGGCGTGGACCGGCTCGACTACACCAAGGGCATCCTGCACCGCCTCAAGGCCTACGGCGAGCTGCTCAACCAGGTCCGCCTCGGGCCGCCGCAGGCGGTCCTGGTCCAGGTGGCGAGCCCGAGCCGGGAACGCGTCGAGGCGTACCGCGAGCTGCGCGACGAGGTCGAGCTCACCGTCAGCCGGATCAACGGCCGGCACGCCGAGGTCGGTTCCACCCCGGTCCACTACCTGCACCAGTCCTACCCCAGGGAGGAAATGGCGGCGCTCTACCTGGCCGCCGACGTGATGCTGGTCACCCCGCTGCGGGACGGCATGAACCTGGTGGCCAAGGAGTACGTGGCCTGCCGCAACGACGAAAGCGGCGCGCTCGTGCTGAGCGAGTTCACCGGGGCGGCCGACGAGCTCAGCGGCGCCTTCCTGGTGAACCCGCACGACATCGAGGGCCTCAAGGACACCATCGTGCTTGCCACCGTGGTCAGCGCCGCCGAGGGCAGGCGCCGGATGCGCTCGATGCGGCGGCGGGTGCGCGAGCACGACGTCGCCTACTGGGCGGCGAGCTTCCTGCGCACCCTGGAGCACATCCCGGCCGAGACGGGCCGGCCTGATGCCGACTCGGCCGGGTACTGACGCTTGGGGTCAGCCACGGTCGGTGCGGCCGCAGGAGTCGACGACCCCGTGCCGGCGCAGGTGCGACTACCCGTGGCGGCCGGGCCAAACCAGATGGGCGGCCCGGATGCCGGGCGGCTGGCTCCCCGCTCAGGACCTGGGTTTTCTTGACCTGCGTCTTCGGCGCTCGTTACGCTCGGGTCATCATGTGGGGGCTCTCGATCAGACAAGCCAAGATGGTCTTGCTGCTGCTCGCGGTCACGGCTCCGGTGGCTTTTTCCTGGAATTTCCTGCCGCGCCCGTTCTTCTTCCTCGTCCTGATCAGCGTGGTCGTGCTGGCCTTCGTCGGCGTGACGACCAGGGACGCCTGGCGGCAGGCCAGTTCGACGGACCCCGACCGGGGCCGGACCAAGCCCGGGGGAATGGCCCGGCTCCCGGCCAACTCCTCGGGCGCTCGCCGGCCCCCGGCCCAGCCGCAGAGCGCTGGCCGGCCCCCGGCCCAGCCGCCGGCGGGCAGCCGGGTGCGCCGGCCAGGCCGCCGTCCGGCAGGCCCCGAGCTGCTGCCCGCCGGTGCCATCATCACGCTCGCCGAGGAACGGCGGGCGGCGGGCATCGACGACGTGTTCACGGCCCTGGACCATGACCTGGTCGGCCTGGTCCCGGTCAAGCGGAAGGTCGAGGAGATCGCCTCGCTGCTGCTCGTCGACCGGGTCAGGCAGCGGTTCGGCCTGTCCGCGCCCCGGCCGAACCTGCACATGTGCTTTACCGGGGCACCGGGCACGGGGAAGACCACGGTGGCGCTGCGGATGGCCGAGCTGCTGCGCAGGCTCGGCTACCTGGAGAAGGGGCACCTCGTCCACGCCATGCGCGATGACCTGGTCGGGGAGTACATCGGCCACACGGCGCCCAAGACCAAGCGGGTGCTCGAGCGCGCCATGGGCGGGGTCTTGTTCATCGACGAGGCGTACTACCTCTACCGGGCCGGCGACTCCAAGGACTACGGCCAGGAGTGCATCGACATCCTGCTCCAGGTGATGGAAAACGACCGCGACAAGCTCGTGGTCATCCTCGCGGGCTACCAGGACCGGATGGATGAATTCTTCGGCTCCAATCCCGGCATGAGCTCGCGCATCGCCCACCATCTCGACTTCGCCCCCTACCAGGTGGACGAGCTGGTCGCCATCGGCCGGACGATGCTCGACCGGTCGTCCTACTACCTCTCCGACGAGGCCGAAGCGGCCTTCCGCCGGTATCTGGACCTGCGGATGCAGCGGCCGCGCTTCAGCAACGCCCGCAGCGTCCGCAACGAACTCGAACGGGCCAGGCTGCGGCACGCGCATCGGCTCGCCAGCGAGCTCGACCGGGGCTGGAGCAAGGACGACCTCATGCGCCTGGAACCGGCCGACATCTTGACCAGCCCGATCTTCTCGGGCACCGGGGAGCCAGCCCGCTAGTGCTCGCGGTCAGTGGCTTATCCGGGGAAGCTCGGGCACCAGGCTGCGCCCGACCCGCACCAGCGCCTCGGCCTGGTCCGCTGGCACCGGCATGGCCAGCAGGTATCCCTGCCCGAACCGGCAGCCCATCGAGACGAGCAGATCTCGCTGGGCCTCGGTTTCTATGCCTTCGGCAATCACGCTGAGCTGAAGCGTCCTGGCGATCCGGACAATGCCTTCCGCCAGGGCCAGCCGCTGGTCTGAGACGGCGATCCCGTCGACGAAAGACTTGTCTATCTTCAGCCCGTCGATCGGCAGCTCCCGCAGGTAACTGAGGGACGAGTACCCGGTGCCGAAATCGTCGATGGCCAGCTTCACGCCGATGTCCTTCAACGCCATCAGGTCGGAGTGGATCCGGTCGTCCCGGCGTAGCAGGACACTCTCGGTGAGCTCGAGCATCAGCGCCGAGGGGGCCAGGCCGGACTCCGCGAGGACCCGCCGGACGCCGTCGACGAAGCCGGGATCACGGAACTGGCGGGCCGACACGTTCACGCTGACGTAGATCGGCGCATGGCGGGGGGCCCGGCGCACCCACCGGACGATGTCCGTGGCGGCCTGCCCGAGCACCCAGGAGCCGAGCGGAACGATGTGTCCTGTCTCCTCGGCCAGCTCGATGAACTGGCCGGGCTGCATCATGCCCCACTGGGGATGAGGCCATCGCACCAGGGCCTCGAAGCCGGCGATCTCACCGCTGGTCAGCTCCACGATGGGCTGGTAGACGAGGGTGAAGGCGGAGTGCTTCACCGCGTCTTCCAGCGCGGCCTGGACCTCTCGCCGCCTGAGCATCCCGGCGCCGAGCACCGGCAGGTAGCGGCGCCACTGCCGCTTGCCCGCCGCCTTCGCGGCGTACAGGGCCAGGTCCGCATGACGGAGCAGTTCGTCCACGTCCGCGCTGTCCTCCGTGGTGGCCACGCCGACCGTGGCCGTCGAGACCACCGAGCCGTCGGCGAGAGCGAAGGGCTCGCCGAAGGCCCGGACAATGCGCTCGGCGTAGGCGTCTACCGCGGCCGAGTCCGTGACGTCCTCGACCAGCAGGGCGAACTCATCGCCCCCCAGCCGGGCCGCCGTGTCGGACTCACGCACCACGGACGTCAGCCGTATCCCGGCTGCTACCAGCAGTTCATCGCCGACGCTATGCCCCATCGTGTCGTTCACGATCTTGAAGTCGTCCAGGTCGACGAAGAGCACTCCCGCGATCGTCCCGTTGCGGTGGGTCCGGGCCAGCCCGCGGGCCGCCCGGTCCTGGAACAGCAGGCGGTTGGGCAGTCCGGTCAGCGCGTCGTGGAAGGCCCGGTGCTTCAGCTCCTCCTCAAGCTGGCGCTGCGCGGTCACGTCCCGCAGGGTGAGCACCAGGCCGCCGACGGTGCTGTCACGGCGAAGATCGCTGCACCTCACCTGGAGGTGAACGCCCACGTCGTCCCGGCGGGTTATGTACATGTCCTGGTAGGACGAGGTGCCGCCCGCGGGTTTCCGCATCCTGGCCAGGGCACCGCCGAGCTCCTCGCGCCCGCCCTCCTTCACCAGCTCCCACAGATGGGCGCCCTCCACCGGGACGTCACCGAAGATGCTCGTGGCCGAGGGCGTCGCGTAACGGACTTTCCCGTCGTCGCCGACGATCAAGATGACGTCCGAGGTGTCCTGCACCAGCGTGCGGAAGTAGGCCTCGCCGCTCTGCCGGATGACCTCCTGGCTGAGCATGACGCGTTCCACGGCCAGCGCGGCCTGCTGAGCCAGGATTTCCAGGGTCGCCGACAGATCAGCCAGGGTCCGCTGCTCAGCGAACACCGCCAGCATCCCGATGAGCGGATCTCCGGACGGCCGGTCGTGCAGCGTCAGGGGGCAGAGCAGGATCCCGTCGCAACCGGGCAGCAGCACTTCGGTGCGCTCGCCCAGCCTGGTCGTGGGCAGGAACAGCGGCTGCGATCCGGTCAGCAGGGGCAACAAGGTCTTGGTCAGCTCCGCCAGCTGGTCCATCCGGGACGTATCGCCGTCCAGGCCGGCCACCGGGCGGAGCGCGTCATCGTCGCGGACCACGAGCAGTGCCTCACCCGGTGAACGCGGGCCGATGAGGGCGAGCGCCGCCCGCCTGATGGTGGTGGCGGCCTCGGTGACGGTGACCGCCGACGCCAGGGACGCACCCGCCAGCCGCACCGCGCGTTCGCGGCCCAGAGCGCGCCGGTGCGAAGCCGCCACGTCCCACAGGCGCGAGAGCACCAGGAGGTAAAGCAGAGCGGAGAACACCGCGATCACGCTCTCGTCGGGATCCCGGCTGTGCCACGACCGGGTGAACAAGACACCCGGGGCTATGAACGACGCGAGCATAAGCACGGTCAGCCTGATCGGCGACGTTTCCGCCTGCTGCCGGGAAACCGGCTGGGTGAGCTCCGACATGCTCGGGTGCAGGGCCGCCGCTCCCCAGGCGCCGTAGAAGACCGCCCAGCCGAGGTCGGCAACCGTCCCGTTGTGAAAGGTCCCGTACAGCTGGATCAGGCCGAACGACACGTCCGAGGCCAGCAACCCGACGGAACCGAGGGTCAGCAGGTAGACGGACCTGGTCCGGCCGATCCCCGGCACGAGCAGCCGGGCCAGCATGGCCAGGACAAGCACATCCCCGAGGGGGTAGGCGATCGTGACGCTTTTCTGCAGCCACGACAGCCCGGGGCTGTGCACATAGGGAAGGATCAGGTAAATCCACGACAGCAGGGCCAGCCCGACGGTCAGGGTCAGGGCGTCGATCAGGCTGCGCCGATCCCGGTCCGGCGTCCGCCACCAGATGAAGATGAGCAAGCCGGCCGCATAAAGCGGGTATGTCACCAGGTACAGAATGTCCGCGAAGGAAGGAAAAGGCACCTTCTCTGCCACGATCTGGGTGAGGACGAGAAAGCTCACCTGACCCGCGGCGAAACTCAAGTTCGCGGCGGCCAGCAGCAACCAGGGCGCCTTACGGGCCGGACGGTTGATGACCACCCCCGCCAAGATGGCGCCCACTCCGCTCAGGCCGATCAGGCCCCACGACTCAACCCGCAGGCCGGGCCACGCGTAGTACGCCGCGATGAGCACTGTCACCCAGACGCAATAAACCGCCAGCAGATGCCGCCGTGCCGCCAAAGTCCCCCCAGCTCACCGTTCTGCCACTGCTCCCTGTCCCCAGCAGTGTGCTCCCTGCGCTTAAGCCTCATCTTCCCCGGAAGGCGGGTACGGCATGCCCATCGCCAAGGCCCCGATGACGCCCCGCGATAAGCCCGATAAGACGCTAATTTGGTTATTTTTGGCTACGGGCTTGCCGTGATAGTCACATTACTCTCTTTGATGCTAGGCGGATCGAAGTGAGTTTTGTGGCCGCTTAGGCTCACCCGGCCGGAACGTAACGCGTCCCGCCCCAATCGGCCCGCCCGGAACCGTGACAAATGAGTGATACGTATAAACCAGCCGTCAGCAATGGCCGGAGTCGGCCTCGAGCGCGGTAGCGAGGCGATTCGCGGCCTGCTCGCCATCGGGACGGCGGGCGAAGGCCGCGAACGAGCTTAGCCCGGTGTCGATGAGGCGGGCGGCGCGGTGGACCTCGGCGGTCACGGCCTGGTGGACCTGCGCGGGTGTGCGGGTACCGTCCAGGTATCTGGACAGGGCCTGGAACTGGATGCGCCACAGGCCGAGCAGCGCGGTGGCCGCGATCTGGGGCTCCGGGTCATCATCGTTCATCCCGGCCCGCCGGGCCAGGATGGCCGCGGCGACCGCGGTGAACTGGTCCATCATGTCGCTCTGGTAGGCCCGCAGTGAGGGCGTGTCCTGGATCAAGGTGCCGAAGCGGCGGATCGCGGCGGCGGCCAGGGCCGGGTCGTCCTGGGCCGCGAGCCAGGACGTCATGGCCCCGAGTTCGGTGTCCAGGATCCGCAGCGCCGCCTCGGCCGGCCCGACCTCGGGGTCGGCCAGCCCGGTCCGCAGCGAGGCCACGGTGGCGTCCAGGCGGTCCAGGATCAGCGACTCCTTGGTGGGGAAATAGTTGAAGACCGTCTTCTCCGACACCCCGCACGCCGCGGCGACCTCCGCCACGCGGACGGCACCGAAGCCGCGCGCCATGAACATCTCCGTCGCCGTATCGGACAGCCGCTGGCGCATCAGGCGTTTCTTGCGCTCGCGCAGCCCTCCGGCCTGCGGTGCCCCGGCCTGCGGTGTCCCGGCCTCGGGAGCCGACGGCACCGTCCAGTCCACCGTTCGAGCGCTCATGCGCCCAGGTTACTACAGTTGCTATATTTTTACTGTCACTATAAGTTCATTGCGACAGACCTTAGCTGCCCGCCAGATTCCCGTTCAGCCCGAGGAGTTCCCGTGAGTGATATCCGCATCGTGCGCGACTACCCCCATCCCCCGGCGATGGTCTGGCGGGCCTTGACCGACCCGGCGCTCGTCCCGCTGTGGACCGCGACCGGCGCCGGCGGCCGGCCGGAGGGGTTCACCCCCGCGGTGGGCACCAGGTTCCGGTTCATCGCCAAGCCCAAGCCCGGCTGGAACGGCATCGTCAACTGCGAAGTGCTCGAGGTCAACGAGCCGTCGCTGCTGCGCTACTCCTGGACAGGCGACGGAGGCGGCGACACCACCGAGGTCAGCTACCAGCTCGAACCCCGCCCGGGCGGCACCCGCTTCAGCTACCAGCACACCGGATTCACCGGCGTCGGCGGCGCCTTCATGGCCGCGCTGCTCGGCCACGTCCGCAGGAAAATGCTCAACGTCGGCCTGCCCGCGGTCCTGAGCGACCTCGACGATCACGGCGCGCCCGGACGCTGAGCCTCTCGGACCAGCCGAAGGTCCCGCCACGTGCGGACTATCGGCCATGCCGGGCCCGGGCCGCGCCGCCTACGGTGAAGACTGGAAATGATCTTTACCGGTACGCGACGGCGGATCGAAGATCGATAAGGGGATGCGGGCCATGGACCGGCTGAACTCGCTGGACGCTTCCTTCATCGACGCGGAGGACCAGGATCAGCACGCTTCGTTCGCGATCGCTTCGATAGCGGTGTTCGAGGGTCCGGCGCCGTCCTATGAGGAGTTCCTCGCGGCCATCGAAGGGCGGCTGCCGCTGGTGCCCTTCTACCGCAAGAAGCTTCGCATGACCCCGTTCCGGCTCGGGCCGCCCGTCTGGGTCGACGACCCGGACTTCGATCTCCGTTACCACGTGCGGCAGACGGCCCTGCCGGCCCCGGGCGGGGACGCCCAGCTCAGCCGGCTGATGGCCCGGGTGATGACCCAGCGGCTCGACCGCGATTACCCGCTGTGGGAGTACTGGCTGGTCGAGGGGCTTGACCAGGGCCGCTGGGCGCTGATTTCCAAGGTGCACCACTGCATGGTCGACGGCGTGTCCGGCACCGACCTCTACCGCGTGATCTTCGATGCCTCCGCCGCGCCTGCGCCCCCTGGGCCCGACCACCAGACGGTGCCCGCCCACCTGACGGTGCCCGCCGGGCCGTCTGACCTCGCGCTCGCCGCTGACGCGGCCGTGCAAGCCGCGCTGATACCGCTGCGGGAGAGCCACGCCGTGTACGGCGCCCTGGCCCACCCGGGGCGTGCCGTCCGGCAGGCCGCCGACGTGTGGCGGGGCGTGACCACGATGGCCCGGTCTGCGTGGCCGGCCACCGCATCCTCACTGACCGGCCCGATCGGACGGCAGCGCAGGTACACCTGGGCCCGGGCCTCCCTCGACGACGTCAAGACGATCAAACGGGAACTCGGGGGCACCGTCAACGACGTGGTGCTGACCGCGATCAGCAGCGGTTTCCGCGCCCTCCTGCTCGCCCGCGGCGAGGAGCCAGGACCGTCGATGGTGCCGTCGCTTGTCCCCGTTTCCACCCGGGCGCCGGGCGAGGAAAGCATCTACGAGAACCGGGTGTCGGCCATCGTGGCCGAGCTCCCCGTCCATCTGGCCGACCCGCTGGAACGGCTGGCCGCGGTCAGGGCCCAGATGTCGGCCCTGAAGGCGAGCAAGGAGGCATCGGCCGGGGAGGCGATGATCTCGCTGGGCCGCTACACCGCGTTCCCGCTGGCGTCGATGGCCGTCCGGCTCGCCTTCAGCTTGCCGCAGCGAGAGATCGTCACGGTCACCACCAACGTGCCGGGACCACGTCAGCCGCTGTACGCGCTCGGCCGCCGCCTGGTGGAGATCATTCCGTACGTGCCGATCGCCACCACGCTGCGCACCGGGATCTCCATCTTCACCTACTGCGAACACGTGACGTTCGGGATCACCGGCGACTACGCCACCACGCCCGACCTCGAGGTGCTAGCTGGCGGCATCGAGGACGGCATCTCCGCGCTGGTGGCGGCGGCCAGCGCCCCGCGGTAGGCGTACCACTCAGCTGCCTTTATTACTGCCTCGGCTCCAGGCAACCACGGGCTGGCCGGCGCGGGGGGAGGGCCGCCGCCGGCGCGGGCAGGGCCGGCCGTTCGGGGCTGCTAGCACAACCCCCTTCGCCGGCGGCGGCCGGGCCCGGCGACCTGAACCTGGGTCAAAGGGCATGATGGTGGTGTGGTGCTCGGTACGCCAGCGCTCGGTGAAGTGCCAGGCTCGGAAAAAGTCATGGAAGATCCGGCTCATACGGAAGATTTGGTACCCGATAGGGTACCTAACTCGCCACGAAAGACGAATCATCCGCGAAAAACCTCCCCGTATCAGACTGGCGATCGATTTATGATTCTGATGGGGCGAGGCGGGCTGGCGAGACAGCGTGAGGGCGCGCAGAGACCTCTGCAATCGTGGTGTGCCGTGCTCACAACCAGTCCGCTTCACCCCGGCCGGGCGCATTCCAGACAAAACCGGGAAACAGCAACACACCGGAGCCATACCCGCAATTACGGGCGAATGCGGAGAAAAGACTGTCCTTGTGGATTCGCATCAGCGATGTTATATATACGTTAACCATTCATAGCATGGCCCGGCGGTCACGCGTCGTGCGCCGTACATAGGAATACGGCGCCCAGGAGGGAAACTTGCCGTGTCCATGGATAATATCGAACATGTCGTCCTGCTTATGCTGGAGAACCGCTCGTTCGACAGCATGCTCGGCTGGCTTTACGAGCACGACACGCCGGCCCTCAACATCCCGCCTGCCGCCCCAGGTGACCAGTTCCGCGGGCTTCAGTCCGTCAATCCTGATTCGTTTATCAACACGGCGCTTAACGGGACCTTGACCGCCAAGCCGACGCGAGGCGTGCCGGGCTTCACCGCCCCCGATGTCGATCCGGGCGAAGAATTCGAGCACGTCTGCACCCAGTTTTACAACACTCCGCCGCCGCCTCCCGACGCTCCGCCCCCGCCGCCGGATCCCGGTCTTCCCGTCACGATGAAGGGGCTCCTGGCCGACTTCGTCGGGATCTTGCAGGCGCGCGGTTACAGCGCCACGGACATCATCCGGCTCGCGCAGACCTGCCTGGGCAGCTTTACGCCTGGGCAGCTCCCCGTCCTCAACTCACTCGCCAGGCACTACGCGGTCAGCGACGACTGGTTTGCCTCCGTCCCGTCGCAGACCAACACCAATCGCGCCTTCCTCACCTGCGGGACGTCGAACGGAATGGTGAACAACGGGGAACTGGAGACCAACCCCCAGGCCCGGGCCATCGAAAAAATACTCGGCATGGCCATCGGCGACGACCGGTTCGACGCGCCCACCATTTTCAACGCGCTGAGTTCAGACGGGATCGACTGGGCCGTTTTCTGGCAGACCAGTTACCTCCCGCACAAGATGCACAACCTGCTGACCGGCCTGCCCATCCTCATACCCCTGCTCGCGCCCATATCCCCGGTCCTCGCCGCAGCCGCGTCCGCGTTCCTGGCCCTGCTTACGCCCTACACCGAATATCTGGAGCAGCTGACGTCCGAGGACGTGACTTCGTGCTACACGTACCGGCTCTTCCCGCAGATCGTGAACAATATCCCGGACGCAGCCCAGCACTTTCAAAAACTCGAGCAGTTCCATAGCCGCGCGCGTAGCGGCCAGCTGCCTGCGTTTAGCTATATAGAGCCGTTCTGGTCGATTTCTCACACGACTAACGACAACCGGACTTACGAAAAGCTGGTGTCGGTCCTTGGCAACGACTATCACCCGCCGAGCAACATGCTCGTCGGCGAGGAATTCGTCAAGGACATTTATACCAGCCTGATCAGCAATCGAGCCGCCTGGACCAAGACCCTGCTGCTCATTACCTTCGACGAGTTCGTCGGCACCTTCGACCACGTGACAGACAAGCTGGCGCCGGGAGTCGTCACGCCGCCCTGGGGACAGCACGGCCAGCCGCCCTACCAGAGCCCGACAAAGTTCAAGTTCGACCGGCTGGGCGCACGTGTCCCCACCATCCTGGTCTCGCCCTACGTGCAAAAGAGCACTGTCTTCCGCTCGACCAGCGCCGTTCCGTATGACCACACCTCGGTCATCGCCACCGTGCTCAAATGGCGCGGCCAAAGCGGGCAGCTGGCTGGTTTCGGCGAACGAGCCGCAGCGGCGCCGACCTTCGAGCAGGTGCTCACCCTCGCCCAGCCGCGCACCGACGAGGCGGCGCTGCCGTTCCTCGACGCCCCGCATGCGGTCGGCGACCCCGTGAGGTACGGCGACTCGCTCCTGCTGAAAAACCAGAACGGCCAGTACCTGAGCTCCTTCTATACCACCATGAAGGTCGCCGGCGGAGGTTCGGTAATACCGAATTCTGTCATATCGATCTGCGTGGACCTCGATGTCGCCGCTTATTTTCCCACCCTGAGCGACTCACCGCCCGTCGTGCTTTCCTTCGTCACCCAGGCCGCGGACCCGCCGACCCAGATAAGTAACAACGAGCAGGTCACCATCGTGTCGCGCGAGCCGGGACTTGGTGCGCGGAACATGCTCGGCGCCTGGGCCGACTCTCATGACTGCTACTACTACGACGAGTACTTCGACGGCGACAACGCGGCCAAGGAGAAATGGATTCTGCAGAAGCTGGCCAACACGGACCAGCCGTTGCGTTATGGCGATCAGGTCTACCTGGTCAACGTGTCCGCCGCGGGTCAGCGGCTCACCCGCGACACCCGGTGGCTGGTCGGCTCCGGCTATCTCACGACGGCCGCGGACGGGGACTACTGGACGGTCGAACCAGCCCCGGCGCGTGTTCCCGCCGGAACCAGCCCGTGATCGCCGTAGCCGCCCCGACCCAGGCTCAGCTGGCCGGCCCATCGACGCCAGGCTTGCCGGGTGCGACACGGCCCACCTGAACGGCGCGTATGGCAGCGGCGTGAGCTGCGCCGCGCCATGCCCGGGCCGCAACGACCAGTCAACCCGCGGTCACAGACGGCTAATCCCCGAGCCGAAAGGGTTAATCTCCCGCTGGCCTGGGAAGCAAGCGCGCCCTGACGGGCAAACACATCCTAGGAAGGCGGATTATGGGCGGCTGGGCATGGGGCAGCCTTGTGATAGGGCTGGCCATCGCGGCACTGGCGGTGGGCATCCCGTTTTTCCTCACCCACAGGCGCATGCGCGAGCCGCACGACGTCTCTGACAGTCATGCCTACCTGCGTGCCCGGCGGAGGTGGGTACGGCAGCGGCGGGAATCTGCAGCGTCCCAGCCTGAAGCGACGAGGCCTGACCGGCGGCGGACGAGAGCAGGCCGAAAATAGCCATGCCTGCCGGCCGTCATGGGAGACCCGGATACCGCCGCCACCGGAGCCGTCATGCGACCTGCCACCCTGCGCCGGTACGCCTTGGAAGCCGGCTTCCGGGACCTGGACGTCCTCCCGGTCAAGGCGGACATGCTGCGCTTCTACCGGCTGACACCATGACCTCAAGATGATCAGTCGATGCGGCCGTCAGCACCGCGATGAGGGAAACCAGCACCGAAGTCCGCAGCGGGGCCAGCAGGCGAGCCAGCGGGAGGGCGAGCAGGACCGCGGGCAGGAAGAAACGCGGCTTGGAGCTCACCCAGCCGACACTGCTCGTGAAGGCCATAAAGGCGATCACGACCGTGTAGGCGTGCAGGTAGACGGGGCTGCGTTCGGTCAGGCTCCATATTGTGAGTCCCACGGCCGCCAGGATGGCCAGGACCACAAGCAGTCCCTCCGGCGAGGGCTGGTTCAGGAACGTGGTCCTGATAAAACGCACCGTGCCCACTCCCCAGTCAAAGGTCATGCCGAACGCGTGACGCTCGATCCAGAACCATCCGTCGAGCCGGTGCGTCACCGCCGCCACGTAAGCCCAGTAGCCGAGCAGCCCCAGCGGCGCCAGCAGCAGCGCGGCGATGGGACGCCACCACCGGGCGACCGGCTGCCGGGTCCGCGCGGCCTGGATCAGGACGATGATCACCGCGACCGCAACCGCCGCGATAAGGGCGAGGGCGGCGCTGCGCACCGTTCCGGCCAGGCTGACCAGGGCCCCGGCGGTCAGCCAGCGCCGATCGACCAGCGCGACCAGCGCCCATACGGCCAGGGCGCAGAACAGCGCTTCGGCATACACCCGGAACAAGGCGATCGAGCCGGGTGCGACCGCCCAGAGGGCCACCATCAGCAGGCTGATCCGCGGGTCAGCGGTCAGCTTCATGCCGAGCGTGGCCAGGCCCCACGCCGCCGCCAGCCCGGCCAGTATCGTCACGGCGAAGCCCGCCAGTGCGATGCTGACGCCGGGCAGCCAGGCCAGGGAGTCGATGGCCGCCGGATAGCCAGGAAAGAAGGACAACACGGAGGCATGGGCCAGCTGGCTGGGGATGTATTGATAGCCGTGAGCAGCGACAAGCCGGTAGAAACCGCCGTCACCCCCGATTATCAAATGGTCAAGCGACCCGTTCGGGTGCCGGAAAGCACCGTGCCGCAACAGGAATGCGGCCATCATCAGGCCGAGCACGCGGATGCCCGCGTAGACGCCGATCGCGGCCGCTGGCAGCGAGACCCGCGGGGCCTGCGGGATAGACGGGATAGACCAGCGCCCGCGCGCGGAATCAGCCGGGAGGCGCCCTGGCTCTGCAATGTCGTCAGTATCTGACGTCAACCCAGAAGTCGACATTTTTTCTCCAGGCCCCTAGTAGATGAATGTGCTGTGAGCGCGTCGCCGGGATCGACGTGCACATGGACATGATCAAACTCGCGATCCGGTCCCCGGAGAGACGCTGTGGACCCGCACGACCGAGGTCTCCGAGTTCCGGGCGCGGATTTTCAGCTCGAAGTAGCCAGGCGGGCTCGCTCGTGCCGGGACAAGCTGACTAGGGTATTGCTCGAGCTGTTGGAGCAGGTCTGTCCGGTAGATCAGGACGAACCAGCTTGCTACCCGGTAGGTCGCGGCTGGCCTGCCGAAGTGCTGCTCAAACGCGGAGGCCGGGTACCTGCCAAGGCGGTCGTCGGCGACCACGAACCTGGCGTCGTACCGGGACGCGTTGTACCAGAGGGCATTTGTCTCCCAGTAGGGAACGAAGATTTTCTTGTCCCTTAGGTCAACCGCGCGGACCTGAACCCTGTCGCCGGACTGCATGGTGACCACCGAGGCATCCCAGTACCCGGCGATGCCGTACCTGAGTCCGTGCGCCTCGAGCCAAGCAGCGAGAGGTGCCGTGGCCGGCCTCAGGGGCGGCCGGGTGGCCGCGACGGCCAGCGGCACCAGGCTTGAGGCATCCCGGTGATCCGGGCGGGCACGCAGGCCCGCGCCGCGAGAACGGCCCCGCACGGCAGCACCGCGGCGATCTCGTGGGAAGCGATGGGCGACGGGAACACGGAGATCACGAACAAGGCGAGGTTGAAGACGATCGCAACGCACAGCAGTTGCTCAGCCGGGCGCGCGGCGCGCCAGGTCCAAGCCACCCGCCCCAAGCCGAACACGGCGGCCAGCAGGCAGGCCAGCCCGAAAACGGCTCCTACGCTGCCCAGCCTGGTGTGCGGCGGGACGACCGCCCCGAACAGGGTGCGGACGTCTAGCCAGGTTGCGGCTGCGTGCTGCGGCCATATCCGCATCGGCGAGAGCCGCGCTCCCGGCGCGGCCATCGAGTACGCGCCCAGATGCCGCATCGCCGCGCGGAGCAGCGATTCCAGGGGCACGGACGTGGCGGCCGCCACCACGAGCGCCGCGCCGCCTGAGCGGAGTCTGCGCGCGGCCAGCACCCGGTAACCGCACACCAGCACGACCGCCGGCACCGCGATATAGCGGACGGTAAGGTCGCTGAGCTGGCCGGCGCACAAGATCACGCACAGCAGCGGCGCTGTGAACCGCCGCCCCGGAGCCCGGTCGATCAGCAGGAAAGACGCCAGCAGGAACGCGGAGGTTCCGATGTGGTCGGGCTCCTCAAGCAGCAGCCCCGCGGACGACGGGGTAAACAGCGGCGCGGCCAGCACCGTGACCACGACCGCGCAGCGGGCAGCTCTAGCCGGACCGCGGCTGTCCGTCACGGCCAGGGCCACGGCGCAGACCGCGACGATCAGGTACGTCAACGCGGATGCCACATGGGCGGCGAGGTTGCCCATCCCGACCAACAACTCGGCGATCGCGTTCAGCGGCAGCTCGAAGAAGTAGAACGTTGCATCGCCGATCAGCCAGCCGTGCAGCAGGACATGACCATGCAGCATGTCCCACGCCTGCAATGCATTGTTTGCCCCGTCCGAATTCACCCGGAAACCAAGCGAGATCCGCAGGAAGAATGCGAATAGCGCCAGGCCACCGCAGATCCACGCCGCCACAGCCCACCAGCGGCGCGCCGCTGAACGCATTCCGCGATCTTCCTGGCCGGCGCGTCGCTCCATATCGTTCGCGGGAGGCGCCGCTCCCTGCGTATCTGCCAATTCAGGACCACCGGAGCGTTCACCAGGACGCATATCAGGACCCTACTAGCTACGGCCGCGTCCTGGGAGAGGTGGATGAAATGGTCACCTCGCGACCTGTTCCTCTTAAGCGGGAATCTCCTCTATTGTCAATCTGGCCTCCCTAGTATCATCCTGTCCCATAGCGCCCTCCCGACAGTGGCTCCTTCGTCCCGAAGCTATCGCCAGGTGGCGCCCGGCCGCCGGTTTTCAGAAGCCGGATTTCGCAGCGATCTGCCCTCAGTCTGCGGCGCCTGGCAGGGCTTATACAGGTGAGGACGCAGTCACGACGGGGAGATGCGGATGGAGTTGGTCAGGAACAAGGCGGCAAGCCGCGAGTTCGAACGCTTCGCGGCCGCGGCGTCGGACTCGTTGCTGCGCACCGGATTCTTGATGACGGGGAACGCCAAGGACGCTGAGGACCTGGTCCAGGAAACCCTGCTGAAGGTAGCGCGGCGCTGGAACCGGGTCCGGTCAATGGATCACCCGGCGGCCTATGCCCGCCGTCCCGATCGGTCCGGCCCCGTGCTGAACCCAGCCCCGCGCACCAGAGCCCGACCCGGGAACCGGCACCGCTACTGGGTAGACTCCCGTGGCCGCCGAGACCCGTGAATGGACACTCATCTGGCGTACCTGAATCTCGCTGTGGAAGTCGGCGCGGCACTGCCTCCGCGCGCCCGCGAGCTGCTATCCGAGCGCGCCCGCAGTCGCGCCCGATAAACCCGTGGCGACCCGGCGGACATCCCGCGATAATGGCCCGCGTGGAGGAGGTCGAGGTCGTCGTCGCCCACAACGAGCGCGCGACCCTGCGCATCGGCGACGTGTTCCTGAAGATCGACGCTGATCAGACGCGCACCGACGTCGAGGTCGAGGCGATGGCGATGGCGCCGGTCCCGACTCCGGAGGTCCTGTGGCGCAAGCCGCCCGTACTCGCCCTCGCCGCCCTCCCAGGCACGGCACTCGGCCACCTCGGCGAGCCGTCGGCCGCGCCGCCGGCGGCGTGGGCCGCGGCCGGTGCCGCCGCACGGATGCTGCACGACGCGCCGCTGCCGCCATGGCCCGGCCGGAGCACCGGCGAGATCGCATCGCAGCTTGACGGCGAATGCGAGTGGCTCGTCGCGAACGGAGTCCTTCCCGCTGACCTGGTCACGGGCAACCGCCGAATTGCCGAGGCCGCGCTCCGGCCGTGGGCGCCAGTGTTCACGCACGGCGACCTGCACGTCTCCCACGTGTTCGTCGACGGTGACGAGGTCACCGGCGTGATCGACTGGTCCGAGGCGAGCCAGGGCGATGCCATGTACGACCTCGCCAGCCTGACGCTCGGGCACCAGGAGCGCCTCGGCGACGTCGTCGCCGGCTACGGCACCGACGTCGACCTCGACGTGATCCGCGCGTGGTGGTCGCTGCGAAGCCTGCGGAACATCCGCTGGCTGATCGAGCACGGCTTCGACCCGTCCTTGCCAGGCGGCGAGATCGACGTGCTGAGATCCGGCTGTGAGGCAGCACGAACCCGGCGGCCACGAGTGCCGTTCCGCCGCGCCTCAGCTAAGGAACGGCTGCGCGACAAGGATCGAGGCGGCGCCGCTGGCCCGGCGCCAGCGCCGGGCTCTGGCCGCGAAGGCCCGCCCGGACGCACGCCGGGCCAGCACGCGCAGTAGACCCGCCCGATCAGTCAGCTCATTCACCGCGCGTCAGGGCGCTGCCCCGCGGCACGTAGCCTTCCAGGACGAGCCGGTGGAGGTTGTCGCTCCTGTCGTAGGAACGATCAGAACTGGCCTCCAACATCCACAGCGTCGAGCAGTGTCACCTCAGGCTCTCCGACGACGCCCGCTCCGCTGAGGAACTCCCCCATCCTCGCGGCACCCGCGAAGAACTTATTGAATGTATCCGCGTCCGGCCACTCGTCAATCACGACCAGGTCCTTGCCGTCGGTGAGCATCCTGTGTCCTATTTGACCCAGGCTCTTGCCGTACGCCGTGATGTCCTCGACCACATCTTCGTTGCCCTTGCCCCACTCCAGAGCCTTGCTCAGATCAGCAACCGTAAATCGGGCAATGACGAAAACGCTCACAATAACCCCTCCCACTTTCGTTTGTCTCGGACCTGACCGGCTGGATGCTCATCGGATCATGGTCCTTGCGGGCTAACCATCGCACAGCGGGCGCGCGCCATGTCCATTTTGTCGGAAATGACCATAACGCGCACTGGTCCAGCACAGCGCGGGCGCAGGCCGAGTTGGCCGCACCTGGCCCTGATGGCCAAGGAGACCCGACACCGAACGTCGGCAGCCCGCCCGATCGGCCCTTCGGACCGGGTGGTGACGGTCTTGGCGTGAGCCGAGCCATTCACCGACCGCGGCTACCTGCTAGCCCTGGGGGCGGAACCTTGCCCCTCGGCCTGATCGACGCGCATGCCCGCCCCGCGCTCGGCGACCTGGTGCGGGCCCTGATCTTCGGGATAACGACCAGTCTGGACATGCTCAGCGCGCCGGGCATCGTGCGGCGGCGCGGCCAGGAAATCGGTGATCAGGGGCGTAAGCAGGCTCGGGCGGGTGACCATCTCGACGTGGCCGCCGTGGTAGACGTGCAGCGTGGCGTGCGGGATGCCCGCGGCCAGGATACGGCCGTTGGCTACCGGGATGATCGGGTCGTCGTCGCCGGTGAGCACCAGGGTGCGCTGGCGGATGAGCGGCAGCAGCGGCAGCGTGGTGAACCCAAGCGCGGCGGTGTGCTGATAGAGGTAACCGGTGCTGAGCGGGCTGATCCGCGCCTTGCGCAGGGCGCTAGCCAGCGCGTCCGGGTCGGTTTTCGCGCTTCCTCCCCACAGGTCGCCCCACCGGCGCAGGATGAGGTTCTTCACCGGCGGCAGCGGGTTGGGCGGCACCATCGTCTGCGGCCCGGTTGCGGT
>JBEKGC010000173.1:0-12709 GCA_050013055.1 Streptosporangiaceae bacterium
CGGTCTTCGCTGACGCTCAAATCGATCCCTCCTAGTGAGGAACGGCTCGCCCTCTTCGGCAGGCCATTACGGTCACCAAGAGGGCGGATACCCGGCGTAAACTGCGTGGCTGGCGCGAAGCACTTTGTCTCCGAGCCGAAAATCTTCCTTCGGTCTCATCTGGCACAGAATGACCGAGGAAAGATCCGCCAACAGCGTAACGCTGCGACGTGCGGCAGAGCGAGACATCTAGGTCCTACTTTCGTAACCATTCGGATGCTGTCTCAGCTGGGGATCGACGATCCCGCCCGGTGCCTGGGCGGCGCGCCCGGAGCCGGCTTCGTCCGGCGTGTGCCCGGGTCCGGGCCCGCGCTGGGTTAGGATCAGGAGAACAACACCGGAAGGATCCGCGCCGATGACCGATCGACCGATCCTCGCCTCCGATAAAGAGCGGGAAAGTGTCGTTGACGTCCTCCGGGACGCGTACACGGACGGTCGCCTGACGCTCGATGAGTTCGAAGAGCGCACGGCGACCGCTTATGCCGCGAGAACCTGGGCTGGTCTGCGGGAGCTGATCGGCGACCTGCCGCATGAGCTGGTCCTCGGCGACGGCCTGCTGCCGGGCGGCAGGCACTCTGAACGGGCTGCGCCAGGGATCGCCTCTCCGGCAGGCGGCCCGCGCCGGTACCGGCGCGAACGGCCGCTCGGCATGCTGCTACCCGTCGTCTTCGTCTGGATCATGATCTCGGCGGCGGCCGGATCGCCGAGCACGGCGGCCGCGCTCTCCGTGGTGTTTATCTGCTTGCTGGCGTGCCGGATCGGTTACGGAGGCCGCTGATCTGCGGTGGCACTTTAGCCGCGGCCGCGCTGTCGAGGAGAAAGAGAGTCCGCTGCAGGCCCCGGGCGCCCGCGGCGGGCACCTGGACCGGGCCGCTGCCCGACAGCGCCATCGCGACCGCATCGGCCTTTTCCTCACCCGAGGCCAGGATCCACACCTCGCGTGCGGCCTGGATCGACGGCAGCGTCAGCGTCAGCCGCGTCGGCGGTGGCTTGGGCGAATCGCGTACCGCCACCACCGGCCGCTCGTCGTGAAGCGCCGGCATGCCGGGGAACAGCGAGGCCACGTGCCCTTCCGGGCCGATGCCCAGCATCAGCACGTCGAACTCGGGCACCGGGCCGTGACCGGCATGACTGGCCGCCGCGGCCAGCCAGGACGCGTACCGGGCGGCGGCCGCGTCCGGGTCGTCGCCGTCGGGTCCGTCAGGTCCCGGCATGGCGCGGACCCGGGCCGGGTCGATATCCACGTGATCGAGCAGTTTCGCGCGAGCGCCTGTCTCGTTCCGCTCCGGGTCTGCGGCCGGCAGGAATCGCTCGTCTCCCCACCAGATGTCCAGGTGCCGCCAGTCGATGGCGTCCCTGGCCGGGGCGGCGGCCAGCTCGGCGAGGACCGCCGTGCCGATGCCTCCCCCGGTCAGCACCACCGACGCGGCGCCACCCGCTGCCTGCGAGTCGACCAGCCGGGTCACCGTGCGGGCGGCGACTGCCCTGGCCAGCAGCTGGGCGTCCCGGTGCACGATCACCTCAGGTGAGTTCAAGACCCGCTCCCCGCCAGCGCGTGCAGCGTCTCGGCGTAGAGCTCGTCGGGCTCGAGCCTGCGCAGTTCCTCAGCGATCAGGTCAGCGGAGTCGCGCCGGTGCAGGGCGACCCGCCGGTCGGGCCGGCCTGGCCAGGTCAGCGTGGCCGTCCGGCCATCGGGTCGGGCCAGTATGATCTTCCCCTCCGGTGTCTCAAAGCTGACCTCGGTGATCCCCGGCCCCGCGGACTCACCGCGCTGCACCTCGATGCCCAGCCGCAGGCTGAGCCAGGACGCGATCAGGTCGGCGGTGGGGTTGCCGGGCTCGGCCAGCACCTCGCCGCTGAGCAGCCGGGGATAGGGCTGGTCCAAGGTGGCGGCGAGCAGGGTCCGCCAGGGCGTCGACCGGGTCCAGCTCAGGTCGGTGTCGCCCGGATGGTAGGTCCGGGCCAGGCCGAGCAGCATGTCCTTGGGCGCCTCACTGGCCGCCGCGTCCGTCACCCGGCGCTGGGCGACCGCGCCGAGGGAGTCTCCGCCGGGGGAGGGTGGCGCCTCGTCCGGCCACCAGATCACCACCGGGACGTCGGGAGCGAGCAGCGGCGCGACCACCGAGTCCGCGTGCTGGCCGAGCGGCCCGTACATCCGGAGCAAGATGGTCTCGCCTGGACCGGTCTCGCCCACCCGGATCTCGGCGTCGAGCCGGGATTCGGCCTTGGGCTTGCGGGTGATGACGGCCAGCACCCGGCTGGGGTGCTCGCGGCCCGCCTGGCTGGCCGCCCGGACCGCGTCGTACTGAGCGGCCTCGTCGGTGACGATGATCAGCGTCAGCACCATGCCGGAGGCGGGGCCGCCGAGCCGGCGCCGAGCCTGGGTGACCGCATCGATGATCGCGCCGGTCGTGGTGTCGGTGAGGTCGATGGTCACCGCGATCTCCCTACAAGCGCCGCCATGCCCGTCCGTCCCGTGCCATCATCGCGTCGGCCGACGCGGGGCCCGCCGACCCGGCCGGGTACTGTTCCGGCTTGGTGTTGGAGGCCCAGAATTCTTCTATCGGGTCGAGGATCCGCCAGCCGAGCTCGACCTCGGCCTGCCGGGGGAACAGCGGCGGATCACCGATGAGGACATCGAGCAGCAGCCGCTCGTAGGCCTCCGGGCTCGATTCCGTGAAGGACTCGCCGTAGGCGAAGTCCATGTTCACATCCCGGACTTCCATCGCGGTGCCCGGCACCTTCGAGCCGAACCTGACCGTGATGCCCTCGTCCGGCTGGATCCTGATCACGATCGCGTTCTGACCGAGCTCCTCGGTGTCGGTCGCGGAGAAAGGCAGGTGCGGCGCGCGGTGGAAGATCAGCGCGATCTCGGTCATGCGGCGCGGCAACCGCTTGCCCGCACGGAGGTAGAAGGGCACCCCGGCCCAGCGCCTGGTGTCGACGCCGAGCCGGATCGCGGCGTACGCCTCGGTGCGGGAATCGGAGGGGATGCCGTCTTCCTCCAGGTAACCGCGCACCTGGCGGCCGCCCTGCCAGCCGGCCGAGTACTGCCCGCGGGCGGTGCCCGTGGCGATGTCGGCGGGGAGCCGGACCGCGGACAGCACCTTCTCCTTCTCCATCCGCAGCGAGTCCGCGTCGAACGCCACCGGTTCCTCCATCGCCATCAGCGCGAGGAGCTGGAGCAGGTGGTTCTGGATCACGTCCCGGGCCGCGCCGATGCCGTCGTAGTAGCCGGCCCGGCCGCCGATGCCGATGTCCTCGGCCATCGTGATCTGGATGTGATCGACGTAGCCGCGGTTCCAGATCGGCTCGTACATCTCGTTGGCGAAGCGCAGCGCGAGGATGTTCTGCACCGTCTCCTTGCCGAGATAGTGGTCGATGCGGAACACCGCTTCCGCCGGGAAGACCCCGTCCAGGGTCGCGTTCAGCGCCCGCGCGCTGGTCAGGTCATGGCCGAACGGCTTCTCGATGACCACTCGCCGCCAGCCTCGCCCCTGGGAGTCCGACAGGCCGCTCCGCTTGAGCTGCTGCACGACGGTGGGGAACTGATTGGGCGGGATCGACAGGTAGAACGCGTAGTTCCCGCCGGTGCCCCGTTCTTCGTCGAGCTCGCTGACGGTCCTGGCCAGCTCGTCGAACGCCACGTCGTCGTCAAACGAGCCGGACACGAACCTGACGCCCTCGCTGAGCTGCTGCCACACCGCGTCACGGAACGGCGTGCGTGCGTGCTCCTTCACCGCCTCGTAGGTGAGCTGGGCGAAATCCTCGTTTTCCCAGTCCCGGCGGGCGAAACCGACGAAGGAGAAACCCGGCGGCAGCAGGCCCCGGTTGGCCAGGTCGTAGATGGCCGGCATCAGCTTCTTGCGCGCCAGGTCCCCGGTGACGCCGAACATGACGAGCACGCACGGCCCGGCCACCCGGGGAATGCGCCGGTCCCGCGGATCGCGCAGCGGGTTGGCGACCTCCTTCGAGGCCAGCTGTTCCGCGATCGCGCTGGGATTAGCCGGGATAAGACCCTGCGGGTCACCCGGCTCCGCCGTCACGCCGGACCTCCCCGAGGGCGGTCACCACGAGCCCGTTCGGTCATTGAATTCAGAGCCCCATGTTCGTCTTGATCGTGTCGAGCAGTTCGACCCACGACGCCTCGAACTTCGCGACACCCTCGTCCTCGAGGACCTGGACCACGTCGTCGTAGCCGATGCCGAGCTTCTCCAGGTCGGCAAAGACCTTCCGGGAGGCGTCGTAGGTGCCCCGGATCGTGTCGCCGCGGAGCTCGGCGTGGTCGGCTGTCGCCTTGATGGTCGCCTCGGGCATGGTGTTCACCGTATCGGCGGCCACCAGGTCCACCACGTACATGGTGTCGGGGTAGGCCGGGTCCTTGACCGAGGTGGAGGCCCACAGCGGCCGCTGCACGTTCGCCCCGTTACCGGCCAGCGCCTGCCAGCGCTCCGTGGCGCACTTGGTCTCGAACAGCTCATAAGCCAGCCGCGCGTTCGCGATGGCCGCCTTGCCGCGCAGCTTCTTGGCCTCGGGGGTACCCAGCTTGTCCAGCCGGCCGTCGACCTCGGTGTCGACCCGGCTGACGAAGAACGACGCCACCGACCGGATCTGGGAGATGTCATGCCCGGCGGCCGCGGCCAGCTCCAGGCCCGCCATGTACGCGTCGAGGACCTGGCCGTGCCGCTCCAGGGAGAAGATCAGCGTCACGTTGACGCTGATGCCCTCCGAGATGGCCTGGGTGATCGCGGGCAGCCCTTCGATGGTGGCGGGAATCTTGATGAGCAGGTTCGGCCGGTCCACCGCCCACCACAGCGCCCGCGCTTCCGCGATGGTCGCGGGCGTGTTCTTGGCCAGCCTCGGGTCGACCTCGAGCGATACCCGCCCGTCCTGGCCCTTGGTCCGGTCATGCACCGGGCGCAGCACGTCGCACGCCCACCTGATGTCGTAGGTGGTGATGGCGCGGGACGCTTCGTCCACCGAGACGTCGTAGGTCTTCAGGTCGGCGACCTGCTCGTCGTAGGCGCTGCCGTTCGACAGCGCGTGCGCGAAGATCGTCGGATTCGAGGTCACGCCGACCACGTGGTGGTCGTCCCTCAGCTCCTGCAGGTTGCCGGTGCGCAGCCGGTCGCGGCTGATGTCATCCAGCCATACCGACACTCCGGCCTCGGATAGCTGTCCGAGAACGTCTGTTGACACGGTTGCTTTCCTTCCTGCGTGCCGCGGGCCGGCCCTCTAGTGGTCCCTGACCCGGGCCAGACTGTCGTTCGCGGCAGCGGCTACCCGTTCCGCGGTGATGCCAAACTCCTGATAGATCTTCTGGTAAGCAGCGGAAGCGCCATAGTGGTCTACTCCAATTGAAGCGCCCGCGTCCCCCACAAACAACTTCCACGGGGGCGTTATGCCGGCTTCGACCGAGACCCGCGCCGGGATCGTCGGCGGCAGCACCTCACGGCGGTAGGACTCGTCCTGCTCGGTGAACCACTCCACGCACGGCATGGACACGACCCGGGCCGAGATGTCCTGGCCGGCCAGCAGCTCGCGGGCCTCGAGCGCGATCGACACCTCGCTGCCGGTGGCGATCAGGATGACGTCGGTGCCTGGAGCCAGCACGTAGGCGCCCTGGGACGCCTTCTCGGCCCCCTCGAGCTCCCCGGACCGGTCCAGGATCGGCAGGTTCTGCCGGGTCAGGCACAGCGCCGCGGGCTTGGCCCGCTCCAAGATGGTGCGCCACGCGACGACGGTCTCGTTGGCATCGCCGGGTCGCACCACCTCCAGGTTGGGGATGTTGCGCAGTGACCACAGGTGCTCGATCGGCTGGTGGGTCGGGCCGTCCTCGCCCAGGCCGATGGAGTCGTGCGTCCACACGTAGGTGACCGGAAGCTCCATCATGGAGGTCAGCCGGACCGCCCCCCGCATGTAGTCGCTGAACTGCAGGAATGTGCCGCCGTACACCCGCGTCCCGCCGGACAGCGCGATCCCGTTGAGGATGGCGCCCATGCCGTGCTCGCGGATGCCGAAGTGCAGGGTCCGCCCGTACGGGTTGCCCGGCCACATCTCCGTCTGGCGGTTGACCGGGAGGAAGGAGGGCTCGCCCGCCATCGTGGTCAGGTTGGATTCGGCCAGGTCGGCCGAGCCGCCCCACAGCTCGGGCAGCACCGGGGCCAGCGCGGTGAGGATCTCGCCTGACGCCTTGCGGGTGGCGATGCCCTTGGCGTCGGGCGGGAACTCAGGCAGCACCTCGGCCCAGCCGTCCGCCAGCCGGTGCACCGCCATCCGGTCGAACAGCGCCTTGGGCTCCGGGTGGGCCTTGGCCCAGGCGGCGAAGCCCTCTTCCCACTCCGCGTGCGCCTGCTTGCCGCGCTCGGCGACCTCGCGGGCGTGGTTGAGCGCCTCTTCCTCGACCGGGAAGTCCACCTCGGGATCGAAGTGCAGGATCTTCTTGGTCGCCTTCACTTCCGGCACGCCGAGCGCCGCGCCATGGGCCGCGCCGGAGTCCTGCTTGTTCGGTGCGGGCCAGCCGATGATCGTCTTCAGCTTGATGAAGGACGGCGCCTCGGTGTGCTCCTTGGCGTTCAGGATCGCCGCATACAGCGCGGGCACGTCCTCGTGGTAGCCCTCGGGCGTGCGCCAGTCCACTTCCTGCACATGCCAGCCGTAGGCCCGATAGCGCGCGGCCACGTCCTCGGACTTGGCGATCCTGGTGTTGTCCTCGATCGAGATGTGGTTGTCGTCGTAGAGGACGATGAGGTTGCCGAGCTCCTGGACGCCGGCTATCGAGGAGACCTCGTGGCTGATGCCCTCCTCGATGTCGCCGTCGGACATGAAGACGTAGACGAAGTGGTCGAACGGGCTGGTGCCAGCCTTGGCGTCCGGGTCGAACAGGCCGCGCTCACGGCGGGCGCCCATGGCCATGCCGACCGCGTTGCCGATGCCCTGGCCGAGCGGGCCAGTGGTGACTTCCACGCCCGGGGTGAGCCGGTGCTCCGGGTGCCCGGGGGTGATGCTGCCCCAGGTCCGCAGCGACTTGAGATCATCCATGGTCAGGCCGTAGCCGGACAGGTAAAGCTGGATGTACAAGGTGAGGCTGGAGTGACCGCAGGACAGCACGAAGCGGTCCCGGCCCGGCCAGTTGGGATCGGCCGGGTCATGCCGCATGACCCGCTGGAAGAGTAGGTAAGCCGCGGGGGCCAGGCTCATCGCGGTCCCCGGGTGGCCGTTACCTACCTTCTGGACCGCGTCCATGGCCAGCACGCGGACAAGGTCAACGGCGCGCTCGTCGGTCGCCGTCCAGTCAAGTTTGGGCTTAGTACTCACGATAGGAGCCTATCGGTCCAAGGGCTCCGGCTGCCTAGTGGGTACGGCCGCCGGTTGCGCTGTTCCCGCGTTGTTAACCGGCCCGCGGTCGCGGGTGGCGAAGAACACCCGCAGCACGGCGATCCATACGATCACCGATCCGGTGACGTGGACCCACACCAGCCCGGCGGGCAGGTGCGTGAAGTACTGGATGTACCCGATCATGCCCTGCAGGCCCAGGGACGCGATCACGATCCACCCGGCCCGCATCGCGCGCGGCGGAGCGCCCGATACCCGCAGCCCGAGCACGAGCGCGACCGCCAGGCCGCACAGCAGCCAGCCGATGTCGGCGTGCAGCTGGGTGACCCCCTCGAGCGGCAGCTTGTACCTGGGCGTGTCCGCGTGGCCGGCCAGCGGCCCGGTCCCCGTCACGACCGTGCCCGCGGCGAGCATCACGCCGGTGACCGCGGCCAGCGCCGCCGAAAGCAGCCGCAGGTCCCGCCGGACGACCAGGACCGGCGGGCCGCTGCCCTCGGTGCACCGGACGTGCAAGGTGACGGCCGCGGCCACGATCGACGCGGAGACCAGGAAATGGATGGAGACCGCGGCCGGGTTGAGCTTGGTCAGCACGACGATGCCGCCGATCACCGCCTGCGCCACGATGCCGGCGGGCTGGGCCACCCCGAGCCAGAACAGGTCGCGCCGCCTCGACCCGCCCGGCCCCTGGAAGCGCCAGGCCGCGATGAAGACGAGGGCGGCGATGAGGACCAGCGGGAAGTTGAGCAGCCTGTTGCCGAATTCGATCCAGGTGTTGACTAGGGTCTGCCCGGCATTCTTGCTGGCCACGATGTCCGCCGAGCTGCACCGGGGCCAGTCGGGGCAGCCGAGCCCGGACGAGCTCAGCCGGACCGCCGCGCCGGTGGACATGATCGCGGCATCGGCGATGACGCTGGCCAGTGCGAGCCGCCGCATGGATGTCAGCGTCGGGATGAGAACCGGGCTGGCGATCCGCCAGACCCCGGCGCGCGAGAACACATCGGCAGGCACGCCCATCATGGTAGAGCGCCCTGGGCCGCGCCCGCACAGGCGGTCATCACGCAGCAGATCGCGATCCACTCCAGTGCGGAAAGACGCTGGCCAAGCATGACCAGCCCGATCAGCGCGGCCACCGCGGGTTCGGCGCTCATCCACACCCCGAACAGCCGCATCGGCATCCGGCGCAGCGACTCGAGCTCAAGCCGGTAGGGGACGACCGAGGACAGCAACCCGATCGCGACCCCGGTGGCCAGGACCGCGGGCCGGAACATGGCGCTGCCCCCGGTGACGACGGCGGGCGGCGTCACCAGCACCGCCGCGACCACCATCGCGATGGCCAGTCCGGACGAGCCAGGGAAACGTCGTCCGGTGGCCGAGCTGGCCACGATGTAGGCGGCCCAGCAGGCGCCGCCCAGGCCGGCGAAGAGGACCCCGGTCAGGTTGAGGTGCCCGTGACCGCCCTGGGTCAGCAGCACCACCCCGGCCGTCGCCAGCAGCACCCACCCGACGTCCGCCAGGTGCCGCGATCCGGCCACCGCCACCGCCAGCGGACCGAGGAACTCGATGGTGACGGCCACCCCGAGAGGGATGCGGGCGAAGGCCTGGTAGATGGAAAAATTCATCACCCCAAGCGCGATGCCGAACGACCCTGCGATCACCGCGTCGGCCCAGGCTCTTCGTTTCCTCAGGTCACGGACCGAACGGAGCAAGCCTCGCCCGGACAACACCACCAGGGCCAGCGCCGCCGTCCACAGCCGGAGCCCGGTCACGGCGGCGGGCGGGACCTGCCCGAACAGCCGGTCCGCCAGGCCCGCGCCGAACTGCACGGACACGATGCCGGTCAAGATCATGGCGGCCGGCAGCACGATCCGGCTCTGGGTGTCCCTCAGTCCCACCTGAACGTCCGCGCCGCCAGGGTGATCGCCACGACGGCCCAGACGGCGAGGGTAGCGATGTTCCCGGCCGGAAAGGTCGCGCCATGCTGCAGCACGTCGCGCAGGCCGGTTGACAGCGCGCCGGTCGGCAGCAGCTCGAGCACCGGCCGGGCCGCCGCGGGAAACTTGGTCAGCGGGAAGACGACGCCGCCCACGCCGAGCAGCACCACGTAGACGAGGTTGGCCGCGGCCAGGGTGGCCTCGGCCCGCAGCGTCCCGGCCATCAGCAGGGCGAGCCCGCTGAACGCGGCGGTGCCGAGCAAGATGAGCAGCGGCGCGAGCACGATCGCGGCCGGGCTGGCGTCCGGCCGCCAGCCCAGGGCCAGGCCGACGAGCAGGATCAGCGCCCCCTGGAACAGCTCGACCGTGATCACCGTCGTGGTCTTGGCGGCGATCAGGCCGCCGCGGGACAGGGGGGTGGCGCCGAGCCGCTTGAGCACGCCGTACCGCCGCTCGAAGCCGGTGGCGATCGCCTGGCTGGTGAACGCGGTGGACATCACGGCCAGCGCGATGACCCCCGGGGTGAGGAAATCGACCCGGCTCAGGCCCGCGCCCACGTTCACCAGCGGCTCCAGGCTGAACGCGGCCAGCAGCAGCAGCGGGATGACCAGCGTGAGCAGCAGCTGCTCGCCGTTGCGCAGCATGGTGCGTGTCTCCAGCGTGGCCTGGGCCGCGATCATCCGCCCCAGCGGCGCCGCGCCCGGAGCGGGGGAGAAGGTGCTGATCGCCTCCATCAGGTCCGCAGGTCCTCTCCGGTGAGCTCGAGGAAGACGTCTTCCAGGGTGCGGCTCTCGACCCGCAGGCTGCTGGCCAGGACGCCCCGCTCGGCGCACCACGCGGTGACCGCGGCGAGCAGCAGCGGGTCCACGGTACCCGGCACCTCGATCACGTAATGGCCGGCCGGCGACTCCTTGGCCGCGCAGGTCGGCGGCAGCGCGGTGAGCAGGCTGTCGATGTCCAGGTCGGCTTCCGCGCGAAACCTGAGCTGGCCGGCCGTGCCGGTGAGCTCGGCGGGCGTTCCGGCCGCCACCAGCTGGCCGTGATCGATGATGGCCACGTAGTCGCAGAGCCGTTCGGCTTCCTCCATGAAGTGCGTGGTCAAGATGATGCTCACGCCCGCCGCGCGCAGCTGGGTGATCAGCTCCCAGGTGGCGTGCCTGGCCTGCGGGTCCATGCCCGCCGTGGGCTCGTCGAGGAAGATGAGTTCGGGACGGCCGATGACGGCCGCGGCCAGCGACAGCCGCTGCTGCTGGCCGCCGGACAGCCGCTTGTAAGGCGTCCGGGCCACCGGGGCCAGGCCGACCAGGTCAAGCAGCTGCGCCACCGCGACCGGGTGGGTGTGGAACCGGCTCAGCAGGTTCAGGTAGTCGGCGGCGGGCACCGACGGAGGGATGCCGCCCGACTGGAGCATGACGCCGACCCGGGGCTTGAGCTCGCGGGCGTCGTGCACCGGGTCCAGGCCGAGCACGCGGACCGTGCCCTGATCGGGGCGCCGGTACCCTTCGCAGATCTCGATGGTGGTGGTCTTGCCCGCGCCGTTGGGCCCGAGGACACCGGTCACCGCGCCGCGGTTCGCGGTCAGCGTCAGCCCGTTGACCGCCGTCAGCTGGCCGTACCGCTTGACCAGCCCGTCGACCTCGACGGCAGGCGTCGCCGGGTTTGTCGTGGTCTGCGGGGCCGGGCTCACGCTCGCGAGTCTACGGTGGCCAGGCCACCCGCTATCCTCCGGAGGTACGGACGGGCCCTCATCGGCCAGCGACTAACCAGGAGGACAACCGGATGGACCAGGACCGGGCACGGACCTTGCTGCGCACCGAGCGTGACGAGGTGCAGGGCTTGCTCAAGGACGCCGAGGCGGCCGGGCAGGAGGACCGCGAGTCGGTGCTGGACAGCGAGTCCGGCGACATGAGCGACTCCGCTCAGCCGCTGACCGCCCAGGGCATGGACGACGCCATCGCCGAGAGCCTGCGCGCCCGGCTGGCGGCCATCGACCGCGCCCTGCACCGGCTGGATGACGGCAGCTACGGCCGGTCGACCCTCAGCGGCCAGCCGATCCCTGACGAGCGGCTGGAGGCGGACCCCGCGGCGGAGCTCACCATCGAAGAAGCCAGGGCCGCGGAGACGCAGCGGAGCTAAAGCTTCCTGCCGAAGGCCCGCTTATCCGGCAGCGGCTTGTCCGGCGGGGGCCAGTCGGGTCCGGCGGGCCAGGTGGCGACCCGCACCGGGGTGTCGGAGTGCGGGTTGCGGCCCTGGGCGACGAACCGTTCCATCCGGGTCGCGCCGGGCAGCTCGACCCGGGCCGAGACCAGGTCCGCCTGGCCTTCGGTGATCTCCACCCAGCAGATCTGCTGGTTACGCACGTAGGCTGGAGGCATGCCGTACCGGCCGCCGATCCCCTCCACGACCGAGGTGCACGAGCCGGAGTTGGCGTAGAAGCCGTCGGCCGTGGCCGCCAGCTCCGGGTGGTGCGTGTGGCCGGTGATGAACCCGTAATACCCGTCCGCGACGAGGTCAACGGCCCGCTGCCGGGCCGCGTGGTTCTGCCCGTAGCCCCGGTCGTCCAGGGCCAGGGCGCTGATCGACAGCCAGGCGCGGCGGACGAGGATCCCGACCACCGCGGCGATCACGATCAGGTCGGCGATCGCGCCGTAGCCGAGGATCGCGGCCCGGTGGACCCACACGTTGGTGTCCGGGTAACGGGACTTGAACTGGGTGAACTCGGGGATCCTGACCAGGACGAGGATCGCCAGCGGGACCGCGATCAGCCACCACAGGCGGTGGCCGAGCTTGCGGTACACCAGCCGGGAAGCGATGAACGAGGGAAAGTCGGTCGGGTCCGCCATCTCGTGCGCCCCGTCGACCCAGCCGCGGCCAAGGAACTCGATGCGGGGGATGACTTCCCTGACCACGTGGTGGCCGATCGGAGTGTCCAGCGGGTTGCGCGCGTCGCAGAAGCAGTTGTAAGGATCGAGCTGGTGGCCGTGCTCGACCCGGATCTTGCGGCCGTCGGCCAGCAGCAGGTCCGCGGACAGGCACAGCTTGGCCCCGGTCATCTCCCTGACCGCATCCGCCGCCTTGACGTCCCAGGCCAGGTCGCCGTCGTGGTTACCGATGGCGTAGATGACCTGGCCGCCCCGCGCCGTGACCGCCATGAGCGCCGCGCACAGGTCCTCATGGGCCCGCAAGATGTCGGTCGCCGTGGCCCCGGGGGAGCCGAGCAGTTCGACCACGTCCCCGGCGAAGACGACGGTCAGCATGCCGGTCTCGGACCGCAGGTGCCGGACCAGGGTCTCGCAGGATCGCCCGGACACGGCCGACCGGACCGGGGGCAAGTGCAAGTCGCTGACGGCGATGACCTTGGCCTCGGGCGGGACAGCCACCTCGAGCAGGTCGGCGACCTCAGG
>JBEKGC010000174.1:0-20221 GCA_050013055.1 Streptosporangiaceae bacterium
GCGAGGGTCCCGCTCGCGCCCCCGCCGATCACCGCCACGACGGCAGCCCGGCCGCCGAGCGCCTCTGAGTACCGCACGACGCCAGAATACCATATATTTTCAGTAGGTTTACTAGATAATTAGCCAGCGAGACCCGACGCCGGCGGTTCCCGGCGCGGGACGACGTCACCATGGCCGCAGTGGGACCGTCCGCGCTCGCGGCCGCGCCAGTGGACCGTCCGCGCTCGCGGCGCCCGCCGGGCTGCCGCTGGCTACCGCCGGAGGTTCCTGACGGCAGCCAAAGCCGTCGTGATCAGGCCTGCCCCTGGTCAGCCGACCCGGCCAGCGCGCGGGTCACGGGCACCGGGTTCCTGAACAGATCGAGGACGGGGCAGTGCTCGTCCACGGCGTCCGCGAGTTCTTTATAGCGCCCGGGGCTCTCCGGCCCGGTCACGGTGACCTCGACACGGATCGCGGAGAAGCCAGGCCGCACGTCGTCATCGAAGCCGAAGAACCCGCGGATGTCCAGATCCCCTTCCACCCGCACAATCAGCGAGTCGAAGGCGATGCCGAGCTGTTCCGCCCAGAACCGGTAGGTGATGGCCTGGCACGACCCGAGCGAGGCCAGCGCGTACTGCACCGGGTTCGCCGCCACGTCGGCACCGCCGAGGGCGGGTGGCTCGTCGACCTTGAACGTATGCGCCCCGGTCCGGATATCGACCTCGGTGACACCTACCAGCGTTCCCTGCGCGGCGAAAACAGCTTGGGCGTTCGCCGCGTCGTCGGCGACGGCCTTGCGCGTGTCGGCGATGAGCGTAGTGAGCGACACTGCGGACCTCCTTGGGGTGAGTGCAGGCTAGAGAGCATTGTCGATAAATTAGGTCTATTTTGTCAAGATTTGGCTCGCCCGCTTAACCAGAGATCGCGGGGGTTGCCCTCTTGAGGGATCGCGGGGGTTGCCTCCTTGAGGGATCGCGGGGGTTGCCTCCTTGAGGGATCGCGGGGGTTGCCCTCTTAAGGGATCGCGGGGGTTGCCCCCTTGACGGGCACAGGAATCCGGCCTGGTGGGGCGAACCTGGCGACGGCGACGCAGGCGCTTGGCCTCGGTGGCCATCCCTTCTCCGGCGGCAAGGGCCGACGCCGTGCTGCGCGGCCGACCCATCCGGGCCGGCAACTGGTGCGCGGCAAGTAACGTCCGCCCCGCCTCCAGCCGCCGTCAGCCCCGGGCCCGGCCACGACTACGATGGTCCGTTGTTGTTGCTGGGACGACAACGGTGGAACATCGTGGTGCCTCGCGAGCGGGAGCAGGGCAGCACGGGCGTGCAGGATGGGGCGGGCGGGGCTCACGGGGACCGCGGGCGGGGACCGCGGGGACCGCGGGGCCGCGGGCGGGGACCGCGGGGCCGCGGGCGGGGACCGCGGGGACCGCGGGCGGCCAGTCGTCGCCGGGCGTGACCCTTCGCTGCCGGTTACCCGGGCCAACGCTCATTGATGCGGTACTAGCCTGACCGCCGCGCCGGATCAGGTCGAACTTCACCAACGGGCTCAAGTCCCTGCCCGTCCGGGTGGAACCGGCTTTATCGCGGCCGGCGGGCCAGGCGATGCAGGGCCGCGGCCAGCAGGTCCACCTCCGCGTTCGTGTTGTACATGGCCAGGGCGACGCGGACCGTCGCGTCCAGCCCGAAGCGCCGCAGGATCGGCTGCGCGCAGTGGTGCCCGGCGCGCACCGCGATCCCCTCGGAGTTCAGGGCCGACCCCACCTCCTGCGGGCGGTACCCAGCCAGCACGAACGAGATGATGGCCGCCTTGTCCGCCGCGGTGCCGACCAGGCGCAGGCCGGGAACGGCCTGCAGGGCCCCGGTCGCGTAGCCGAGCAGGTCTTGTTCGTAGCCGGCGATGGTCGCGCGGCCGATCCGGTCCACATACGCCAGCGCCGTGCCGAGACCGGCCGCATCCGCGATGGCGGCGGTCCCGGCTTCGAACAGGGTCGGCGGCGGCTGGAAGTCGGTGCGCTCGAGGGTGACGTTCTTGATCATGTTGCCGCCGCCCTGCCACGGCGGCATCGACTCCAGCACCTCGGCCTTGCCGTACAGCACGCCGATGCCGGTCGGGCCGAACACCTTGTGCCCGGAGAAGGCGTAGAAGTCCGTATCGAGCGCCCGGACGTCGACCGGCATGTGCGACACCGCCTGGGCCCCGTCGACCAGTACCCGGGCGCCGGCCGTGTGCGCGGCCTCGATCACCTCCCGGACCGGGACGATCGTCCCCAGCGCGTTGCACACGTGCGTGACCGCGACCAGCCGGGTCCGGTCGGTGAGCAGCTTGCGGTACTCCTCGAGGATGATCTGGCCGCTGTCGTCGACCGGTATCACCCGCAGGACCGCGCCCCGCTCGCTGGCGAGCAGCTGCCACGGCACGATGTTGGCGTGATGCTCCAGACAGGAGATCACGATCTCGTCGCCCGCGCCGATGTGCTGGCGGCCCCAGCTCTGCGCGACCAGGTTGATCGCCTCGGTGGTGCCCCGGACGAACACGATGTCGTCGGCCGACGGCGCGCCGAGAAAGCTCGCGACCGTGGCGCGTGCGTCCTCGTACGCGTCCGTCGCGCGGGCCGCGAGCTCATGATCGGCCCGGTGGATATTGGAGTTCTCGTGGGTGTAGAAGCGGACAAGACGGTCGATCACCTGCTGGGGCTTCTGCGTGGTCGCGGCGTTGTCCAGCCAGACGAGCTGGTGCCCGTTGACCCGTTCGGCCAAAATCGGGAAGTCGCGCCTGATCGCGTCAGCATCCAAGGGGAAACGACCGCCGCCCGGTACACCGGGCACGGCCGGGCCACCATGGCCCGGCGTGTCGACGAAGTAGAACTCCGGCGTGGCGGCATCCCAGCCGGGCCCAGCTCCGGTGAATCCGGCCAGTGCGGCCGCCGGAGCCGCCACGGCGGGGGCCTGGTCAGGGCCGCCGACGAGCTCGCTGACCAGGCGGGCCAGCGTCGCCTCGTCCGGTAGCCCGCGGAAATTCGGGTTCATGACATCACCGGTAGACGTGCGCGTAGTCGTGGAACTTGCCGACCTCGACATCGTCAAGGACCGCGAGGGCGTCCTCCGTCAGCACGGCGAGCGAGCAGTACAGCGAGATGAGATAGGACGCCAGGGCGTGGCGCGAGATGCCCATGAAGCGGACGGAAAGCCCGGGGCTCTGCTCGCCGTCCAGGCCCGGCTGGTACAGGCCGACCACTCCCCGGCGGGATTCACCGGTCCGCAGCAGCAGGATCGGTGTCTTGGAGTCCTCGACCGGGATCTTGTCCGACGGGATCAGCGGCACGCCGCGCCAGGTGATGAACTGGGAGCCGAACAGGCTCACGGTCGCCGGCGGGACACCGCGCCTGGTGCACTCACGCCCGAACGCCGCGATGGCCAGCGGGTGGGCGAGGAAGAAGGCCGGCTCCTTCCAGACCTTGACGATCAGCTCGTCGAGGTCATCGGGCGTCGGCGCGCCGGTGAGCGGCGTGATGCGCTGCTGCTCCGCGACGTTCGCGAGCAGGCCGTAGTCCGGGTTGTTGATCAGCTCGGATTCCTGCCGCTCCTTGACCGTTTCGATGGTCAGCCGCAGCTGCTCCTTGATCTGGTCGTACGGACTGCTGTAGAGATCGGAGATCCGCGTGTGCACGTCGACCACCGTCGTCACCGCGTTGAGGAAGTACTCGCGGGGGTTGTCCTCGTAGTCCACGAAGGTCTGCGGCAGCTCGGACTCGTCGCGTCCCGGGCAGGCCACGTCGACGGATTCGGGGTGCCTGACCTTGTTCAGGCGGTAGATGCCCGCCTCGACCGGCACCCACTGCAGCAGGCGGGGCAGCCACCGTGGCGTGATGGTCGCCAGCTGCGCCGGGGTCTTGGTGGCGTTCGCAAGCTGGCGGGCGGCGCTGTCGCCTAGGGCCAGCGGAGCGTCGAGGGGGGCATCCTGAACGGAGGTCATCGGAATTCTCCTCGGATCGGTGATCGTCATTGATCTCGAGATCTCGATCCTGAGCCTGCGCGCCTAATCCAGATTTTTCAGATCTGAAAGTCAGCAAATTTCAGGACTTATGACCCTGCCCACCTGGTGACCGGCGCTGGAGTATTCCCATCGGAAAAGAGGATTAACGGCCGCCCGGACAGCGGATGGCGGCGGCGAGCAAGGCAAGCAAGGAGAGCACCGATGAGAATAGCCGAGGACATCACGCAGCTGGTCGGGCACACGCCTCTGGTCCGGCTACGCCGGGTGACCACCGGGGCAGTGGCGGAGGTCGCGGCCAAGCTGGAGTCCTTCAACCCGTCGGGCAGCGTGAAGGACCGCATCGGCGTGTCCATGATCGACGCGGCGGAGCAGGCCGGGCTGATCGGGCCGGACACGATCATCCTGGAGCCGACGAGCGGGAACACCGGCATCGCGCTGGCGATGGTGTGCGCGGCGCGCGGGTATCACTGCGTGCTGACGATGCCGGAGACCATGAGCCTGGAGCGGCGCATGCTTCTGCGCGCCTACGGAGCCGAGCTCATCCTCACCCCGGGCCCGGACGGCATGCCCGGCGCCATCGCCAGGGCAGAGGAACTGGCCAAGACCGACCAGCGTTACTTCGTCCCGCAGCAGTTCGAGAACCCGGCCAACCCGGCCATCCACCGTGCCACCACCGCCGAGGAAATCTGGAGCGACACCGACGGGACCGTCGACATCGTCGTCGCCGGGGTCGGCACCGGCGGGACCATCACGGGTGTCGCCCAGGTGATCAAGGAACGCAAGCCGTCGGCCCGGTTCATCGCGGTCGAGCCGGCCGCGTCGCCGGTGCTGTCCGGCGGCGCGAAGGGACCGCACCCGATCCAGGGCATCGGCGCCGGCTTCGTCCCGCCGGTGCTTGACACCGGCCTGGTCGATGAGATCATCACCGTCGGCAACGAGGACTCGCTCACCGTCGCCCGGCAGCTGGCCCTGGAGGAGGGGCTGCTGGTCGGGATCTCCTCGGGCGCGGCGGCGTGGGCCGCGCTGCAGGTGGCCCGCAGGCCGGAAAACGCGGGCAAGCTCGTCGTCGTGGTGCTGCCCGATTTCGGCGAGCGGTACCTGACCACGGCGCTGTTCGCCGACCTGGCCAGCTAGCGGTGCTTGAGGCCTTGCGGCGGGACGTGCGGGCGGCCATAGACCGGGATCCGGCCGCCCGTTCCGGGCTAGAGGTCATCGTCTGCTACCCCGGCGTGCACGCCCTGGCCGGCCACCGGGCCAGCCACTGGCTGTGGCACCACCGCGCCCGGCTACCCGCCCGGGCGCTGGCCGAGCTCACCCGCGTGCTCACCGGCGTCGACATCCACCCCGGCGCCGCGATCAGTCCCGGCCTGTTCATCGATCACGCCACCGGCGTGGTGATCGGGGAAACCGCCGAGATAGGAGCCGACGTCACGATATACCAGGGTGTCACGCTCGGCGGTACTCACCTGGAGGCGGAAAAGCGGCACCCCACGGTCGGCGACCGGGTGATCATCGGCGCCGGCGCCAAGATCCTCGGCCCGGTCACCATCGGGGACGACAGCCGCATCGGCGCCAACGCCGTCGTGGTCAAGCCGGTCCCCCCAGGGTCGGTGGTCGTCGGAGTTCCCGGACAGGTCATCGCCCGCAGCCGCCCCCGCCAAGCCAGCGCGATGCCGGGTACCGGCGACGACATGCTGCCCGACCTCATCGGAGCCAGCTTGCAGTCCCTGTTCACCCGGGTGGCCAAGCTGGAGGCGATGGCCGACGGGCAGGGCACGGGTCATGTCATCCGCGCGCCCGTTGCTGGGGTATGGCACGGCGAGGACTTCTCCATCTGAACCCGGGCCGCGATTTACCTGCGGCGCCATTCCTCGGCGAGCAGCTGGTAGGAGCGGACCCGGTCGGCGTGGTCGTGGGTGATGGTGGTGACGATCAGCTCGTCCGCGCCGGTGGCGTCCCTGAGTTGCTCGAGCTGGCCGGCGACCTGGCCCGGGGAGCCGACGAACTGGGTGTCTACCCGGTCGGCGACCAGCTCACGGTCGGCGGCGGTCCAGGTATGGCGGCGCGCCTGCTCCGGGGTGGGGAACGCGATCGCGCCTTCGCCGGAGCGGATGCTGCGGACCCACAGTCCGTAGCCGGTGGCGAGTTCCCTGGCGGTCGCCTCATCCTCGGCGACGACGACGTCGGCGGAGACGCTGACGTAGGGCCGGTCCAGGTCGGCGGCGGGCCGGAACGCGGCCCGGTAGCCGTCGGCGGCCTCCACCACCGTCGCCGGGCTGACGTGGTAGTTGGCCGCGAACCGCAGGCCGTTGGACCCGGCCACCTCGGCGCTCTCCCCGCCGCTACTGCCCAGGATCCATACCTGGACGTCGGCGTTCTCCCCGGGGATGACGTGCGCCTCGGCACCTTCTGGTGAGGTGTAGGTGCCGCGGAGCAGGGCCAGCACGTCGCCGACCTGCTCGGTGTAGTTCTGGGACTGCGCACCCGGCAGTTGCAGCAGAGCCTTCTGCATCAGGAACCGCGGCGTGCCCAGCAGATGCGCGGGGGAAAACCTGGGCGGGATCAACAGGCCGTTCGGCGTCCTGGTGTTCTCTTTTCCAGGCGGGGCGGTGAGGGCCGGTTCGAGTTGCCTGGGCCGCCCGCCGGAGCGGCCCAGGCCGAGGTCGAGGCGGCCGGGGTGCAGGGCGTCGATGAGGCCGAACTCCTCCACCGTGGCCAGAGCGGTGCGGTGCCCCATCTGGACCGCGCCCGATCCGATCCGGATGGTCGAGGTCGCCGCGGCGGTCAGGGCCAGGACGACGGCCGGGGAGGTCCCGGCGACGCCGGGATTGAGGTGGTGCTCGGCGAACCAGTACCTGGCGTAGCCGAAGCGCTCGGCGGCCTGCGCCAGGTCGATGCTGTTCCGCAGCGCCTCGGCGGCGGTGGAGCCGGAGCTGATCGGCACCAGGTCAAGCACGGCGAGCGGGGTGGTGGCCATGTCGTCTCCGTTACGTTGCTGACCGGGCGAGCCGGCTGGTGGCGTCGGGGTCGGGGTTCGGGTCGAGACCCAGATGCTCGCGCAGCGTGCTGCCCGTGTAGTCGGACCGGAAGACGCCGCGCTCCTGCAGCAGCGGCACCACCGTATCGGCGAACTCATCCAGCCCGCCCGGCGTGATGTGCGGCACCAGGATGAACCCGTCGCTGGCGTCCGCCTGCACCAGGTCGTTGATGGCGCCGGCCACGGTGGCCGCGGATCCGACGAACGTCTGTCGGCCGGTGACCTCGATGATCAGCTCACGGATCGACAGTTTTCCCTCCTCGGCCCTGGCCCGCCACTGCGCCGCGGTGGCCACCGGGTCCCGGTACATCCGCACGCTCGCCCGGCCCCGCGCGATCGTGTGCTCGCCCGGGTCGGGATCGACGTCAGGCAGCGGGCCGTCCGGGTCGTAGCCGGACAGGTCCCGGTTCCACAGCTGCTCAAGGAAGGCGATCGCCGTCGGCCCGCTGACCTGCTGACGGCGCACCTCGCGGGCCAGCTCAGCCGCTTCCGCGTCGGTGCCGCCGAGCACGAACGTCGCGGCCGGCAAGATGAGCAGCTGGTCCGGCGTACGGCCGTACCTGGCCAGGCGGCCCTTGACGTCGGCGTAGAACGCCTGGCCGTCGGCCAGCGTGCCGTGCCGGCTGAAGATCGCCCGGCTGAAGATCGCATCGGCGCTTGACGCCGCGAACTCGCGACCTTCGCCCGAATCGCCCGCCTGGAAGATCACCGGGCGTCCCTGCGGGCTGCGCGGCACGTTGAACTGTCCGCTGATATCAAAGTGGGCGTCGCGGTGCTCGAACGTCCCGGGCCTCGCGCGGGTGAGGAACACCCCGGACGCCTTGTCCGCGATAATCTCATCGCCGTGCCAGGAGTCGAACAGCTCCCAGGTGGTCTGCAGGAACGTCCGCGCCCGCTCGTACCTGGCTTCTTGCGGCAGGAAGCCGCCGCGCCTGAAGTTCTCGCCGGTGAACGCGTCCCAGGAGGTGACGACGTTCCAGGCGGCCCGGCCGCCCGAGAGGTGATCGAGGCTGGCGAACTGGCGTGCCACCTCGTACGGCTCGTTGAAGGTCGAGTTGATCGTGCCGGCCAGGCCGAGCCGGTCGGTCACCGCCGCCAGCGCGGCCAGGACGGTGAAGGTATCCGGGCGTCCCACCACGTCCAGGTCGTAGATCTGGCCGTTCTGCTCGCGCAGCCGCAGTCCCTCGGCCAGGAACAGGAAGTCGAACTTGGCCCGCTCGGCGGTGCGGGCCAGGTGCGCGAAGGAGCTGAACTCGATGTGACTGCCGGAGCGCGGATCACTCCACACCGTGGTGTTGTTCACGCCAGGGAAATGCGCGGCGAGATGAATCTGCTTGGTCATGGTGGTTCCCCCGTCAGGTGCTTGCGCGGGCGGCGTAGCGGCTGGCGGGCCGGCCCAGACCCAGGAGCCCGCGCAGGGTGCCGGCTTCATAGCTGGTGCGGAACGCGCCACGCCGCTGAAGTTCGGGTACCAGCTCCCTGGTGATCGCCTCGAGATCGCCGGGGATACCGCCGGGCCGCAGCCGGAAGCCGGACAGGCCGGCCTGCTGCCATTCGGTGAGCAAGCCGGCCAGCTGCGCGGGCGTGCCGGTAAAGACCGTCGCGTCGCTGGTGTAGACGTACCCGGCGAGCTCATCAAGCCGTGCCTTCCGCTCGGCCGCCGCGGTCACGCTCGGGCCGAGAAAAACGACCAGGTCGCCGAAGACGTGAATCGGATCATGAGCGCGGCCCGCCGCGCGGATCTCCGCCACGAGCTGGCGGGCATGACTGGCGTCGCCCGGCGTCACGTAGCCGATGTCGGCGGCCGTCCCGATCAGCCGGTAGGCCGCCGCCACATGCCCCAGAGCGGACACGACCGGCTGGCCCTGCGGCGGCCGGGGAGTGATCGACGGACCCTTGACCCGGAAGGAGTCAGCCGAGAAGTCGATGTAATGCAGCTTGCCGCGGTCGACGAACCGGCCGGTCGCCACGTCGCGGATCTCGGCGTCATCTTCCCAGCTGTCCCACAGCCGCCGGACTACCTCGACGTAGTCGGCCGCCTCGGCCAACAGCCCGGTCACCCGCTGCTGCGCGGCCGGATCGTCACGGTCCGCCGGAGACAGGGGCGGGAAGACCCGGCGGCCGAAATGAGCGGCCTCACCGGGGCTGGCCGATACCCGGACCCGGACGCCGGCCCGGCCGTTGCTGACGTAATCGAGGGTCGCGATGGCCTTGGAGACATGGAACGGTTCCGTGTGCGTGACCACCACAGTCGGCATCAGCCCGATATGGCGGGTCAGCGGGGCCGCCCGGGCGGCGATGAGCACTGCGTCCAGGCGTCCGCTCACCTCATCAGCCCGGCAGGACTGCAGGACAAAGCCGTCTTCGATGGTGACGAAGTCGAGCAGGCCTCGTTCGGCCTCGGCAATGACATCGACCCAGTAGCGGGCGTCGAACAGCTCGGCCGGGCGCGCCCGTGGCTCGCGCCACGCGGCCGGGTGCCAGCCGGCGCCCTCAAGGGCGACCGAGAGATGCAAGGGCGCGATGACGGTCAGGGCAGTCTCCGTTCCGCAGTCAAAGTCGTCTATTAAGGTCGAGATACTAGAAATAAGGACGTCGCGTTCGGTCTTATTCCGGGATCCGCCCCGATGGGTAACGTGATCGGGGGGGAGAAAGCGACGGAGGTGCGACATGACGGCTACCGCGGGCACGGCACAGGCAGAAGAAGGAAAGCTGCGGCGGCGGGGCGAGACAGTGCTGATTACCGGCGCCTCGTCCGGGATCGGCAGGGAACTGGCCAGGCTATTCGCCGGCGATGGCGCTGACCTGGTGCTCATCGCCCGCAGCGAGGGCAAGTTGCAAGCGCTGGCGGACGAACTCGCGGCGGCATACGGGGTCCAGGCGCAGGTCGTGGCCGCCGACCTGAGCCGGCCAGGCAGTCCTGAGAAGATCGCGCAGACGCTGGCCCAGCGGCACGTCGACGTGGACGTCCTGGTGAACAACGCCGGCTTCGGGGCACACGGTCCCGTGGCTGGCCTCGGCGCCGGGCGGCAACTGGAGATGATCGAGGTGAACGTGGCGGCGCTGACCGCGCTGACCGCCTTGCTGCTGCCCGCGATGCTGGCACGGCGCCGCGGGGCGATCTTGAATGTCGCCTCCACCGCCGCCTTCCAGCCCGGCCCTCACCAGGCCGTTTACTGCGCGGCGAAGGCCTACGTGCTGTCGTTCACCGAGGCCCTGGCCGAGGAGGTCCGCGGCTCGGGAGTGCAGGTGTCCTGCCTGGCCCCGGGGGCCACGGACACCGGCTTCGCCGCGCAGGCCGGCATGGCGGGCACGCGGCTGTTCCGGCGGGGCGTGATGGACGCCGGCCGCGTCGCCCAGGCCGGGCGCGATGGCTTGCAGCGGGGCAAGACCGTGATCATTCCCGGCCTGCGGAACCGCGTCCTTGTGTTCTCCGTGCGCCTGTCCCCGCGCGTGCTCGTCACCAGGGTGGCTGGCCGCCTGCAGGCCTAGACGCCGGCCAGGTGCACCGAGGAAAGACGGCCCGGCCCCGCAGGTAACCCGCCTGGCAGCTCGAACTGAACCCGGGCAACCTGCTCGGCCAGCGGGCCGAGCCTGGCCCGGTACCGGTTGTGCGCGGCGTCCAGGTCATAGGCCCGGTAGGACGCCATGTCGGTGAAGTCGGCGACGATCGCGAAGCTCCAGGTGCCGTCCCGGAGGCCGAGGTCGTCACCGAGCGTGTAACTGACCGTGCCCGGGCAGTCCAGATGACGGAAGCCGTCCTGGATCTCTGCCACCTCCGCGCCGTCAGCCCCGGCCTTCAGCTTGACGAGAACCACGTTCCTGATCACGGTCTCATCCTAGGGAAACCCAGACCAGCAACCGGCCGCAGGCGGGTGGCTGCGGCCGGGGCGAGTATGACAAATGTATGCAAAGGGTTACGGTCAGTCTTCCCGATGAACTGGCAGAGCAGGTCAAGCGAGCCGCAGGCGGCGAACGCCGAGTCAGCTCATACGTGGCCGCCGCCCTCGAAGACTACACCGAGCGAGAGAACCTGGAAGAGGTGCTGGCCTCGTGGGGCGCCGAGACTCCCGTACCGGAAGAAGTCCGGCGGCAGATTCAGGGCGAACTAGACCAGGTCGGCTTCACCAGCCAGCCCAGGCGAGATGACAGGCTGGCCGGGTGACATCGGGCACGGTAACCGGGCTCACCCTCGACACCGGTGCGCTTCTCGCACTCGACCACCCTGGCAAGGCAATCGCCATGCAGGCCCGCTTGGACGAGGCGCTACGGCGGGGGCACCGTCTGCGTTCCCGTCGGCACCATCGCACAGGCGTGGCGCAGTTCCCGTCAGGTCCGGCTGGCCCGGCTACTGAAGTCGCGGGACATCGACATCGCCGTCCTGACACCGAACGTCGCGCGTAGTGTGGGGCTGCTGTGCGCGCGCAGCGGACACGACGATGTCATCGACGTCCACGTGGCGCTCTGCGCCAGGGAGCGCGGGCACGCTGTGGCAACCAGCGATCCTGATGACATGCTGCGCATCGACCACGCACTGCCAGTTATCAAGGTCTAGATCACGGCCAGATCCCGCCACAGACATAGGCCTGGATCTTAGGAACTCGAATGGCGGATCACAAGGGAACAGTGCTGGTCATCGGCGCCAAGGCACTGCGGCGAGCAGGGGCCGATCTCGCCGTGGGGGACCTGGATGATCCGGCTGGCTGCGCGAGACCGGATGGAAACCCTGAACCCAGAAAGCGAGCAGATATGACCGACGGGCTACTGCTACCGCCCGGTGGCGGCCGCAGAATCCAGACCATGACGCTGAAGGCAGGCGCCGAACAGTCGAAGATCTGGTCGGCGTTCGAAGCCGAGGTCGCCCCCGGATTCGACGTCGGGGCGCACCTGCACCATCAGGCCGAAGAGGTGTCCTACGTGTTGGAAGGCGAACTCGACCTGCTCGCCTTCCAGCCGACGGCCGGGGCCGGCGGCGACTGGCGCAGCTGGGAGTCGACGACCGGCAGCACGGTGTTCCGGGGCGGACCGGGGAGTTTCATGTTCGTTCCCGCTGGCTGTCCGCACGCCTTCTTCAACCCAGGCCCCGAGCCGGCCCGTATGCTCTTCCTCGTCTCCCCGGCCGGCCACGAGGTCTATCTCCAGGAACTCGCCGACCTGCTGGCCGCCGGAGGACCGCCAGGCGAAGCTGAGATCGCCGCGCTACGGCGGCGCCACGACATCATCAGCTCACGCCCCTCACCAGCCATCCGCTCGGGCCGTAGCCTCCTTTAGGCTGGTGACTGCCTGTCAGCCGGGCGGCCTGACGAAAGCTGGCGCAGGAACGGGTCGGCTAGACGTTGACTGGTCACGCGAATGCGCGCGTCCACGGCGGCGACGGCGTCCGGCCGGGCGATGACGGGGTTGAGGTCAAGCTCGGCGACCTGCGGCAGGTCGTCGGCGAGCCGCGAGACGCGGAGAAGGGTATCGCGCACCGCGTCGATGCCGGGCGCCGGGCGGCCAGGCGGCCCGCGCAGGGCCGACGTGGCGCGAAGGGAGTGGATCAGGTCGTCGGCGTCGGCATCGGTGAGCGGGGCCAGCCGGGCCGCGTGCTCACCGAGCACGTCGGTCGCGGTCCCGCCCAGGCCGAACACCACCACCGGGCCGAACACCGGTTCCTGGACCACGCCGACGATGGTCTCGACGCCGCCGGTGATCATGGGCTCGACCAGCACCCCGGATAGCCGGCCGGCGAACCTGGCCTGCATGCGGCTCAGGGCCGCGCGCACCTCGTCGGCCCCGCGCAGGTCGAGTTCGACGGCGCCGGCGGCGGTCTTGTGCAGCAGGCCCGGCACGTCCGCCTTGATCACCACGTGACCGCCCAGCTGGGACGCGGCGTCAACCGCCGCGTCGGCGTCGCCCGCACGGCGGAACTCCACCATCGGGAGGCCGTAGCAGCGGAGCAGGCCGTCGGCCTCTTCGGCGCCCAGCCAGCCACCGCCCGGCATCCGGGCCAGGAAGGAATCGATGATCGACTGCGCGTCCGTCACCCGCAGGTTGTCCAGTTCCGGCACCGTGGCCGCCGGGCGGGACCGCCATGCGCCGTAGCGGGCGGCCCGGGCCAGCGCCCGGGCGGCCGCTTCCGGGTAGGCGTAGGCGGGCACGGACTGGCCGCCCGCGTCGTCGCCGGGCAGCAGCCGGACGGCCTCGGGCTGTCCTAGCACGACCGCCGCGATGGGGACAGGCAGCCGGTCGGCGGTGAGCACCGGGATCAGGTCAGCCGGGCCGCGCCGGACCACCAGGGCGATCACCGCGTCGACACCGTCCTGGGCGGCGGCCAGCTGCAGCGCCTTCCTGAAGGCCTCCGCGCTGACGGCGTCGGTGCTGTCCACCGGGCCGTTCAGGGCCGAGCCGGCCGGCAGCACCTCCCGCAGGCGGTCGCGGGTCTGCTGGTCCGTCGTCGCCACGGCCAGGCCGGCTTCCGCGCATGCGTCGGCGGCCAGGACGCCCGCACCGCGCCCGTTAGACACGATGGCCATGACCCGGCCCGCCGGGATGGGCTGGGACGCCACCAGGGCGGCCGCGTCGAGCAGTTCACCGAAGCCCGTGGTGGCGATGACGCCAGCCTGCTCGAACAGCGCCTGCCGGGTGATCAGCGGCGCGACCGCCGCCGCGGTGTGCGAGGCGGTGGCGCGCTGACCCGGGGCCGACCGCCCGGCGTGGACGGTCAGGACGGGAAACTTGGCCGTCACCCGGCGCGCGGTGCGGGCGAACCGGCGCGGGTGACCGAAGGATCCCAGGTACAGCACGGCCAGCTTGGTGGTGCCGTCACCCTCCCACCACAGCAGCAGGTCAGTGCCCGATACATCCAGCTTGTCGCCGATCGAGACGACCGAGGAGATGCCGATGCCCAGCCGGGAGAACTGGTCGATCAGCGCCGCGCCGACCGCTCCTGACTGGACCACCAGGCCCGCGCGCCCGGGCGAAGGGCGCGGGACTCCGAACGTGGCCGCCAGGCCGATCCCTGGCACCGCGACGCCGAAGGACCCCGGGCCGACCAGCCGCATGCTGCCGCGCCGGGTCGCCGCCAGCAGGTCCGACTCCTGCGATGGAGTCAAGCCCGAGGTCACGACGATCAAGGACCCGACTCCGCGCCGGCCGCACTCCTGCGCCGCCGCCACGACGCCTGCCGCGGGTACCGCCAGCACGGCCAGATCGGGGACCTCGGGCAGCTCGGCGATCGAGGGTACGCACGGGATGCCCTCGATGTCACCGCCGTGCGGGCTGACCGCATAGAGGGATCCGGCGAAGCCGGCGTCGCGGATATTGAGCAGGATCGTGCGGCCAGCCGATCCTGGGCGGCGGCCGGCGCCGACTACCGCGGCCGACCGGGGCGCCAGCAAGGGCTCCAGGCTGGCCACGTTCGCTTGTTTCTCCCGGCCGGCCATCGCGTCCAGCCAGGTGCTTGCCTCGCTCAGGGCCGTGTTGCGCGGGACCGGCATGGAAAGCTCGACCACGCCGTTATCGAACCTGCGGTGTACCGCCAGCCCTGCGTCGCTGAGCACCCGCAGCACCGCGTGGTTGTCCGGCAGCACGTCGGCCACCAGGACCTGGATGCTGCGGGCGCGGGCCAGCGACACCAGGTGCTCGAGCAGCAGCGTGGCGATGCCATGCCGGTGCATGTCGTCGGCGACCGCCAGCGCGATCTCCGCGGCCGCCGGATCGGCGGTGACCTCGTAGCTGGCCACTCCCACGACCGCATCGCCCAGCAGCCCGAGCAACGCGACCCGGCCCGGACCGTCCCCGAGGCACACCCGCCGGGCCTCTCGTTCGGCCGATACCCTGCTCGCGCTGAAGAAACGGAAGTACAGGTTGCCCGGCGACATGGCCTCGTGCAGCTGCCTGACTGGCTCATAGTCCCCCGGGGCGGCCGGCCGGATGGTCATGGTGCTGCCGTCGGCCAGCAGCGCATAGGACTGCCCGGCGCCGGTCAGCGCGGCCAACCTGATCACCTCCAGCAGGTTATGGTGCAGCACCAGCGTTCCGTTAACACCAGGTTCTCTGGTTACAGCGGATTCCGCGTAGTGCCTTTAGTCCCCCGGTCTCGCCCCCGCTATCTCCGGGGCGAAAGTCCCATGACGGGTGACCCATCGACCGTAGCGCAGCCGGATGGCTTACGGCGAAGGTGAAAGCATGATCGCCCAGCGTGACTACTATCAGGTGCTCGGCTTGGAGCGCGATGCTGACGACAAGACCATCAAGAACACGTTCCGCCGCCTGGCCCGCCGCTACCACCCGGATACATGCAGCGAACCGGACGCGGAGGAGCGGTTCAAGGAAATCGCCGAGGCCTACGGCGTGCTGTCCGACCCGGCCAAGCGCGCGAGCTACGACGCGCAGGGCTTCGCCGGCGTAGCCGGCGCCACTGCGGAAGACCTCTGGGGCGGCATTGACTTCGCTGACATCTTCGGACCCGGCGTGCCCGTGTTCGGCGACCTGTTCGAGCGACTGTTCGGATCGTCCGCGGCGGCCCCGCCACCCGGCGAGGACGCGCATGTGGACCTGGCCCTCTCCCTGGAACAGGTGCTGACCGGCGGAAAGCAGACGGTGAGGATCGACCGCCCGGGCCACTGCCCGCAGTGCGCGGGCAGCGGATCGCGGCCCGGCACCGTCCCTCGTGGCTGCCGCGAGTGCGGTGGGACGGGCCAGCGGATCATGGTCGGCCACCGCGGCCCGCTGATGGTCCGCCAGGTGACCACCTGCCCCGCCTGCGGGGGGCACGGACGCGTTATCGACCAGCCGTGCCGGGCCTGCCAGGGCACCGGGCGAGCCGTCCAGCAGGATACGGTGACCATTCGCATCCCGCCGGGCATCGACGACGGAACCACGCTGCGACTGGCCGGCCGCGGCTCGTCCGGTCCCGCTCCCGGCGTTCCGCCGGGCGACGCGTACGTCACTATCCGCGTTCGTCCCGACCCCCGGTTCACCCGGGTCGGTGCCGACCTGCGGTACGACCTGAACATCCAGGTACCCGACGCCACGCTCGGCACCACCGTAACCGTCCCGGCACCCGACGGGCCGACACGGGTCCGGGTCCCGCCGGGCACTCAGACCGGTACCGTGCTGCGCATCGAGGGCAAGGGTCTGCCACGCTATCCTGGGCACGGCCGGGGCCGCCTGGACGTCGCCGTGCTCGTCGACATCCCCCGGCATCTCAGCCCGCGCCAGCGCCAGCTCTACGAGCAGCTCCGGGCGGAAGACGGCGGCGCCAAGGGCGAAGCGGGCCAGGACACGCACCGCTCCGGTGGGCGGCTCAGGGCCTGGCTGCATCGCGGCCGGGCGCAAGGACCGAGCCCTGACCCCGGGGCTACAGGCCGACCGTGACGCCGCACGAGTACCGGCCCGCCACCAGCCATTTCACGCGGTGAGTCCCGCCGGGCCCTTCGACCCTAGCGTCGGCGTTCGCCGAATTCCAGGCTAACTGCCACGACACTCATGAGGAGGTCAGCCATGCGAGCAGAAGTGGGAGACGAACTGACGGTCAAGGGCCGTCACCAGGGTGACGAGGATCGCCACGGCGAGATCATCCGGGTCGACGGGGCGGACGGCGCGCCGCCGTACGTGGTCCGCTGGCGCGACAAGCACGAAAGCGTGTTCTTCCCGACGTCCGGAATCGAGGTCACTCATCATCCGGCCCAGCACGCCGGATAGGGACACGGCTGCTCCCCCTCAACAAAGGCCGAGATCGTGCGTCTGGCGGTGCAGGCGAGTTCGCGGCCCGGCTGGCCGGGAGCGTTCCGGACGCTCCCGGCCAGCCGGGGTCAGCCGTATCCGGCGTCGAAGGCCCAGGCCGGATAGCTAGCCCGCAGCAGGTCCAGGTGCGCGTCCCACGCTTGCGGGCCGAGCGCCATCGGCGGGACGAAGGCGATGCCTGCCCCGGTGACCGTGAAGCCCCAGCTGAAACCCGCGACCGCCTGCACGACAGGGGTCACCACGGCATCGGGCGAGACGCACAGGAAGGCGTGCGCTTCCCAGTCCATGTCATATCTGTCCCCCCGGGACGGCGCGTCGAAAAACTCGGGCTTGAGGCCGTACCACGCGTACGGAGTGGGGACATCGCGGTAGATGGCAATGGGATCCATCTCAAAACCGGTGTCCGCGCTGTCGGTGGAACGGACCACCTGCGTCCAGCCGAAAATCGCCGCGTACCCATCGGCCGGGTAGCTGACCGTGGCGCGGCACACCGGGAAATCCCTGGCGAAATCGACCGGCTCGCCGCCGCTGAGCAGCAAGTAGCCGAGTGAGCCGGGATCGGTGTTCCGGGTCAGCGATACATCGACGTGCCCGTCGAGGCCGCGAAGTGAGAAGGGGATACGGAGCTGGCCCCCCTCAACCGTGATGCTCACGTCCAGCCTCTTTCCGCGTCCATGGGATGGCTAATGGTCAGGACTTTAGCCCTACCAGGGCTTATCCGCAGGGAGTAGGGTAGCTAGCCCTTGGGGCGGTGATGAAATGGGTGCCATGCTCGACGCCCCGCGGGCGGCCCGGGATATCGTCCGGGCCAGCACCAGGCTTCGTTCGGTGGCCTTGGTACCGGAGATCCGGCTGTACCAGGCCAGCGAGCCGATCAGCGTGTGGCAGCGTACCGAGACGGCCACCGGCCGCACCGGGCTCGACCCGCCGTTCTGGGCGTTCGCCTGGGCGGGCGGCCAGGCGCTGGCCCGCTACCTGCTCGACCACCCGGAGACGGTCCGCGGCCGGCCGGTGATCGACATGGCCTCCGGCTCCGGGCTGGTGGCCATCGCGGCGGCCAGGGCCGGGGCGGTGGCGGTGACCGCCTACGACATCGATCCGCTCGCGGTCGCGGCGATCGCGCTGAACGCCGCGGCCAACGACGTGACGGTGCTGGCCGTCGGCGCCGACATCCTGGCGGACGAGGTCGCGGGCACGGAGGTGCTGCTGGTGGCCGACGCCTTCTACGAACGCGCCCTGGCCGGCCGGGTGACCCGGTTCATCGAACGCGGCCAGGCCCGCGGGGCTGACGTCCTTGTCGGCGACCTCGGGCGGGCCTACCTGCCCAGGGACCGGCTGAGCCCGCTGGCCACGTACGACGTGCCCGGCCTGGCCGCGGTGGAGGATGCCGACGTCAAGCGCACCACCATCTGGGCCCCGATCCCGGCGACGGCTGGTCATCGGCCTGGGCTCGGCGGGCGTGCAGGTCGTCCAGCCTGACCCGGTGACCGGGAGTCGATCAGGAAATCGACCGGGAAGATACTTCGATGGCCGAAACAATAGTCCGGTGCGGGACGAAGTACAGAACGTAGACCGGCCAGCAAGTGATCATCGCCAGCGTGTGCTCCGTGCCCGCCGGCCGCAGGACACCGACGTCGGTGTACAGGACGCGGTACGGCAGCCTGGTCACGGTGTAGGTCACCACGCAGTGCCGGGTCGTGATGGTCACCGTGTCTCCCGGCTTGAGCGAGGCCAGGTGGAGAAATGGGTTCCCGGCCGTCACGTCGTGCGCGGCGATGCCCACGTTGCCCGCAGCACCCGGCAGAGCCGTCCCCGGAACATGGCCCGGCCCGGTGGCCAGCTGCGGAAGGCCCGTGCCCTCGATCACCGTGAACTTCCAGTCCCTGCCGAGCGCCGGAATCTGGATGATGGCGAAGACCTGCCCGGTCCGGGGCGCAGATGCCACCTGACAGCCTTGAGCCAGCAGCGGATGCTTGGGCTGACCAGCCCAGCTCTTGTAGAGCTGCTCCTCGGCGGCATGCTGACGGCTTCCCGCGAACGGGTCGAGCACCTTCACCGCCGACACCACGATGACCATGACGCCGGCCAGTATGCAGGCCAGCGCGATCAAGAAGATCGGTTTCCTCGCCACTCTCATGGCTCCCCCCTCCCAGGGCGCTTCCCGCCCATCGAAGCGGGGCACCGGGGTTGCTTTACCAGACTCGGACGTAATCGACGGTCATGGTCGACTCGGTGAAGCTCTCGGGCACCTGGCCGCCGCCGTCACCGCCTATCGCCAGGTTGAGGACCATGAACGCGTTCCCGCCGCGAGCCCCCGGCCTGCCGAACGGCCAATTGGGCAGGTCGCCCGGATGGACGGTCAGGTAGATCGCGCATCCTTCGAGAACTGGATCTGCCCGGTATCGCCGTCCCAGCGCAGGCGCCAGACGTGCCAGCCGGCGTCGACGCCGCCCGGAACCGGCAGCCGGCTGGTCGTGTCGTTCCCGTGGTCGTCGGCGGTATGGACGGTCGAGTCCGGAGACCAGCCCGGCTGGCCGTAGACCTCGATCATGTCGATCTCGCCGCACTGCGGCCAGCCGGCCGTGGGGTAGTCCGAGCCGAGCATCCACCAGGCGGGCCAGGCTCCGGTCGCGAGATCGACCTTGATCCGCGCCTCGAAGTTCCCGTGATTCCTGGCGAACAGGCCCTGGGTGGTCAGCCGGGCCGAGGTGTAGCCACTGTGCGGCCTCGTTCCCTTGAGGGCCTTGATGACCAGGTGGCCCTAGCCGTCAAGGTAGGCGTTCTCGGTGCTGTCGGTGTAGGTCTCCAGCTCATTGTTGTCGGTCCACCGGCCGGTCTCGTGATTCCACTTCAAGGGGTCAGGCGGCGACCCCGCCGGGCCATTGAAATCATCGGTGAACACGTAACTCACCAGCTGCTCTGACTTCATCCCTGGATAACCCGCGGCTGCCACTACCGTGGTAGCGGCAGCCGCTATGATCAGACCTCTTCTGCGCATTTAAGAGGCGCCATTGAGCGCATTCTGAATCGAGCCGGTTGTCACGCCGCTGCCCGCGCCAGCACGGGTGAATGCCGCGTTGGCGATGTTCGCCGCGAGATAAGATGCCGTCTGCGCGCCGTAGCCAAGCTCCAGCCGATAGCGGACATGATCCGCTTGGGCTATTACCTGGTCGGCAGCTGGGATCTGCTGGACGAAAACTACGCTGAAGATGCTGTCCCAGTAGGACAGCAGCCAGGAATTTTCCCCGTTGCCCCAGGCGCCGAACGGGGCCGCGAACACGGTGGACTGCCATCCGGCCGGGTAGCCGAGTTCCTGCTGGATCGCGGCGAGCCCGGCTGTGGTTTCCGCCGTCACGCGCGCCTCATACTGCGCGTCCGTCTGGCCGAAGTTCCAGATGTAGTACTCGTACTCATTGGCCGTCATGAGCGACTGGTCAAGCCCGGCCAGGCACGAGGCCGGGGCGTACGGCATGAAGGCATGCC
>JBEKGC010000175.1:0-22308 GCA_050013055.1 Streptosporangiaceae bacterium
GTCTCCGCGGAACCGGAGGTGTCGCTGTGGGACATCGCCGCGCTCCAGATCATCGTCACCGAGGCCGGCGGCCGGTTCACCTCCCTGGAGGGCGAGGCCAGGCCGGACGGCGGCAGCGTGGTCTGCACCAACGGCCACTTGCACGACGAGGTGCTGACGCGGCTCACCAAACCGGCGCCGGAATAACCGGGACTTGCTCTCTGGGATCAATTAACGGATGCTTGGTGGACGTCACAAATGCACAAGCGCCGCAACCAGGGGGTGTTACCCGTGAAAGTACGAGACGGCATGTCCCATCTTGTCCTCACCATCGGGCCCGCGCACACGCTCCGGCAGGCGGCGCAGATGATGTCCGCGCGCCGGATCGGAGCCGCCGTCGTGACGGACGCCGAACATGCGGGCATCGGCATCTTGACCGAGCGTGACATCCTCGACTCGGTGGCGGCGGGCCAGGACCCGGACGCCGAACTCGTCGGCACGCACCGCACGGAAAACCTTACCTACGCCTCGCCCGACTGGACCCTGGAGGACGCCGCCGCGGCGATGATGCGCGGCGGGTTCAGGCACCTGGTGGTGATCGAGGACAATGACGTGGCCGGGTTGCTCTCGATGCGCGACATCGTCCGCTGCTGGACGCCCGTCGAGGTCGCCCAGCCGCAGGCCGCCGCCACGTCCGCCTTAGCCTGAGCCTGGAGGCGGTTGGGGGGCCGACCCGGGTGCTCTGAGCCTGGAGGCGGCTGGGGGCCGGCCAGGGTGCTACCCGGCCAGCTCGATGATCGTGTCCGCGACCAGATCGGGAACGCGCAGCGGCAGCAGGTGATCGCCGCCCGGGACATCGATCTTGCGGCAGCCGGGGATACCGGCCACGATCAGCTCGTCGCACTGGATCAGCGGCGGATGGTCCTTGTCGCCGACCATCAGCACGGCGGGCACCGCGATGTCGCCGAGGCGATCGACGGCGGGCGGGTCCTGCTGCTCGAAGTCCCCGTTGGCGAGCCACGCCCTGGCCGCGCTCCGCAGCTGCCCGGCCACCCCGTCGCCGGGCCCGGCGGCGGCCCAGATCCGCTCGATGAGCGCGGCGACGCCGTCGATGTCCCCGGCGGCCGCGAGCGAGACGAACTCGGCGTGCGGGCCAGGGTCCTCGGGCCACGAATACCCGGTCAGCCCGGGGGACACGAGCACGAGCGCGCTGACCCGGGACGGCTGGCTCAGCGCGAGGTCGATGGAGCTCGCGCCGCCCTGGCTGCAGCCGACGAAAACCGCGGGCGGCACGTCCAGCTGATCCAGGACGGCGACCAAGGTCGGTGAGCAGGGTGTACGGCGCAGTGGCGGCGGGCGACTCGCCGTGCCCGCGTGCGTCGTAGCTGACGACCCGGTACCGGGTCGTCAGCCGGGGCATGATCGGCTCCCAGATCCGCGAGTCCCCCACGCCCGGGTGCAGCAATACAACCGGCGTCCCCGGCCCGCCGGTATCGTCGGCCCAAACGGTGCCGCCGTCGACCTTGACCATCGTCTCCATGGCGACCATTCTGTCGACCGAGGCGGCGGCGGGGAACTCATCTAAGGCGCACGGGCTGGCCAGCGGCGGGAGCAGCGCAGGCCGGCGGCGTGTTAGGGTCGCCGGGTGGTGGAGCCCCTGTCGTTCGGGATATTTCCGCTGGGCCTAGCCGGATCGGCGGATAGCGTGGCATCGGGGCCGCCTGATGACTTTGAGCAGGTCGCGGCCGCCGCCGCCGAACTGCAGGGCGACGGGCCGCCCATCATGCCGCGGATGTACGTGAACTGGACCGGGCCGGTCAGCACCGAGGCGGTGCTGCGCCAGGTCGGGGAGTACGCGGCGCTCGGCCTGCCGTGGGACATGGTCCTGTGTTACCGGGACTCGTCCGGGTCGGTGCCGGAGTGGGTGTCCTTCGTCTCCCAGGTGGTAGCCGGTCACGGGCACGAGCTCGCGGCGATACAGGTCACCGGAGAGCCCAACCTCACCGGAATGCCCTTCGCGGCCGACGGCGCCTACCCGGCGGTGCACGAGGCACTGGTCTCCGGGGGTGCTCGGGGCGGCCGCCGCCAAGCGGGAAAGCGGCGCCACGGCGGCGATCGGGTTCGCGGTCGCGCCCGAGGTCGAACCTGCGGCCAGCGGGTTCTGGGCCGCGGTTCGCGACCTCGGCGGCAGCGACTTCGCCGCCGCCCTCGACTACGCGGGCATCGACATGTACCCGGACGTGTTCGGGCCGCGGTTCGGCCTGGACCAGCTGCCGGGCGCGGTGGACTGGCTGCTGCGCACCTTCAGGGAACGCGACCTGGCCGGAGCCGGCATCACGCACTGGGAACTGTTCACGCTGCGGGACGCCGACAGCTCCAGGGACGGCATGTTCTACCGCTTCGGCATCCTGCGCGACGACTACTCGCGCAAGCCCGCCTTCGCCCGGCTGCGGACGCTGATCGCCGAACTCGGCCGCCCCGCGCCGCTTTAGCGGCCCGCGGCGCCGCTGACGGGCGGGCAGGCAAAGGAGGCACACTGAGGTCATGAACCGCGAGGGCGCGGAAACCTACCTGCGGGTGCTGGCAGAAAACCAGCTGCGCGGCCCGTTGTCCGGAGCGCGCGGGCAGCCCTGGCTGCTGGCCGGCTCTCGCGGTAAGCGTGCGGCAGCGACCCGAACCCCCCTCGGCGCCGCCCCCGGCCACCGCGACCGGGGCCGCCGGGGCCAGGCCGCGGCCCGGACGGGTGCGATTCGCCCGGACCGGCCCGATGATCCGGCCGGTGACCTGGCCGCCCGCCGGCCCGGCCGGGGCGCCTGGTCCGGACCGGCCCAGGCCAGGCGCCCCGGACCGGTTCGTGCCGGTCGGATCGCGGATCCCGTACCGTGATGAGGTGCTGAGCGGCGAGGTGTTCCTGATGTCGTTCGCGCACACCGCGTCCGGGGCGCGGTTCGCGGCGGCCTGGCGGGTGCACGACTCGTTCGACCCGGACCGGGTCTACCCCGGCATGGTCCCGTTCGGGAGCTTCACCGTCACCGACGACCGGGGGCACCGCTACCACCTGGACTTCGCCGGCGGTGACGCCCCGGACTGGTACGGCGAGCTCGAACTGCGGCCCGAACCGCCCGATGACCTGCGCTGGCTGGACATCTCGGCGCCGGGCGGCCGGTCGGTCCGGGTCGAAGCGGACCCGGCGGCCGTCGCGGAACCCGAGGTCAGCCCGCTGGCGCTCAGCCCCGGCGAGCAGCTGCTGATCACGCTGGCCGAGCGGATGCTCACGGTGGCCCCAGGGCTGTCGCCCGAGCTGCGCCGGCAGCTGGCCGCGATCTCGCCGGGACCGCTGCCCACGATGGCCGCCGGGCTCGGCGACGTCATCGCCGCGCTCCAGGCCGCCGAGGTCTTGTCCCCGCTCAGCCCGGTCCCCGGCCAGGTCGCCGCGGTGTGCGCGGGCATGCGGGTCAGCGGGCACGGTATCACCGCGCCGCCCGCGCACGAGCTGCCCGAACCCTGGCTCAGCCTGCTCGCTTTCTACCAGCGCAGGAAGCCGGACGCCCCGCCGGTGCCCGACGGCTACGCGGCCGTGACCGCCGCCCTGCCCGAACTTGACGGCATCCGGCTGGCCCTGCTCGGCCTGCTCAACGCCGACGGCAGCAGCTGGATCCAGCTGCTGGTCCGGGGTCTGGTGCCGGAACGCAGGACGGGACCGTTCGGTATCGATTATTTCTTTCCGCTGTCGTTCTGGATCCGGGACAACGTCGGCCGCTGGCACGCGGGCCGCCCGGCCGGGGTGCGCCAGAGCCACGGCGAATGGGCGGTCAAGCTGGAGATGGTGCCGCCGTTGGCCCGGTCCACGACGTCGATCGAGGTGCTGGCCGCGGGGGCGTCGGGCCAGGTCCGCGTCCGGCTGCCGCTCCGTTGGGGGTACTCACAGTGACTGAGGGGCCGAACGGCCGGTGGTTCGACTGCCTGCCAAGCTGCCAGGCTCAGGTGCCCTGCGGCTCGGGCTGGCACACCGTCCGCTGGGAAGCCGGGCAGCTCCTGCTGCCCGAACACCCCGACCCGGAAGCCGAGCTCGTGCTGGCCGCGCTGGGCGGGGAGAAGGCCGGCTGCTCATCGCTGGCGCAGGCGTGGGACCGGCATACCAGCGATCTGTCCGTGCTGGCCATCGGCCCCCGCGGGCCGGCCGACGAGATCACCGTCGGCTGGGATGATGTGGCCGCCGCCGAGCGGACCCCGGCGGGCGGCTTCGGCGGCTTCCTGCCGGGGCTGTCCGGGGGGGTTGGCGGGCACGGGTCGCGGCCGGCCGCGCTCAGGCGGCTGGCCAGCCCGCCGTCGGTGGCCGGGCTGCGGGCCAGGCAGCAGCAGGTCAGCGCCGAGGCCGAACAGGCCAGGCGGCGCAGGCTCGACATGTTGTCGCTGCTCGCGCTTGGCTACGGATTTCAGCTCCGGCTGGCCGGGCAGGTAGCCGCGGCCCACGCGGAGGAGCCCGGCGCGGCCGCCAGGCCCGCGCTGGTCGCCGCGATCACCGGCCGGCTCGCCCTGGTCGCCGAGCAGTGGCTCGGCATCGATCCAGGCCAGGTCACCGTGGCGCTGCACGCCGGACCGGGCTGGGGCCAGTCGGAACTGACCGGGGCCGGGGACCTGCGGGTCGCGCTGCCCGCCAGCTGGCTGGCCCGGGTCTGGGCCTGCGGCCTGGCCCTGACCGGCGGGCACCTGGTCGTCGCGGTGGAACGGGCCGGCTGGCCGCAGGCCCGGGTGCTGGCGCTGCCCGCGCCCGGCGCGGCCCCGGTGCCGCTCGACGTGCACGCCCGCGGCGCGGGCGGGAGCGCGGATGCTCCACACTGGGACGTGTGAGCGTGCGGTCCCGGACGGGCAATCCGGCGGTTGAGGCGCTCGGCGTCGCGGTGGCGGCCCGGGTGCCCGTGCTGCTCTGGGGGGCGCCAGGCACCGGCAAGACGTCCGCGATCCGCGCCATGGCGCAGACCATGGGCCTGCCGTGCGAGACGGTGATCGCCTCGATCAGGGAGCCGTCCGACTTCGCCGGGCTGCCCATCGTGGTCGGCGAGCAGGTCAGGTTCGCCCCGCCCGCCTGGGCGCGGCGGCTCGCCGACGCCGGGCACGGCCTGCTGTTCCTGGACGAACTGTCCACCGCGCCGCCGGCCGTCCAGGCGGCGCTGCTCCGGGTGGTACTCGAGCGGGCCGTGGGTGACCTGATGCTGCCCGACGAGGTGGCCGTGGTGGCGGCGGCCAACCCGCCCGAGCAGGCCGCCGACGGCTGGGACCTGTCCGCGCCGCTGGCCAACCGGCTCTGCCACCTGGACTGGCAGACCGACCCGCGGGCGGTGGCCGACGGCCTGGCCGGCGGCTGGGCCGCCCCGGTGGTCCCCGTGCTGCCCACCGGGTGGCAGGCCGAGGAAATCCTGGCCCGCGGCCTGGTCGCCGCGTTCTTGCAGGTCCGGCCCGCACTCGCGTGCGCTCCCCCGGTCGAGGCGGCCGCGGCGGGGCGTGGCTGGCCGTCGCCGCGAACCTGGGAGATGGCGGCCAGGCTGCTGGCCGCCGCCGGCGCCTCCGGGGCCGGCGACGAGGCCCGTTCGGCCCTGGTCCGGGGGGCCGTCGGCGACGGCGCCGGGGTGGAGTTCCTGGCCTGGCTGGTCGAGATGGACCTGCCCGATCCGGAGCAGGTGCTGGCCGACCCGGCCGCCTTCCGGCTCCCGGCCCGCGGTGACCGGGCCTACGCCGCCCTGGCCGCGGTCGCCGCCGCCGTCGCCGCGAACCCGACCCCGGACCGCTGGACGGCCGGCTGGCAGGTCCTCGGCCTGGCCGCCGACACCGCCCCCGACGTCGCCGCCGTCGCCGCCCGGGTGCTAGCCCGCTGCCGCCCCGACGGCGCCCCCCTCCCCGCCGAGATCCACCTGTTCGCCCCCGTCCTCCGCGACGCCGGCCTCCTGGCCTGACGCCGTGGCTAAGCGCGACATCGAAGGGCTAGCCGCCTCTCGGCTGTGGGCGGCGACGCGGTTTCCTTATCTGGCTAGCGGGGTGTTCGGGGCGCAGGTGATCGCGGAGCCTGGCAGCGGGACCGTGCGGGTGGACGAGGGCTGGCGGATGCGGGCCGACCCTTCGCTGACGGCCGGCTGGACGGCGGCGCAGCTGGGCAGCGTGCTCGTCCACCACGTCTGCCACCTGCTGCGCACCCACGCCGAACGGGCCCAGGCGGCGGGCGTCGGGCCGGACGAGGGGAGCACCTGGATCCGGGCCGCCGACGCCGAGATCAACGACGACCTGGTACCGGCCGGGCTCGAACTGCCCGGGCACCCGGTGCTGCCTGACCAGCTCGGCGCGCCCGACGGGCTGCTGGCGGAACAGTACTTCGACGCGATCAGGGCCCGCGACGGGCGACGGGGACGTGGCGGAGGTACCAAGGAACGTTCGGGCCCATCTGGACCGGGGGAAGCGGCGGGATCCTGGCTTGACTGCGGCAGCGGCGCGGACGGGGTGCCCAGGCCAGGGGACGGAGCCGGGGGGCTGCCTGGCTGGCAGGCCGAGCTGCTCAGGCGGCAGGTCGCCCACGACGTGCTGACGCACGCCAAGCAGGCCGGAACGGTCCCGGCCGGGCTGCTGCGCTGGGCGGAGGACTTCCTGCACCCGAAGGTCGACTGGCGCAGGCTGCTCGCGGCCGAACTGCGCCGCGCGGTGGCCCAGGTGGCCGGCGCGGTCGACTACTCCTACCGGCGGCCGTCCCGCCGGTCCACCGTGGCCGGCCAGGTAGTGCTGCCGGCCCTGCGGCGGCCGGTGCCCGAGGTCGCCGTGGTCTGCGACACCTCGGGCAGCATGACCTCCGACCTGCTCGCGATGGTGCTGGCCGAGGTGGAAGGGCTGCTGCGGGCGCTCGGGCTGGCCCGGCAGGTCCGGGTGCTGGCCTGCGACACCGCGGCCGCGCCCGCCCGGCGGGTCAGCTCCGCCCGTCAGGTCCAGCTGATCGGCGGCGGCGGCACCAACATGGGCGCGGGCATCGCCGCGGCGGTCGCGCTGCGGCCCAGGCCGGCCGTCACCGTCGTGCTCACCGACGGGTACACGCCGTGGCCCGCGGCGGCGCCGAAGGGGACCCGGGTGGTGGTCGGGCTGCTCGGCGCGGGCGCGCCGGCCGCGCCGCCGTGGGCGCGCGCCGTCCGGGTCGTTCCCGACTAGGGTTTCGGCTGGGGGTTTTTCGGCTGGGGGTTTTCGGGTTTTCGGCTGGGGGCGGGAAATGTCAGCGGGCGGTGTCAGCATGTGGCCATGCGACCAGCGTTGAAGGCCGGGCTGCTGCCACTGTGGCGGGACAGGGACACGATCCAGTTCGGCGCCGATCCGCGGCGGGCGGTGGCGCTCGGCGGCCTGGGGCAGGCGGCGGCGGTGATCAGCCTGCTGGACGGGAGCCGGGACACCGATGCCCTGATCGACACGGCGCAGACCTACGGCGTCCCGCCGGCCGCGACCGGCCGGGTGCTGGCCACGCTGGCCGCCGCGGGCCTGCTCGACGACTTCCCGGCCGGGCTGCACGCCTGCCTGCCTGACCTCGCCCGGCTCGCCCCTGAGCTGGCCACCGCGTCGCTGGCCTACGCCGACACCGACGGCGGAGCCCGCACCCTGACCCGCAGGCGGGCCGCCTTCGTCCGGGTGCACGGCGCGGGCCGGGCCGGCGCCTGCGTGGCCAGCTTGCTGGCGGCCTCCGGCGTGGGCCACGTCAGCTGCACCGACCCGGAGCCCGCCGGACCCGCCGATCTCGCGCCCGCCGGGCTGACCCGGGCCGACCTGGGCGCACCCCGGCAGGACGGGGCCGCCCGCGCCGTCTCGCGGGCGGCCCGCGACGTGCTGACCCGCGACGACGGCACCGTGCCCGACCTGGTGGTGCTGACCGAGCTGACGTTGCCCGACCTGATCGAGTCGCTGATGCGGGACGGCGTCCCGCACCTGTCGCTGCGGGCCGCCGAGGCGATCGGGGTGGTCGGGCCGCTGGTACAGCCGGGCCGTTCTGCCTGTTTGCGGTGCGTGGACCGGCGCAAGGCCGACGGTGACCCGCAGTGGCCGCAGATCCTGGCCCAGGCCACCTTTGGCCGCGCCCAGCCGGCCGCCTGCGATACCGTGCTGGCCGCGATGACCTCGGCGGTGGCGGCCGCGCAGGCGCTCGCGTTCCTCGACCGTCCCGCCGCGGTGCCGGTCACCGCGAACGGGTCGCTGGAAGTGGTGCTGCCCGACTGGCGGTGGCGGCGCCGGACCTGGCCCCCGCACCCGGCCTGCGGGTGCGGTGCGGGCCGCCGTACCGTCCGCCCTCGGGCGTGCGGGACAATGGGTTAAGTGAGCGACAACGTCCCCAAGAACCCGGTTACCCGGGCCGCCAAGCTGGCCAGGCTGCCGATCGGGCTGGCGGGCCGCACCGCGCTCGGGGTCGGTAAGCGGATCGGCGGCCGGCCCGCCGAGATCGTGGCCCAGGAAATACAGCAGCGCACCGCCGACCAGATCTTCCGGGTGCTTGGCGAGCTCAAGGGCGGCGCCATGAAGCTGGGCCAGGCGCTGTCCATCTTCGAGGCAGCGCTACCGCCCGAGCTGGCCGGGCCGTACCGCGCCACGCTCACCAGGCTGCAGGAATCCGCGCCGCCGCTGCCCGCCCGCACCGTGCACCAGGTGCTGGCCGACGACCTGGGCGAGAACTGGCGAGACAACTTCGCCTCCTTCAGCGACACCCCGGCCGCCGCCGCGTCGATCGGCCAGGTGCACAAGGCGACCTGGCGGGACGGCCGGCCGGTGGCGGTGAAGATCCAGTACCCCGGCGCGGGCCGGGCCCTGATCGGCGACTTCAACCAGCTGAGCCGGGCCGGGCGGCTGTTCGGCCTGCTGATGCCGGGGCTCGAGGTCAAGCCGCTACTCGACGAGCTGCGCGACCGGGTCACAGAAGAACTCAACTACGAACTCGAGGCGGCCTCCCAGCAGGCGTTCGCCGACGCCTACGCCGGCGACCCCGACATCTCCGTGCCCGGCGTGCTGATGGGGACCGATCACGTCCTGGTCACCGAGTGGATGGACGGCACTCCGCTGTCGAAGATCATCAGCGACGGCAGCAAGGCCGAACGGGACCGGGCCGGCATCGTGCTTGTGCGGTTCCTCTTCTCCGGGCCCTCGCGGGCCGGCCTGCTGCACGCGGACCCGCATCCGGGCAACTTCCGGCTGCTCGACGACGGCCGGCTCGGCGTGCTCGACTTCGGCGCCGTCGACCGGCTGCCGGACGGGCTGCCCCCGTTCTTCGGCCGGCTGCTGCGGATCATGCACGACGACGACGCCGACGTCGAGGCGGTGGAAGCCGAACTGCGCGCGCACGGGTTCCTGCGGCCCGGCATCGACGTGGACCTCGACGCGCTGCACGCCTTCCTCGCGCCGCTGGCCGAGCCGTCGAAGGTGGAATGCTTCAAGTTCAGCCGGGAATGGCTGCGCGAAGAGGCCACCCGCGTCATCGACATGCGGGCGAACAACATCACCAGGCGGTTCAACGTGCCGCCGTCGTACGTGCTGATCCACCGCGTGTCCACGGCGGGCATCGGGGTGCTGTGCCAGCTGGAATGCGAAGGCGAGTTCCGGGCCGAGGTGCTGAAGTGGATACCCGGGTACTTCGATCCCGCCCCGGCCTTAGTCGCGGCCTAGTCGCGGTGGACCTGGAACGGGGCGAAGCTCTGCGCGACCGGCATCAGCTCGACCAGGTTGACGTTGACGTGCCCGGGCTGTGACACCACCCAGTACACCGCCTCGGCGATGTCGGCGGGGCTGCATGCCCGCGTAGACCGCGTCCGCCTGGCCCTGGTCACCGCCGAACCGCACGGTGGAGAACTCGGTCTCCCCGCTCATGCCCGGCTCCACCGACGTCACCCGGACGCCGGTGCCGTGCAGGTCGGAGCGGAGGTTCAGGCTGAACTGATGGACGAAGGCCTTGGTCGCGCCGTAGACGTTGCCGCCGGGATAGGGATAGCTGCCCGCCACAGAACCGAGGTTGACCACGTGCCCGCGGCCCCGCTCGACCATGCCAGGCAAGATCGCCCGCGTGCAGGTCACCAGGCCGGTGCAGTTGGTGTCGATCATCTGCTGCCAGTCGTCCAGGTCAGCCTCCTGCGCGGGCTTCAGCCCCTTGGCCAGTCCGGCGTTGTTGACCAGCACGTCGATCGCGGCGAACTCAGCCGGCAGGCCCGCGACGGCGGCCTGGACCGCCGCGGCGTCCCGGACGTCGAGGCGGACAGGAAGCACGCTGCCGCCGAGTTCGGCGGCCAGCTGGGCGAGCCGGTCCTGGCGCCGCGCCGAGGCGACGACGCGCCAGCCCTCCGCCACGAACCGCCGCGCGATAGCGGCCCCGAACCCGTTGCTCGCCCCGGTCACGAACGCGGTTCCCGGTTTCGTGCTCACCCGATCGCCTCCCTGTACGGCTGTACCCCGATGCTACTGATGTGGCGGGCGGCTGCGTCGGGCTGCGGGGCGGCGCGCTACCATCTGGTGGCCGCCGCAACTAGCCAGGGAGGGACCATGTCCCCAGGTGTTGAGCAGGTCAGCACGCCCGACGGGCCGTTCGACCTGACGGTGTGGCAGCCCGAGGCCGGGCATGGCCCAGGCATCTTGCTGATCCAGGAGATCTTCGGCGTCGGCGACTACATATACGCCGTCGCCGAGGACCTCGCCGCGCTCGGTTACGTGGTCGCGGCACCCGACCTGTTCTGGCGGCTCAAGCCGGGACACCGGGCGGTCCACGACGAGCCAGGCGTGGCCGAGTCACTGGCCCTCGGGTCGCGATTCGACCTGGCCCAGGGGGTGGACGACGCCGCGGCCGCGCTGGCCCGCCTCGCGGAGTTGCCGCAGGTCCGCCGTGGGCTCGGCATCATCGGGTTCTGTCTCGGTGGTTCTGTGGCCTACTACCTCGCCGCCCGGTCCCGGGTCGATGCCGTGGTCTCGTTCTACGGTTCCGAGGTGCCCGGCCACACCGATCTGCTGGCGCAGATCAGCGCTCCGATCCAGTTCCACTTTGGCGGGAACGACCCGTACATCCCGCGCGATCAAGTGGCGCGGGTGACCGCAGCCGCCGCCGGCCGCCAGAACGCGGAAGTCCACGTCGAGGAGGACGCCGGGCACGCCTTCCACAACAGGAAGGCGCCCATGTTCCACCAGCCGGAGGCGGCCGGCCGCGCGTGGCGGCGGACCGAGGAATTCCTGGCCCGGCAGCTCCCGGTGAGCTGACCGGGAGCTACCTGCGGCGCTCCTGTGACCGTCCCTGTGGCGTTCCTGTGTCCTATCCGTTGCCTTCCTGTGTCCTATCTGTTTCTTATCTATGCCTTATCTGTTTCCTATCTGTGACCGTCCGCGATGTCCCGGCCGAGCGCCAGCCGCTGCGCGGCCTGCTCCGTGCGGATGACGTGCATGACGGCGTTGATCAAGGCCAGGTGGGTGAACGCCTGCGGGAAGTTGCCCAGTTGACGGCCGGACCGCGCGTCGATCTCCTCGCCGTAGAGCAGCAGCGGGCTGGCGTAGGAGAGGACCTTCTCGCAGACGTCGCGGGCGCGCTGGTGCTCGCCGATCTCGGCCAGCGCCGAGACGAGCCAGAACGAGCAGATGGTGAACGTGCCCTCCTCCCCCACTAGCCCGTCGTCCGTCTGGCCGACCCGGTAGCGCAGCACCAGGCCATCTTGCGTCAGCTCCTCGCCGATGGCCAGCACCGTGGCGCGGATCCGCTTGTCCTGCGGAGGCAGGAACTGCAACAGCGGCATCAGCAGCAGCGACGCGTCCAGCGCGGTGGTGTCGTAGTGCTGGCAGAACACGCCCCGCTCGTCGAGCGCGTTCGCGCAGATGTCGGCGTGGATCTCGTCGGCGGCCTTGCGCCACGTCCGGGCCAGGTCCCTGTCGTCGCGCAGCGCGGCCAGCCGGGCGCCCCGGTCGGCCGCCACCCAGCACATCAGCTTTGAGGAGGTGAAGTGCTTCGGTTCACCGCGGACTTCCCAGATGCCCTGGTCAGGCTCACGCCAGCGCTCCAGGGCCCGCTCCACTTGCTGGCGGGCCAGCTTCCAGACTCGTTCGTCGAGCCGGTCGCGTGACTTGGTGTGCAGGTACACAGAATCCAGCACCACGCCCCACACATCGTGCTGATTTTGCTGATAGGCGGCGTTGCCGATACGTACGGGCCGGGCGCCCTGGTAGCCGTGCAGGTGCTCGAGCACGTGCTCGTCAAGCCCCCGCCTGCCGTCGATGCCGTAGACGATCTGGAGGTTGCCCTGGTCCCGTTCGACCAGATCGCAGAGGAAAGCGAAATAGTCGCTGGCCTCCCATTCGAAGCCAAGCGTGTACAGGCCCCAGAGCGCGAACGTGGCGTCCCGGATCCAGGTGTAGCGGTAATCCCAGTTCCGTTCGCCGCCCGGAGTCTCCGGCAGCGAGGTTGTGGCGGCCGCGGCGATGGCCCCGGTGGGCGCGAAGATCAGGCCCTTCAGGGTGAGGGCGCTACGGGTCAGGTGGCTGCGCCAGCGGTGATCGGGAAAGCGGCCGCGGGCCAGCCAGTGCTGCCAGTGATGCGCGGTCCAGACCTGCTTGGCGTACGCCTCCTGGTAATCGTCGGGGACCCGGCTGCCCCAGGAAAGCACGCAGAACCGAGTGTCGCCTTCCTTCAGCAACGTCCGCGCCCGGGCGCCCGACCCCTCCAGCCCGATACGGATGTCGGAGGTCAAGGTCAGCGTCAGGTCCAGACCCGGTGGCTCGATGACCGCCTGACAGTAGCCGCGGTCGGTATGCCGCCAGCGTTCCTGCCGGCGCCCGTAATCGAAGGCAGGCACGCAGTCCATGGTGAGCTGCGCCTGACCCTCGACGCAGCGCACCGTCCGCAGCAGCATGTGCTCGGCGTCGTAGTCGGTGGGCGGCCGCAGGTGCGAGCTGCGCTCCGGACACTCATGCCGCCACGGACCCATCACCAGGCAATCCCGCACGACGAGCCATCCGTCCCCGCAATCCCAGCTGGTCTCGAGCACCATGGTCCCGGGGAGGTAGCGCCGGTCGCTCGGCACGTCCACGTTGTCGGGTCCGAACCGGAACCATCCGGCATCCCGGTCCAGCATGGCGCCGAAAACGCTCGGGCTGTCCATCGTCGGCAGGCACATCCACTCGACCGCTCCGCTCGGCGCCACCAGCGCGGTGACCTCGCAGTCGGAAAGGAACGCGTAGTCCGCGATCGGCGGGTACGCGGAGAACTGATCGATGCTGCCCAGCGGACGCTGCCGGGAGGTATCCGCCAGGCTCTCGAGAGGTATGGCATCTGGGCCGGTCACCGGCGATCACATCTGGTCATGGGCGATCATGCCTGGTCAAGTGGGAGGCTCATGGTAAATCAGTAAACCATGTCATGATAACTAAAGGTAACTATACCGCTACCGAGGGTGGGCTGGCGGGCTGCGGGTCGGGTTGGCGGCCTGCGGGTCGGGCTGGCGGCCTGCGGGGGGTTAGCGGCCTTCGAAGGTGGCCTGGCGCGGGCCTTGCTCGAGCAGGGAGGTGAGGCCGGCGGTCAGGTCGCGGGTGGCGAAGACCTGGCCGGTTTCGCGCGGGGTTATCGCGTCGGCGGCGGCCACGCCGTGATCGCGGGCGGTCTGGAGCAGCCGCTTGCCGATGACGATGGCCGCGGTCGGACCAGCGGCCAGCCGGGCGGCGAACGAGCGGGCCTGCTCAAGCAGGTCCGCCGGGGGCAAGATCCGGTTCACCACGCCCCACTGATGCATCTCGGTAGCCGGGTAGACATCGCCGGTCATCACCAGCTCCGCGGCGCGGGCCACGCCGGCCCTGGCCACCAGCCGCTGCGTCCCGCCTCCGCCCGGGGTCAGCCCCACCGTCGCCTCGACCAGGCCGAACGACGCGTCCTCGGCGGCCCACATCAGGTCGCAGCCCAGGCTCAGCTCGAACCCGATGGTGAGGTTCAGCGCGTGCACCACCGCGATCGTAGGCACCGGCAGCCGCTCCAGGGTCTGCACCAGAGCCAGGAAGCGGGCCATCAGGACCGCGCCCTGGGCCGGGCCGAGACCCTGGAACTCGTGCACATCCACCCCGGCGCAGAACACCTTGCCCTCGGCCCGGAGCAGCACCGCACGGGCCCAACGCGGGTCGGCGGGGAGCGGTTCACCCGGCAGCGGAGGATTCCGTGGGGTGGTCCCGCCGGGCCAGCACTGCGCGATGAGCTCGTCGAAGGCATCTTCCAGATCGGTCGCGAGCTGGGCGTCGAACAGGTTGAGCGGCGGCGCAGAAATCACCAGCTCGGCCACGTCACCGGTCCTGGTCACGTACGCCTTGGGCATGGTGGTCCTTTCGGTCGTACGCAGGTGAGCTGAGCGGCGGTTGGGGCTTGCGGTGGTGGGGCTTGCGGTGGTGGGGCTTGCGGTGGTGGGGCTTGCGGTGGGCGGAGGTCGGGTGCCTCGGGCCGGTCACCTCGCGGGCGATGATCGCCTTCATGATTTCGGACGTTGCCAGCCGGGGTCAAGCCAAGCCCGCCGGCCATGGACCAGGCCATCTGCGGGCCCGATTGTGCGCTCCGCGCGATGGGCGGCCCCTGCGGTTGTTGCTGGTGTGAGACATGATGTGCCAGCGGTCGGTGTTACGCGAACTCCCGGGGAACTCACGGAAGATTCGGCTCCTGCGGTAATTTTGGTACCGTATATGGTACTTTTCTCTCCACTAAAGCCGAATACTCCGCGCAAATTCTCCCGCCTGTCGTACTGGTGATCGAGTTATGATCCTCGTTGGGCGGGAGGGGCTGGTGAGGCGGCATAAGGGCGCGGGCGGCCCGCGGAAACGGCCTGCGGCCCCGCTGGGCGGCCAGGTACGGGTCTTGGGCCGCCTGCCTCGCTAGCTGGCGGTGTGGGTGATTCCACCCCTGATGCGGGCCGGGCCGGCTGTGCCAGTCTGGGCGCTGAGCTGTTCGAGGACGTGCCCCCGGAAGCGGTGAGCCATGAGCGTTGAACCCAGTACGATCGGCCCCCGGCGGTTGGCGGTGGCGGGCGCGGCGCTTGTGGTCGCGGCAGGCTTGATCGCTGGCTGCTCGGGAAGCAGCGGGAGCAGTCCGAGCACGCTGGCGTGCCCGTCTAAGCACGGCGCGGCGGTCACCGGGACCGTCCCGGCGGCAACGGGGCGGCCTGCGGCGGGCTGGACGCAGCCGGGCGCGGACTTGGCGAATACCCGGTACGTGGCCAGCGCGATCACCAGCGCGGACGTCTCGAAGCTCGGGGTGGCGTGGACCGTGCCGCTGACGATGTCCACGGCCCGTACCGACGGGGCCTACGCGACCACGCCGGTGATCGTGAACGGGGTGGTGTACGCCCAGGACCTGGACTCCGACGTGTACGCGATCAGCCTGGCCACCGGCAAGGTCTTGTGGACGCACGACTACAACTCGCCCAACGGCGGCCCGGACGGCGTCACCGTGACCGGCGGGGTCGTGTACGCGGCCACCAGCCACGCCGCTGTCGCCCTGTCCGCCGCGACCGGGGCGCAGCTGTGGAGCCGGACGCTGACCGGCAACGACCACGAGGGCATCGACATGACGCCCGGCTACGACCACGGCACCGTGTACGTGTCCACGGTGCCGGTCAACCCGGCCGTGGGTGAGTACCTCGGCGGCGGCAAGGGGATCTTGTGGGCGCTGAACGCCCGGACCGGCGCGCCGGAGTGGTCCTGGGATCAGGTGCAGGATCTGTGGGGCAGCCCGGGCGTCAACTCAGGCGGGGGGCTGTGGTACGCGCCGTCGTTCGACGCTCAGGGCAATATCTACCTCGGCATCGCCAACCCCGGCCCGCTGTTCGGCACCACGAGCTCCCCGCTGGGGAGCAGCCGGCCCGGCCCTGACCTGTACACCGACTCGGTGGTCAAGCTGAGCCCGGCCGGGAAGCTGCTGTGGTACTACCAGCTCACCCCGCACGACCTGTACGACTGGGACCTGCAGGACCCGCCGGTGCTCAGCACCGCGAACGGGCGGCCCGTGGTGATCGACGGCGGCAAGGCCGGCATCCTCATCGAACTTGACGCGCAGACCGGCAAGCTGCTGTGGCAGCTCCCGGTGGGCGGGCACGACGGGCACGAGAACGACGGGCTGCTCACCGAGCACGCCACGGCCGCCTCGCGCGGCATCCTGCCCGCGCGCTACTGCCTCGAGCCGAGTCTTTTCGGCGGCATCGAGACCCAGCTGGCCAGCAACGGTTCCACCACCTTCGCCGCCGTCAACGACCTCGCGCTGCCCGCCAGCCCGGTCGACTACACCGGGACGGCGACCGCCGTCATCGGGGCGGTCGAGAAGGCCGCCGGCGAGATGGTCGCGGTCAACCAGGACACCGGTGCCGTCGCGTGGGACACTCTGCTCCCGTCCTCGCCGTACGGCGCCGCGACGGTGACGAACGACGTCGTGTTCACCACCACCTTCCACGGCGACCTGTACGCGCTGGACGCGGCCACCGGCGCCATCTTGTTCTCCACACCGATGTCCGCCGGGAGCAACGCGCCGGTCGCCGTCGACGGTGACTACGTCATCGCCGGCGCGGGGGACGCGACGCCGGGGACGCAGCGGAACCTGATCATCGCCTACAAGCTCGGGGCGACGGGCAAGCTCCCGGACACCGTGGGCGCATAACCCGACTCGGGCCAGACCTGGCTCAGGAAACCGCCCGACGGCCGGACGCCAGGTCTAGCGGATGGCCATGGCGCGGTAGCTACCCACGGGGGCGGGTAGCTACCGCGCCGGCTGCGACCGGGTTAGTGCGTCTGGCCGGGGGCGAACGCGTAAATGCCCTGGGCGATGATCATGAAGACGCCATAGCCGGCCATCAGCGCCGCCTGGATGACGACCAGGACGGCCAGTGCTTCGACTTGCTTGGAGGCGACGGCCAGCACGATCGGGAACTCCAGGATGCCGCCGACGTTGAAGGAGAAATTGCCGATGGACTCCGGGATGAGCGACTTATAGGTGCTGTTCCAGTCATCGGAATGAGCGATGCAGTTGGCGATGACAGGTACGTTCCAGACCACGTTGATGAAGGACTCGACGAACCCGAAGATCTTGCTGACGACCGGGTTGTTGAAGGCGGCGGCCGGGATGGCGGCGATGCCCTTGAGGATGCTGACGCCGGTGACCGCGTTGTTCAGGCTGGCGGACCAGTCACCGCTCGCGGCGTTGACCAGCGTCGAGATGTTGGGCGAGACATAGGTGATGTTGCCGACGCAGACGATGGTGGCCAGCGTCTTGGCGTAGACGATGTCGGCCTCGAACAGGTCGGCGGCGCGTTGGACGTTCGTCGTGATGACGAGGACCGCCGCTCCGGCGAGCGAGGCGATCCCGGTGACGAAGCTGAAGATCTTCACCTTCGCCTCGTCCAGGACCGGGGCGGTATCGGCCGCCGCGACGCTGGCGAGCGCGGCGCGCGGAGCCTGCGACGGTGGCAGCACGAACTGGGCCTGGATCTCGGCCCAGTTGCCGGCGGCGAGCAGGCCCTGGGTGAACGGGTCGTCGGCCGGGAACGGCGCCTTCTGGGCGGCCGCCTTGTAGATGATCGTGACCGGGATCGCCGCGACCAGGCACACCACGTCGAGGAAGGACAGGTCGTCCCCGGTCAGCTCGTGGTAAAGCCACGACAGGACGGGGATGTCGAGTTTGGCCGTCAGCACGTCAATCATGCCCTGGACCAGCTGGCCGAACACATCGAGCACCGTGACCAGGACGTTCTCGGTGGACTGGAGCACCGTGTCGGCGACGATCGCGAGGAACTTCTTGATCACGTCGGTGGCGCTGAGCGTGCTGAACTGATCGATGATGTCGGTTTTGATGGCGTCCGCGGCGCTGGAGAGGGTGTCACCCTCGGCTTCCAGCAAGGTGACGAGGTCGTTCAGGATCGCCTCGGCGGGGCTGTCCGGCGACAGCGAGCTCGAGCTCGAGGCGGCGCTGCCCTGGAAATGGTGCACGCCGAGATTGGCGGGAGCACTGTTCTGCCCGCTCGCGGGCGGGTTGGCGGCGGAGACGGTCGCGGCGGTCTGGGGGAAGTCCGGAATATCGGCCCAACCGTCGATCTGCGCCTGCAGCTGGCCGCAGAGGGTGATGACCTGAGCTTTCGCCGCCTGGACGCCGTCGATGGTGGACTGCCCGAGGCACAGGAACACGTTCTTGAGCACCCGGTGGGTGACCAGGATGTCCTGCCAGCCGAAGAGGAACTCCAGGAACTTGATGACATCCTCGACGGCGACCTTGATCGCGTTGTAGATCCAGGTGGCCGCGGCGACGACGGCTTCCACGCAGTCAAGGACGGCGTGGTAGACGGCGTCGCCGATGCTGACGATGACATACCAGATATCGTTGGCGGCGTCCTGGAAGATCTGGACGAGCGAGTCCACGCCGGTAGCCAGCCAGTTGAACAGGTCACCCACGTCTACCAAGGTGCCGTCGGCGATGCTGTCGGCCTGCAAGGCAAGCGCGCGAGGCGTGGCGAGGACCCGCGTGCCCGCCGCCGGGGGGGTCGGCGACGAGCTGAGCTGGTCGTAGGCCTGGGCCAGCGACTTGTTGGACGCGGCCACGGCGTCCAGGTCCTGCGGGGACGTGCCGGTGGGCACGAAGTCCCTGGTAGAGCCGTCACGGTTGACGATCTTGGCGGTCTGCAGGCTCGCCGCGGTGGTGTACTGCGCGTTCCGCTGCCAGGCCGTGTCCATCGTGTTCACCGGGATCTGGGCCTGCGACGCCACCGAGATCTGGAAGCGGGTGGCGGCCAGCGACGCGGTGAGCTCGACGATGGTGATCGTGCCGAGCGCGTCCGTGGTGAGCTGGATCGCAGACGGCCCGATGAGGTAATAGAGGTGGTTGATGTACACCGAGGTGACGTTGGTCGCGGTCAGCGTGACCGGTACGTCCGGCGCCTGCTGCCCGTTGCCGTCGGTCACCTGGATGTGGGTGGTGTAGGAGTGGATGGCGGTCGCGGGCTGCGTGGCGGCACCAGCCGGCAGGGTGATGTTGCGGCTGCTCCACAGGCCGGTGGTCGGCGACTTGACCACCTTGACCAGGCCGGTCCCGGTGTGGGCGAAGAACGTGTTGGCGTTGTAGTTGCGGTCGATGAAGGGTGAGATGGCGTCGACGCCGGCCAGGATGGTGAGCGGCACGTTCCACGCTGCGGCGCTTTGCTGCTGGCCGAGCGGGCAGGTCAGGTAGAAGACCTGGTCATCGCCGTTGAGCCCCCACACGGTGACCGAGCCGTCCGCGGTGTAGGCATACAGGTTGCGCACGGCGGCGAGCAGCGGGCTGGTCACCACCAGCGTCGCGATCGCGTCGTTCTTCTGGTTGCTGCTCGCGAACCAGTACAGGCTGCCGCCAGCGGCGGCATAAAGGTCGGAGGTGTTGTCGGGGTTCCTGGCCGCGGCGATCGCGTCCGGGATCAGGCCGCCGGGAAGCTTGAGCCGCGACGGCAGCGGCGGCATGGCCGGGTCGATCGGGTTGTAGACGGGCGTGTAGACCAGCTGAGCCGAGGTGCCCACGAAACCCTTGGTGTAGATGCCATCGACACCGTAGGCGCGCGTCGTGCGGCCCAGGCAGGAGTCATCGCTGACGGCCCGGACGTCGACCGCCAGGTCGTGCGGGGTCCACACGGGCGCTGACGGCGTCGAGGTGTCGATGTAGTAGCGGGTGATGAAGTCGGCGCTCTGGCCGGGATTCCTGACGATGTCGACGACGATGTACTCACGGTCGGTGGCCTCGCCGATCAGGACGTTGACGATCTGGAACGGGCTGGGGGGCGTGATCGGCGTGCCGTCGCTGTTCATCGCGTTGAACGGGGCCGGGGTCCAGACCGGCTCCTCGGCCCAGCCCAGGTCGGAGTCGGAGTTGCCGAGGCTGAGATACAGGTGGTCGTTCGTGCCGTCGTTGAGCACCATGCCGAGATGGATCTGGGCGGGAGCGCCCGCTTGCGCGGCGACGGCCTGGGCCGCGCCGAACGTCTTGACCGTCGCCTTGCCGCCGAAGCCGGCATGGATCTGGGCCGCGCCGAGGTCGACCTGACGCCAGCCGTTCGTCTCCCCGGGGACCTCCACGGTCAGGTAGAAGATCCCGCCGGTACCGATCGAAAACAGCAGGGACGCGCCGGCGTTGGTCTGCAACGCGGTGAATTTGTCCTGCGGCAGCAGGAAGTCGGCCTGGATGTAATTCTCCATCAGCTCAGCCGAGGTGGTGACCGTATAAGCACTCATTGTGGATACCTCCTTACCGATGAATGCCGGGATCAGCTGTCGGGATTGACGTAGGTGAGCTGCGCGATGAGGTCAAGGCCTTGCGAGAAGGAGACCTTCTTGAACGTGAACGCGTCGTTGCCGGCGAAGACCCAGGCACGATACCCGTTGATGGTGTCGGTCATGGAATTGACGTAGCCGGTAAAGGAGGAGTCGATATAGGAACTAAGGTTCTGCTGGACCGAAGTCACGCCGTTCTTCACGTCATTTTCAAGGCCGAGCCCGCCCAGAATCCCGCCGGGAGAGAAATCCCAGGCCGCTGAATTGTCCGCCACGCTGTTGGTCTGGGTGACCTGCAGCGCGCCGTTCTGGTCGACACCGAGGGTGTAGAGCACGGTCAGTGTCTTGTCGTAGTAGTTGGCGCCAGCCAGGTCGGTGTAGTTGACGAACACCTCGCGGTGGGCGAAGGACATGTAGACCGTCGCCTGGACCTTGATCCTGATCTGGTTGCCGTTGACGGCGACCGTGCCGCCCAGGTTGTAGTTGTAATCGCCCCAGATCTCCACCAGGTGGGTGGAGGACGTCGAGTCGTCATGGGAGTTGTTGACGAACGCGAGCGACAACACGTCGGTGAAGCCGTCGGCGGCGGGAGCGCCGATCGGCATGATGGGCCGGAATACTTGCGGCGCGTCGGATTGCCGGCTGCTGTACAGGACGCTGAAGTCCTCGCCTGAGTGGGTGAGGCTCACGTTCGTGGCCAGGCATAGCGGACGGACGCCTGGGTTGATGAGGCCGTTGAAGTACGTGAGGAAGACGTCCCGGCGCACCGACTGGACTCCGGAGAACGAGGTGACGTCATTCAGCTCCATCCAGTTCCACGGGAACGGCACGGGAACAGGCGGCGTCGTCGACTGGGTGCCCACGTAGACCAGGGCGGCCGCGTTTTGCTGCGCCGGCGTCGGATTGGCGATCGGCTGTCCGCTGCTGTCCAGCAACGGGTCACATTCACGCGAAACCGACCCGAGCTCCAGTGTGGTGGGCCGCGGGGCGTTCAGCGTGAAGCTGTAGTTGAGCACCGGGTCACCGGTCTTTTGCAGCTCGGCGAAGTACGAGCCGAGGAAGACGGTGGTGATGAGGTTCCAGACCGGCCAGCCGGACGGGATACCCACGATGGCCGGGACCGACTCAAGGACGGCCGTGCTGAGGTCAAGGAACAGTTTCTGGATGCTGAACGCGTTCTGGACCTGGTGCTGCAGTTCGGCGATGCGCTGCTGAATCGCCGGCGGAACCGGAGAGTTCGGGTCGACCGTGGTGCTGTTGAGGTAGACGTTCGCGGAGAAGTACCACGGGGTCCCCCCGCTCGGCTGCGAGGCATTGATCCAGGTCGTGCTGCCACGCGGTCCGTACTGGAAACCGGTGATCTGGAACTCGGCGCAGAGCAGGTTGAACAGCACGGGCGCACTCGTCCCGGCCCCGAGGGTGGCGATGGGCGGAAGGTTCGCCAAAGGCGCGTCGGGAAGGCCGAGCATAGCCCGGACACCGCCGGCGAAGTTGGCGTTCGACAGGTTGACGAGGTCTTTGTCGCTTGACGGGTTCGCCCCATTGGGCACCTTGAAAGGATCCGAGCCCTGTGCGTTCGCCAGCAGGGTCTGGTAGTCGATGGGAACGAGATTGTTGTTCTCGTCGTAGACGTAGCAGACGGTCACTTCGGGAGCCGTCAGGCCGGCGAGCAGTTGTTTCAGCGTCGCATTGATGCTGGCTTGAGTGACGGCGACGACAAGGTCATAGCCGTAGTGCGGGTCGGACAAATTGGATTGCGACGCGCTCATAGGTATGGTCTCCTCTCCAGGGCATGCCGAAATATATCGGGCATGCCGAAAAACGCCGGTCGAGCGGCTGGATTCTCCCTGGGAATTCGCTAAGGCCGAGCGTAGCATCCCCGCCGCCACCTGACAATGGGCGCAAATTATCGAAGCTGGCTAAGCGGGCCGGTTAAGCAGGGAGACAAATTTAGTAAGCCGCGCAATGCCGACAAATAGGTAATACTGGGCGGCCTGGCGATGATTCAGGGGATAATACAAGACGGGGTACGAGCACGGATGCGACTACTCGTTCGAGCAC
>JBEKGC010000176.1:0-12605 GCA_050013055.1 Streptosporangiaceae bacterium
TCTTACCAGGCACAGCCAGACGGCTTGGCCGACGTCCTCGGTATCGGCACGGTCCAGCCCATGCCGACGGCAGATCGACCATATCAGCGGGGCGTACCGGTCGACGAGTGCGTTCCAGGCCTGCTTCTCGCCGTTCCTGGCGCGCGTCACCAGGCTGGATACTGAGTCGGATACTGAAAGGTCATCTCGCATCGGGTTACCGTCCCTTCGTACCTGTGCCCGGAGGCGGCGCGTGTTCGGCCGGGCTCGTGCTGCACAATCCCACGATGGACTTTGGGCGCTGACAGCCCGCTGACAGCCTGAGGCCAGAAGGCTCCCCGCCGAGCGCGGCAAATGCCCTAGCTGGTGGGGCTATGCACTTTTCGTGACGAGCACGTGCCTTGTCTTCACTGTTGCCTGGTCCGACAATGGAGACGGGGGCTGACACCCCGCTGACGGCGCGGCCGGAGGGGACGATGCAGGCACGCATCCTCGGCTCGTTCCAGCTAGACGAAGGTGGCCAACGCATCCTGGTGGGCGGGGTCCGCCAGCGCGCCGTGTTTGTCAGTCTGCTGCTGCACGTGAATGAGGTCGTGCCGAGCGAGCAGATCCTGATGGATCTGTGGGGCGAGGACTCCTCGCTCGGCGCAGCGAATTCTCTTCAGGCGGCCATCTCACGACTGCGGCGGGTGCTTCCGCCAGGTCGCCTCATTACCCGGGCGCCGGGCTATGCGTTGCACATGTTCCCGGAGGAGGTGGACGTCTGCCAGTTCGAGCAGCTGCTCTCGGAGGGCCGTGAAACCCTGACCGCTGGGCCCGCGGAACGGGCAGCCCAAACGCTCAGGCAGGCGCTGTCGTTGTGGCGGGGTCCGGCGCTGGCCGACTTCCGCTACGAACCGTTTGCCCAGACCGAGATCGTACGGCTGGAGGAGCTGCGCCTCACCTGCCTGGAGGAACGGGTCGAGGCGGACTTGGCCCTCGGCTTGGCCAGCGTCCTTGTGGCTGAGCTACGACGGCTGGTCAGCGAGCATCCCCGGCGAGAGCGTCTCTGCGGCCAGCTCATGCTGGCCCTGTACCGCGACGGTCGGCAGGCCGAGGCGCTCGAGGTCTACCGTGAGTTCCGGAGCGTGCTCAGGGACGAGTCGGGCCTGGACCCGTCACCGCAGCTCCGCCAGCTGGAGATCGCCATCCTGCGGCATGACTCGTTGGTCCCGCCGGTGCCGGCGGCGACAGGAGCGCCCTTGGCCCGCAGATCCGTGACCGTAGTCTGCATTCTGTTGCGAGTGGCGTCCAACTCCGGCTTGGCCCTGGATCCGGAGGCTTACGAAGTCGTCAACGAGCAGTCGGTCTCTGGCCTGACCGCAGTCCTGGAGCGGTTCGGTGGAAAGCTGGCGATCACCGCAGACGAACGCCTGATAGGCGTATTCGGCGCCGCTTCCGTGCACGAAGATGATGCCCTGCGGGCGGTGCGGGCAAGCCTGGAGGCGCGCCGCGTGCTCACCTCCGAAATGGCCGATATGCTGCAACGATATGGTGCGAGTCTGACATATGGATTCGGTCTCGCGACGGGGGAGGCGCTGGTAGGGGGGTCCGTTCCGCTTGGGTCAGCGGGGCAGGTGAGGTCTCAGGCCGTGATGCTCGCGGAGGCCGCCGAGTCTGGCCAGATCCTTATCAGCGGGCAGACGCAAGAACTAGCCGCGGCCGCCATCGAAACGGAAAGCGCCGGTCCCGATCGGTTCATCCTGCACTCGGCGCAGGCGGCGGTGCGCCCGCTGGCCTTGCGTCTCGATGTGCCCCTGGTGGGCCGGGACGAGGAGCTGCAGCAGCTTGCGGCGACCTGCGCCATGGCCAGCCAAGAACAAGTGACCACGCTCGTGACGGTAATCGGCGAGGCAGGAGTAGGGAAGACGCGGCTCGTCTACGAGATTGAGCATCGGCTCGGCCATGAGGTGAATGTTCTTACCGGCCGGTGCCTTCCCTACGGAGAGGGCATTACGTTCTGGCCGCTGCGTGAAGTGATTCGCCAAGCGAGCGGCGGCTACGATTCGCCGGACAAGATCAAGGCCCTGCTCGATGGCCAAGCGGACGCCGCGGAAGTCGCCACCCGGCTCAGCCTCGCTCTCGGACCGGGAAACCAGGGAAGGCTGGATGGTACGGAAATCTTCTGGGCGGCCCGCCGGCTGCTCGAGACACTGGCGCGCTCCCGGCCACTGCTGGTCGTTTTCGAGGATCTCCACTGGGCCGAGTCGACCTTCCTCAACCTGGTGGAATCCCTTGCCGTCCAGCCAGGGACATCACCGGTTACGCTGGTATGCGTCGCCCGTCCGGAACTGCTCGAACAGCGTCCTGCCTGGGCGGCGGGAATAGAAAGAGCTCGTGTCATCGAACTCACGCCACTCGCCGATGGCTCAGCTGCGGCGCTGCTGGATTCGCTGACCGGCGATCAGGGCATTCCGCCGTCCACTCGGGACCGGCTCCTGGAGGCAGCGGCCGGCAATCCGCTTTACCTTGAGCAATTGGCGGCCTCACTCAGCGAGCAGGCCGAGAACGAGATCTGGCCGGTGCTGCCGCCCACCATCCAGGCTCTGCTGGGCGCGCGCCTGCAGCGCCTTGATCCAGGAGCAAGCAGCGTACTTACCCGCGCCGCCATTGTCGGTAAGGACTTCGACGTTCAGGCGGTCCGGGAACTGCTGCCGCCAGAGGCCCGCGGTCCGCTCAGCCGCAATCTCCAAACCCTCGTCGCGAAGGGACTGGTGGAATACGAGCCGTCGGACAGACGCCCAGGGGAAGAGTACAGCTTCCGCCACATCCTGATCCAGGAAGCGGCCTACCGGGCGATCCCCAAGTCACTTCGCGCCGAGCTGCACAACCGCTTCGCCGACTGGCTCGAGTACGTGCTCTGGGAACCGGCCACCCAACGCCCCGAGATCCTCGGCTACCACCTAGAACAGTCCGTTCGCTACCTGAGCGAATTGCGACCCGCCGAAGCCCAGTCTGGCCCACTTCCGCGGCGGGCGGCCAGCCACCTCGAGACCGCCGGCCGTGCTGCGCATGACCGCGGCGACGCGCTCGCCGCCATGAATCTACTGATCCGCGCGGCCGCGCTGCTGCCGCGCGACGACGCCGCGCTGGCGCGGCTTGACACCAGCCTCGGTACCGCAATGACCGAGGCCGGGCATCTCGAGCAAGCCGTGGCAACGCTCGATGACGCTCAACGCATTGCCGCCGCCAACGGCGACGAGGGACAGCGCGGTCATGCTCGGGTTCAGGCACTCCTCCTGGGACTTAAATTGGCCCCGAATACGGCGGCTGCGCAGATCGCTCAATCGCTTCCCGAATTGCGCAGCGAGTTCGGCCGGAGCCAGGATGAGGTGGGATTTTGCCAGACCTTGCAGCTAGAGGCGGCCGTGTACTGGATCCACGGGAGATCCGCCGCCGCGGAAGAGGCTTGGCGGCGCGCCGCCGGCTACGCTCGGCGGACCAACGACCGCAGGCAGCTGACCGAGATACTTGGCTGGCTCGCTTCGGCCGCACTGTGGGGTCCAACGCCGGCACCGGAGGGAATACGGCGGTGTGAGAGCTATCTCGATGAGGTCGGGAACCATCCCCGCGGACAAGCCGTGATCCTCAAGCACATGGCAGGTTTGTACGCCCTGCAGGATCAGTTTGAGACAGCACACGCTACCCTGGGCCGCGCTAAGTCCTACCTGGACACCCTCGGCTCTACCATGACGGCCGCCGTCACTCAGCCCGCCGCCTTCATCGCGATGCTGGCCGGCGACCCCGCGACCGCAGAAATGCACCTCCGCTTCGCCTACACCTCGCTCAGCCTCATTGGCGATAAAGGCAATCTTGGCACCGCGGCAGCGCTATTGGCCAGAGCCATCGCGGCGCAGGGCGGACAGCGATACGTTGAGGCCAGCCAGCTGATCGCGATAAGCCAAGAGGCTGCCGCAGGCGAGGACCTGGTCACCGAGATCATCGGCCAGGGATTGTCGGCCAGGATGCTCGCCGACCGTGGCCGCCACGGCGAGGCAACCGGACTGGCATCGGTGGCGGTGGCACTGGCCGCGCAGACGGACCTGCTGAGCCAGCACGCCGACGCCCTGCTTGATATGGCTCATGTCCTGGCTGCGTCCGGTCGTTTTCCCGAAGCGCGGGCAGCGGCGACCAAGGCCCTTGAGCTCTACCAGCGCAAGGGCAACCTGCCGGGCACCCGGGAATCGCTCGGCTATCTCACCCGGTACGAACATATCTGAGAGAGGACTTATCGATGCCAAATAGCGAGGTTCCCAGAATCGAACTTAACCAGGATGGCACAATTAACCTTGTAGTTAACGTCTACGGTTTCGTCCCGGGAGCACCAATCGAAATATCCGGTCAGGTGACCCAGGATAATGGGGCGGTAGCTACGTTCTATAGCGTCCAGAAAATGCCGCAAAGCGGACCAGTACTACTGCCAAGCCTACCAGTGGTCCCGAATAAAGCGTTCACGGCAGGATTTCCCATCACGGTAGTCGCGCGAGCAGCGCAAGTCTGGATCACCGCGCTTGAGGCGGACACGGATTCCGGGGCTCTCCAAAGTCTCGTGGTTTCCACTCCGTTGCAGGCTGCGTGGAAAGGAAACGACGCTCAATGGGCGGTGTCCTGGCAGGGGCAGAGTTCCCCGGCGGTGTGGTAATCCCAGCCCGCGCAGGGCCCCACTTCGTCTGGCGCCGCTTGGCCGGGCGGCCTCGGGGTGAATAGCGGTGGCCTGACCGCTGGGACGAGTCGGGCCACCGCCAGTTGCGTGGGTGCTCAGCAGTTGCTCGCGCCGAAGCAGCGAACCATGTTCGCGAGCGTGTCCTGGTAGGGCGAGAAGATGAGGCCCGGGTAGGCGCTTTCGTTGAAGTCGTTATGGCCGTCTATGTAGCCGACGTTGGTCAGCGACCAGTCGATGTTCCAGGCACCACCGCTAGATCCTCCGGTCATGGGGCTGACGATGCCGATCGCTGGCTGCCCGGAACCGGCGGTAATCGTCTTGTCCGTGAAGGCGATGTCCTCATACATCGAGGTTCCCGTGAACGGCGGGTCGGCCGGGTAGCCGAAGGTCACGAACTCCTGATTATCGCTCTGGTTCCACGCGAAACCCTCTGCGCCGACGGCCTGGCCGAGCGTCTGGCCTGAGGAGTTCCTGCCGACCTCGATCGCCGCCTCATCTTCGCTGAGGTCCGCGTTGTGCAGCCACGCGTAGGTGGTGTAGCCGCCGATATAGCTGAACACCCCGAACGGGTACCTGGCCGCGATCGTGGCAGCATTCCCGTTGTAGGCGGGAACGAACACAATGTTGGTCGCGTCGATTCCATCGGCCGACCCGAGGGAGTTGACCAGGCAGTGTCCCGCCGTCCAGACCTCGTCCTCGTCACTTGAGCCGTGGTAGGACACGACGGACGTGCCCGAGCAGGAGTCGGCCTTTCCTTCGAAGTCGAAGAAGATCCTTCCGTTCATCCGGTACGGGTACTGCGTCGTCAAGATGGTCGGCACCTGGAGGAACTCGTTGGCGGCGCTTGTGGTGGGCCGGCCGAAGAAGGCCGCGGGGTCGGCTGAAATCGCGTCTTCGCCCAGGTTGCCGGGAATCATCTGCGGCTTTCCCGTGACCGGGGCGCTGGCCGGGGCGGCGCCGGTGCCAACCTGCCCGCCGGCACGGATGTCACGCGATGTCGCTGTGCCCATCCGCCCTGGCGTCCAGTAGGCCAGCGCAGCTCGCTGCTGGGCGGCGCTGGCGGCCGGAAGGGCAGCGACCAGGGGCGGTTGCCGGTGCGGCGGAAGCGCCTGTGCCCGTGCGGCGGTACCCGGCATCAACGCGGTCGCCGCTGTCGCGAGTGCGACTGCCCCGGCGGCCAGTGGCCAGCGTGCGCGCCGGACCTGGCTGGCAGTTGACCGTGCGAACCCCGACCGGCTCGTGCGCGAGAGTCTGTCCATTCGAAGCTTGCCTTTCCTGTGCGGTGCGGCTGTGTGACGACTCCGCCAGGCGGTACGCCTAGCGCCTCCCCAACGGGATCGCCTGTCTCCACAGTGCGGGGAACAGCCGTTCGTGCACCACGAAGCACACCCACAGGAAGGTCACAGGAACGCAGGCGGGGGTCCTGATGTGTGGCTCCAGCCGCACTATGCCGGGTCGCTCGCCTGGTGTAACTTGTCGATTGCCATATGTGCAGGCGGGCTGGCGGTGATTGACCGGTGGGCGGACCGGGGCCGGTGAGCTTCGGCGAACTGCTGCGGCAGCTGAGAACCGCGGCCGGGCTCACGCAGGAAGAACTCGCGGACGTGGCGCGCGTGAGCGCGCGGTCGGTCAGCGACCTGGAACGAGGGATCAACCGTACGGCGAGGTCTAGCACGGCGCGGCTGCTGGCGGACGCGCTGCTGCTAGCGGGCCCGGTGCGCGAGCAATTCGAGGCCGCCGCTCGCGGTCAAGTCCCTGGCGGCGGGCTCGCGGTGGGCGCCACGGTGGCGCCGCGGACGCTGCCCAGGGACATCGCCAGCTTCACCGGCCGGGATGCCGAGCTGCGGGCGTTGGCGGACGCGGTGGGGGAGTCAGGCGGTGTCGCTGGAATTTATGCGGTCGGCGGCATGGCCGGAGTGGGTAAGACAGCGTTCGCGGTGCGCGCGGCGTATCACCTCGCGGCGCGGTTCCCTGACGGCCAGGTCTTCCTGCCGTTGCACGGGCACACTCCCGGCCAGCGGCGCACCGAGCCGGTGGATGCGCTGGCTAGCCTGCTGATCGCCACCGGGGCAGGGGCCGGACAGATCCCGGCCGGCCTGGAGGCCCGCACGGCGGCTTGGCGGGACCGGCTAGCCGACAGGCGGCTGCTGCTCGTCCTCGATGACGCGGCCGACAGCGAACAGATCCGCCCGCTGCTGCCTAGCTCAGGCACCAGCCTGGTGCTGGTGACCAGCCGTCATCACCTGACCGGCCTGGAAGACGCGGCCGCCATCAGCCTCGACGCGTTGCCGCCCGAGGATGCGGCCGCCCTGCTCACCAGGCTGGCCGGGCGGTCAGGCATGGACCAGGGAGACGCCGCGATAGCTGGCGTCACCAGGCTCTGCGGCTACCTGCCGCTCGCGATCGGGATGCTCGCCCGCCAGCTGCATCACCACCCGAGCTGGATCATCGCCGACCTGGCCGCCGACCTGGTGACCGCCCGCGACCGGCTTGAGCTGATGGCGACGGAAGACCTGTCGGTCCGGGCCACGTTCGACCTGTCCTACGCCGACCTGCCCGCCGACCAGCAGCGGGCCTTCCGGTATCTCGGGCTTCACCTGGGGCATGGGATCGACGCCTACGCCGCGGCGGCCCTCATCGGCGCTGACCTGCGGACTGCCCGTCGCCTGCTGGCCGCGCTCTACGACCACTACCTGCTCACCGAGCCCGCTCGCGGCCGCTACCATTTTCACGACCTGGTTCGCGAGCACTCCCGCGCGCTCGTGGCGGAGGAGCCGCCCGGCGAGCGGGACGCGGCGCTCGGCCGGCTGCTCGACTACTATCAGGACACCGCGCTGGTGGCTGAGCAGCACATCGCGGCCTACACCCGCTCGCTGCCGGTGCGCTCGGGCCCGGCCGTCATCCGCCCCGGCCTGCGGGACACCACCGAAGCCCTCGCGTGGGCACGGACCGAGCGGGACAACCTGCTGGCCTGCCTGGACTATGTCACCCGCGCTGGGAAGGATAGCCGGATCGTCGCCCTGACGACCGGGCTGAGCGCGCTCATGCAGCATGATGGCCCGCACGTCGATGACGTCGCGCTCCATGACACAGCGGTGCTGGCCGCCCGCCGCGCCGGTGACCGGCAGGCCGAGGCCAACGTGCGGCATGACCTTGGCGTCGCTCTCTACCTCGCCGGGGAGTACCTGCCCGCCGCCGCTAGCCACGAGGCCGCCTGCGCCATCTTCCGCGAGCTCGCGGATCGGCAGGGCGAGGGCACCGCGCTGGTCTTCCTCGGCACCGCGCGTCGTATGGTCGGCGATTTGCCAGCCGCGCTCGCCGCGCTGGAAACGGGACTGGCGATCTGCCAGGACCTCGATGATCAGCTTGGTCAGGGGTGGGCCCTCATGGACCTGGGCATGGTGCGATACCAGCAGGGGGAGTACCCGGCGGCGGTTGAGGCGCTGAAAGAAGGACTGGCCGTCTATCAGGACGCCGGCTACCAGCTGGGGCAGGGGAACACGCTCGTCTTCCTTGGCGTGGTGCGGGTAGGGACCGGAGAGTATCCGGCCGCAGCCGAAGCCCTGGAAGAGGCGCTGAGCATTTCCACCGAAATCGGTAATGTCCATGTGCAGGCCAACGCGCTCACCTACCTGGGCGATCTGCGGCAGCGGACCGGGGACTACAGGGGTGCGGCCAGCGCGCTTGAGCGGGCGATCCGCCTCTCCAGTTCGATCGCCAGCACGCAGATCGAGGCTAACGCCCGGTTCTACCTGGGCGGAGTCCGGCAGCGGACGGGGGACTACCGAGGCGCGGCTGACGCGATGCAGGAGGCCCTGAAGATGTTCCGGTTGATCGGTGACCACGCCGGTGCGGCCGAAGCGCTCAACAGCCTCGGATCGCTGGACCAGATTCAGGGGAAACCGCGTCGCGCGCGGGCCCACCACGCTGAGGCACTCGGCATCGCCCGCGCGATCGGCAGCCCCAGGGACGAGGCGCACGCGCTGGCCGGCCTGGCCAGGTGCGCGCTAGCCGAGGGCCGCGCCGCCGAGGCGGCGGCTGGGCTGCGCCAGGCCCGCGAGATCTTTGAGCGAATAGGCGACCCGGAGGCCGCAGTCATCTCCGCCGACCTGGCTGTCCTCGATGAAGGCGCAGGCACTTCGCCTGACATCACGGACTAAGCTGCGCTGACGGGATGGGCCTAGGGGGCCAGGACGAACGCCTCCACCGCTTGGGCGTCGTACTGACTGCAGCGAAACCACCCGGTGATCGCCTCGGCCCACACGTACACCAACGCGGCGAACCCGGCAATGGTGCATCCGGACGGGGCGAACAGCGCCGCCACCGTCTCCTCGACGGGGTCGGTGGCTGGGGTGATCCCGCTGACCGGGCCGGCGGCAGGCTGGCTGAGCGGGACATTGACCGTGCCCCTGGTCAGCCTGAAGGCGTAGGTGGCGAAGCCCTCGGGGTGGCTGGCCCCGAACGGGATCACCACGTTCTCGCTGGCCATGGTCAGCGGGTTGTACGGGAGGAACCCGCATGCGTTGGCCGACACCCCGTTCAGCGTCGGCGCCGTGATCGTCGCCGTGCACGGGTTGTTATCGACGTAGATGGCCAGCGGCGTAGCGGATTCGAGCAGTGCGCCCGAGGCGGTGTAGAAGTCCACCGTGATGGTGTGCAGCTGGGCGCTGGCCAGGTTGGTCGAGTCGAGGTAGCACCCTGGCAGCGGCTGCAGCCACAGGGCCAGGTCCGAGACCGACGGCACCGGGTAATAGCCCGGCTGCCCGTTCAGGCTCTGCGGGCCGAAGGTCCGGGCGATGTACTGGGTCCCGTCCCACCATGCCCCGTGGAACACGTCGGTCCGGACCGCGTTGTCCACCTGCACCTGGTAGTAGGCGGCGCCGTCCAGCGCGGCACGCAGGAAGTTCACCATGACCGGCAGGCTCGCGCCGAAAGGCGCGCCCTGGACCTGGAAGAAATACGTCGGATCGTGGCTCGTGGTATCGGCCAGACCGGCGTCCACCCAGTCGAACGGGACGAACCCGATGCCTTCCAGCAAGGGACCGTTGGGCTGGCTGGACGGGGACGCCACGATGATCTCCTCGATCACCTGGTCGCAGCACACCAGCAGGGTCCCGGGGCCGGCTATGGCGACGCTGGACGGCCGGACCGGAAGGGCGCCGGCCACCACGACCGCGGCTCCGGTGACGACGTTGACGCTGCGCAGGCGGTTGGCCGGGTCCCGCTCGGGCACCAGCAGCGCCGTTTCGCTGATGTCGGACCAGGTGAGAAAGAACGGGGCGGTAAGCCCGGTCACCACGAGGTGGCGCTGGCCGTTGCTGAGCTGGAAGCGGCTGATCCGGCCCTGGTCCGGCCCGGTCGTCTGCTCGCTGATATAGGCGAACTGGCGGTCGGCGGTCAGCACGACCCCGACGGCGTTCTGCAGGCCGGACAGGATCGTGGTCTTCGCCCCGGTCGACAGGTCGATCCGGAGGAGCCTGCCGTCCGGGGCATATTCCACCGTGTAGGCGGCGTTGTTCGCCTCGTCGAGGAACAGTTGCTGGGGCGCGGTCATCCCTGATGCCACCACGGCGGCGTTCCCGCGGCTGGCCGCGCCGAGGGGGACCCGCAGCAGGTCGCCGGTGCGCTCGGTCAGGTAGGCGTGCACCCCGTCCACCGAGACCTTGACGTCTTCCGGCTGGTTATAGCCCGTGCCGAGCACGGCGTACATGGGCTGAAGCTGGTAGGTGACCCAGGTGATGGTGAGGTCGTAACCGTAAGCGTCGACGAGCACTTTGGCGAAGTTGCCCTGGGTTGTCTTCACGGCAAAGACGTCGCCGGGTACGAGCTTGTTGGTCGGGTCGTCGTTGCCCGGGATCGGCGCGGTCCCGTACGGGAGACCTTGCAGGCCGGCGGCGGACAGCGACGCGAAGTCCACCGCCCCCAGGTTGATGATCGTGGCGCCGTTCTGCGGGACCATCTGCCGCGCGGTCGAGGTCATCTGCTCCCACCAGATGTCGGCTCCCGGCAGCGCCCCCTCCTGGGTACCCGTGTCCAGGTCGAACAGCCAGGTCCCCTTGAAGACCGTCGTGCCGGCTGAGACCACCGCGGCCGGAGGGAACAGATCCATCCGGGACAGCTTGCCGCTTCCGCCGCGCCCTGAGACTGGTCTTCTGTATTCACGGCCATAAGATCTCTCCGATGCAGGGTGATCAGGGGCCTTCCCCCGTTTCCATGTCAGAGGTTGCCTCGCGGCTCGTGGATACAGGCAGTTCATGCTTCTTTCGCGTTGATGCTGGGAAGCACCACGGCTCGTTCGGGCCTCAAACCACTGCGAGAACTCAGGCGCAGTAATAGAACAACATGGCACGGCACTGCGCAGAAGCGGCCACGGATTCGGCGATCGGCGCGCTCAGATACGAGCTACAGAGGTGGAAACGCCGGGGCCAGGTATTCACTATGGTTCGGGCTCGGCCGTATCCCCCAAGCCCGGCCCATTGCATCACCAGTCCCTCGCGCCACGTCCGCACCCGCCGTGTCGGCCCCCGTTGGGCTACGAGGCCGCCGGCGCGTGAGCCAGCGTGACCGTTACCGACCGTATGTGGCCAGCTATGGTGACGGCGCCGGCTCCGTTGTCGACCGTACCCGCGGATGCCGAGGCGATGTTGTTGACGAAGACGGGCAGCTCGAAGGTCACCGGTCCCGAGGGCTTGCCGGTCAGCCGCAGCGTGACCGCGTCGCCCCGGGTGGTGATCGTCACGCCGATCCGGCCGCCGTCGGTGGTGGGGAAGTTGGAGACGGCGATCCGGCGGCCGGACCCGACCCAGCTGTCCGGGACGCCCCGGCCGACGATGAGCGACCCGTCGGTCCGCTGGGACACGAGCGAGTCGAGCAGGCCGAGGTCACCCATGGCAATGCCCCACGAGTGCGGAGACGCGCCGCCGCCGCTGGCCGGGTGATTCCCGATCCACGGCGTCGTCGTGCTCGGCGGGGTCGAGCCCTCCCACCAGGAGTACGGCCCGGCCTGGTCGTTGTTGATGAGGAACTCCAGCGATTCGATGCCCTCGTCGCGGTAGTTGTTGCTGCCCAGCCCCCAGGCGCCGTATGCGCCGTTGTAGGCGGTTGACCAGAAGCCCTCGCCCGGGTACCCGCCGAAGGTGTTGGCCGGCAGCAGTCCCTGCACCCGGCCGAACCCGTAGGACAGGGTCTTGTCGATCCAGTCCGCCACGGTCCCGCCCTCCGGGCCGGTCAGCGGGGCGTCGAGCAGGTAGCCGTTCCAGGCCCAGTTGAAATAGACGCCGGGCGCGGCCCAGTTGGCGTCTTCGGGGTTGGAGCAGCGGTTGGCGGTGTTGGGCTCGACCATCGAGCACGGGATGTAATCGAGGTTATTGGCGGAGATGGTGGCCGACAGCGTCGAGTTCACCGCCTGCAGCAGGCTGCTGTACTCCCCGGCCGCCCATTGTTCCTGCGCGGTGTCGCCCAGGACCTTGGCGAGGTACTCGTAGCCGGCCAGCCCGAGCAGGGCCTCGTAGTTGTCGCTGACCCAGTAGCCGTTGGCATCGATGTCGCTGGTCTCGCCGATGATGCCGCCGGGTCCTGTGCGGTCAGCAGCGATGATCTGCGCGGTCGCCTCGATGCTCGGCTGCGCGCTGGCCCCGAGCGGTCCGGGCGAGCTGAAGCGGGCGGCGAGGAACTTGGTGTCACCGGTCTTCTCGACGTACACGGCCCACAGCCATGGGTAGACCCACGTCCCGTCCGAGTACTGGGTGTTGGTTCCGACCACCCGGTCGGTCTCGTCGAGCAGCGCGTGGGCGTCGCTGAAATAGCCCTCGTTGAACATGTTCGCGAGGATGCCGACGACGTCGTGCTCGTACTCCGCGTGGTACCCGTTGGTGCCGGTGTCCAGGGCGTTGCCGCTCCGGTCGATCTGCGTGTACGCGAAGCC
>JBEKGC010000177.1:0-25547 GCA_050013055.1 Streptosporangiaceae bacterium
CCCACCTCGATCGTGGCCGACGAGCTTGGCCGCAAGCCGTCGAGCTTGTCGCCCGCGCGTGACGGGCTGATCAAGAAGGGCTTGATCTACAGCTCAGAACGGGGCCTGATCGCGTTCACGGTTCCGCACTTCGGCAAGTTCCTCCGCTCCCAGCCGCTCTAAGCGCTTTTTTCCGCGCCCGGTCCGATGGCCCCGACCACAGGTCTATCCGGCTATCGGTGACTCTAGCGGAATTCTTAGATTCCCCTAGATAACGGCAGACTCGCGCGCCCCGGCCCGCCCGAGGACCTCGTCGGTGTCCGCGTCGAGAACCGCCGCACGGATGGCGGGCCGGCGGGCTTGCAGGTAGACGGCGAAGACGATGTCGACCCGCCGGCCGCGCACGATCCCTGGATAGACCACGAACCGCCAGCACCCTTCCCGCCAGAGGTCAGCTGGCTCCGCGGTGCGGGACCAAGATCTCGCCGAGTTCCGGCGACAAGCAGGCGATCAGGATCAGCTCGCCTGCCAGCACGGCCAGCCACAGCTCGGCCGCGGCGAACGAGGACGGCATCCGCAGCGCAGGCACGCCGATCGTGGCCGCGGCCGCGGCGGCCAGCAGGGCGGCGCGGGTGATCGTCCGCAGGCCGACTGGCGTGTCGCTGAGATCGCCGAAGCAACCGCAGCCTGAATCGGGGCGGCGCTGCCTCATTTCGTTGAGCGCGCCCACGGCGATGAGGAAGAACAGCGCGGTCGTCAGCCGCACGATAGTGGCGGGCACCCGGAGCCAGACGCCGCCGACGCGGCCGGCCGTGGCGGCCAGCCCGAGGCCCAGGCTCAGCTCGGTGACGTACATGACGATCATGACGGGACGGCGCAGGCGGAGCGGGAACAACCCGGTCGGGCCGGTGGCTGCGGTGCCGGGACGCGGGCTCAGCGTCCGCCACGTCTTGGCCGCGCAACTGCCGAGCAGCAGCACGGCCAGCAGCGGAATCTGGACCTCTCGCAGCACGGTGACCATCCCCTAGCCCCCGATCGTCATCGTCGCGTTGAAGCAACCCACGTCCAGGGCTCCGCCGAGTTCCACGAACGTCGCCATGGTGAGATCAGCGATCCGGCCCTTCCGCGAGGTCCCGCAGGTGACGCAGCGATCGCAGAACATCCGGGCGGTGGCCCCGCAGCCGGTGACCGGGACCAGCCTGGTGCGCTCGGCGCAGTCGTTGCGCAGCCGGAGCAGGCTGCCCAGCGACAGGTAGGGCAGCCGCACGCAGCCCGGGCCCGTCGCGTGCGGGTCGACCGCGTGCCGGTCGCCGGGCTGCGACGGCGGCATGAAGGCGTCATGCTCGCAGCTCGTCTCGGGATCCAGGGCCGGGTAAGCAAGTCCGAGCAGGCTTTCCTGTTCCTCGCCTGGCTCATGCCAGATCGCCGTTCCGCTGACCGGATCGGGAATGTGCCCGCTGACCAGCGGCGGTGCGGGCGCGTGCCCGGCCCGGTAGGGAGGCTGTGACGTGGCGGGTATCAGGGCCTTCAGGAAGCCGTCTTGCTTCAGGCCGATGACGTCGATGAGGTAGCCAGGCTCGAGCCGGGGGAAGCGGACCTGGATCCGCCTGGTGGCCTCGGGCGCGATCAGCACCACTCGGCGTCCCTTGGCGGGGCCCTCGTCGACCAGGAGCCGGGCCGGGCCGGCCCGCTCGATGATCGTCCCGGTGACCCGGCCGACTTCGGCCCAGATGCGGTCAAGCACCGGACCGCCGGGGCGGCTGCGCCGGACAATGGCATGATCGCCTGGCCGCAGTGCGGCCGGCGAAATAGCCCCGCCTCGCCAGGCCTCGGCGGAGGCAGCCAGCGGAAACCGCTGTTCCCCCCGTGCCGTCAGCAGGACCAGAATGTGCGGGCTGACGTCCAGGATCGTGCCGATGACCGCGTATACCAGGGATCTTTCTGCCGGTCCGATGCCACCATTGGCCGCCGTTATGGGAGAAAGGCCCGATTCGCCCGGCCGCCCGAGCACTGCGGCCTTGAGCAGCGGCCGGCGCGCGAAACGAGCCGGACTGGCGGAGTCCGTAACATCGTCACCCCTACGGGGCATGTCAGCCAAATGCCGCACTTGCCTTCCGTGGGATTGCATAGGGCACAATATTGACCCTGCTTGGCGAAGACAGTTACGTCAAGCTCTTCGGGACACTTCTGCCTGCGGCGCCATACAGATACATCCTTTACGGATAGAGCCGCCGCAGGTCACGAGCCTTCATCTCAAGCACGGAATGTAGTTTTACGACTACCTTAAGTAAGGTAGCCTGCATGAGCTGCGTCGGCAACCATGAGGAATCGCGACCTAGCGATCACGACGCGGCCTTCCGCGATTACGTTGTGGCCCGCGGAGCCGCCCTGCTCCGGATGGCGATCATGCTTACCGGCAACCGGGCCGATGCCGAAGACCTGGTCCAGGCCGCGCTGGCGAAAACCTACCTAGCGTGGGACAAGATCAATGATCGCGCCGCCCTTGACGCTTATGTCCGGCGTGCGATGGTCAATACGCACATATCGTGGTGGCGGCGCCGTAAGGTCGAGGAATTCCCGACCGATGAGCTGCCTGATCAGGTTGTCGCGGATCACGCCAGGGACAGCGATACGGCCGAGGTGGTGCGCCGGGCCCTGGACCGGCTGCCCAAGCGGATGCGCGCCGCCGTCATGCTCAGGTATTTCGAAGACATGACTGAGCCGGAAATCGCCGCGGCGCTCGGTATCAGCCTGGGCACCGTGAAGAGCACCGTGTCACGGGCGGTAGCCAGGCTGCGGATCGACGCGGAACTGGGCGCCAATGCCGATCCGTAACCAGAATCAGCGAGTCATGACCTGTCGTGTCTTCGGGGCCAACGCCGGTATTATCCAGGTCAGGCACCCTGAGGAGGTCGCTCTGTGCGCAGCACGATGATGGACGTCCCGCTGACCATCGGCTCGATCATGCGTTACGGAACGTCGATTTTCGGCGATCGCGAGGTGGTCACCTGGACCGGTTCTGCGACCAGGCGGCGCAGCTACGCCGAAGCGGGCCGCCGGGCCGCGCAGCTCGCGAACGCCCTGCGGCGGCTGGGCGTCGATGGCGACCAGCGCGTCGGCACGTTCATGTGGAACAACGCCGAGCACCTCGAGGCCTACCTGGCCGTCCCGTCCATGGGCGCGGTGCTGCACACGCTGAACATCCGGCTGGCGACGGCCGAGGTCGGCTATATCGCCACCCACGCCGCCGACCACACCGTCATCGTGGACGCGTCGCTGGTGGCCAGGTTCGCCGAGATCTTGCCGCAGGCGCCGTCGGTCAGGAACGTGATCGTAAGCGGCGCCCCCCTCGCCGACACGCCAGGCGCCGACCAGCTCACCGGCGTGAGCGTCTACGACTACGAGGAACTGCTCGCCGCGGAGCCTGACTCGTTTGCGTGGCCGGTGCTCGATGAGCGCTCGGCCGCCGCGATGTGCTACACCAGCGGGACCACCGGGCACCCGAAGGGCGTCGTCTACAGCCACCGGTCCAGCTACCTGCATTCGATGGGCGCCTGCCTGGGAAACAGCTTCGCCCTTTCCGAGCAGGATCGGGTGCTGCCGGTCGTGCCCATGTTCCACGCCAACGCGTGGGGGCTGGCCTATGCGGGCCTGCTGTCCGGGGCCGACCTGATCATGCCGGACCGGCACCTGCAGCCGGCCACTCTGGTCCGGCTGATCGCCGACGAACGCGTCACCGTGGCCGGCGGCGTGCCGACGATCTGGGCCGGCGTGCTTGCGCATATGCGGGCCGAGGGCGGGGACCTGTCCTCGCTCCGCCTGGTGATCGCCGGCGGCTCGGCGGTCCCGCGCGCCCTGCAGGCCAGGTACGCCTCCGAGCTCGGCGTGCGCATCCTGCAGGCCTGGGGCATGACGGAGACCTCACCGCTGGCCAGCGTGGCCAACCCGCCGCCTGGCGTGAGCGAGGAGGAGGCCTGGCGGTACCGGGACAGCCAGGGCCGGGTGTTCTGCGCGGTGGAGGCGCGGCTGGCCTCCGACGGCGGTGAGATCCTGCCGGACGACGGCGAGGCGGTCGGTGAAATCGAGGTCCGCGGGCCCTGGGTCACCGGCTCGTACTTCCAGGACGACGACCCGGCCAAGTTCCACGACGGCTGGCTGAGGACCGGGGATGTGGGGACCCTGGATGAGCGCGGCTTCATCCGGCTGACCGACCGGGCCAAGGACGTCATCAAGTCAGGCGGTGAGTGGATCTCCTCGATGGAGCTGGAGAACGTCCTGATGGCGCACCCTGATGTCGCTGAGGCCGCGGTCATCGGGGTCGCCGACGACAAGTGGGGAGAGCGTCCGCTCGCGGCGGTGGTGCTGCGATCAGGCGCCGAGGTGACGGCGGAGAAACTTCGGGCCTTCATGTCCGAGCAGATCCCGCGCTGGCAGCTGCCCGAGCGCTGGTGCTTCATCGCCGAAGTGCCGAAGACCAGCGTGGGCAAGTTCTCCAAGCGGCAGATGCGCGACGCCTACCAGCGCGGCGACTACGAGATCATCGAGGTGCACTGACCGGGCACGGCAAAGACGCTTTGCCCAGGCCCGGTCAGTGCCGGTACGCTATGGCCCACCGCACTCCTGGTGCGGGTGGAGGATTCGCCTAGTCCGGTCTATGGCGCCGCACTGCTAATGCGGTTTGGTGGCAACACCATCCGGGGTTCAAATCCCCGATCCTCCGCGAACGGCCAGGCACTGACGACAGGGAGGCCTGACCATGACGGGGCCAGAGCACTACCACGAGGCAGGGATCGGCCGCGGCGAGACCATCGCCGCCGCCCTGGTGCACGCGACGCTCGCGCTCGCGGCGGCGACCGCGCTGACCGCTGACAGCCCGCAGGACGTACAGGCCTGGCAACGGGTGGCCGGGGCCGACGGGGTGGCCGGGGCCACGGGCTAGGATCCAGTCTGCGGCCATATTGCTCCACGCTAAGTCATATCCATAGACTGAGCGTGGCGCCAGCGGCCGGACGAGGAGGACGCATGCCAGTCGACTGGGTTGTCGTGGGTTTGGACAACGGCGGCACCATGAACAACGGGACGATCCTGGATTCCGGCGGCCGGTTTCTCCTTGACCAGATGGCGGAGCTTCCCAGCGACGTCAGGGAGGGCCCGGACAAGGCCATCGGTTCGCTGGTCGACTCCGTCCAGCAGGTGCTCGAACTGACCGGCGTGCCGATCACCTCGGTCCGCGCCGTGGGCCTGGATACCCCCGGCCCCGCCAGCGGGAATGGCGTCATATCGTCCAAGGGCGCGACCAACTTCGGCCACGCAGGCTGGCGCGGTTTTGACATCAGGAGAGCGCTGGCCGACCGGCTCGGGCTTCCGGTGATCTACAACAACGACGGCAACTCGGCGGCCCTGTACGCCCATCACATCCGGTTCGGCGCGGAATCTGAGCAGCGCAGCTCGGTGGCCGCCATCGTGGGTACCGGGCTCGGCGGCGGCATCGTCGAAGGCGGCCGAGTGATCAAGGGCGCGGCCGGGATGGCCGGGGAACTTGGGCACGTCCCCATCCCGTTGGAGGGCCTGCTGGGCCCGGGACAGCCGATGCCGGCCTGCAACTGCGGCCAGTCCGGTGATGCGGAGAGCGTCGCCTCGCTCACCGGCATCCAGAACAACTTGCTGCCGTACTGGCTCACCAGGTACCCGGGGCACGAGCTCGGCGGGTTGCCGATCAGCAAGGCCGCCAAGCTGGTCCGCAAGTACGCCGAAGACGGTGACGAGATGGCGCTGGCCATCTTCCGGCAGCAGGCAACGGCGATCGGGCGACTGTTCACCATCGCCGCGAACTTCCTCGATCCCGACGCCTACTTTCTCGGCGGCGGCGTGGTCGAGGCCGCCTCGCACTTCCGCGACTGGTACTTCGCCGAAGTGCGCGCCAACACCGCGCTTCGCGAGGAGCAGGCCCGGGCGGCCGAGATCAGCCTGGTCCCCGACCTGGACATGGCAGGCGCCCGCGGCTCGGCGTTCGCCGCCCGGGACTGGATCATGCACGAATCACCGGGAGCGCGGCCGAGCGGCTGGTAAATGGCCAGGCCAGCTCCTGCGGCACCGCCGGGCGGTGCCGCCTGAGCTGGCCCTAGTCCGAATCCGCGTCCTTGTCCTTGAAGATCAGCCCGCATACCTCCAGGTAGAGCTGTTCCGGGTACGGCAGGTGGTCGACGATGCGCAGCGCCTGGTCCTGCCCGGCGGACTCCAGAATGAACTCGCCGTAACCGAGAATCCGGCCCATCGTGGACCGTTGGAAGCTCATGTCCGTCACCTTCGACAGCGGCATCATGTTCACCTTCTTGGTGACCAGCCCGGTCGACAGCAGCATCCGCTGCGAGGTGACCACGAAGTAGTTCTCGTTCCACTCGAAGACCTTGACCGCCAGCCGCACCAGGAGTATCAGCCACGCGATCCAGATCACCAGGATGACGGTGTCGTTGCCGTGAGCGACCGAGTTGCTCAGCCAGCCTGCGATGGCCAGGCCGACGAGGAGCTCGAAGATCGGCCTGATCAGCACAGCCGGGTGCTGGTGAACGGTGATGACCTGCCGTTCGTGGGGCAAAAGGTAGCGATTTACCTTGGCCGGAACCGTGTCAGTATTTGGAACCAGCCTCATCCCGGTACCCCAGCCTTAGACGGTCGCGAAGAAGTGAGACAGCCCGCTTGCCACTGTGGTCAGGAAGGTGCCGATGTTGTGGACGATGTGGGCCGCGCCCGTAGGCTGCTCGATCACCCACCACACTATGAAGGCAACTGCTAGCCACCCAAGGATGGTTTTCAGATTCACGTCGCCTCCTAAGGGCGCGAAGACTAGCCCTACGTGCCAGAGTACCTATGTTATCTCTCGCCGATTTGCCGGCCAAGACTAACGGATTGAAGCGGCCGTGTCGGCTTGAGTATGCCCCGTGTCACTCACCAGTATGCCTCATCGTTGGCAGCAATGCGTAACCAAGCGTGCGGATCCTGTCGACCCGGCGCCCAAAAGCCCGCAAAATACTCCCATCGGCGCCTCGATCGGCCATTCTGCCGTCACGACGGGCGGCCATCTGACAGCATTCCTCCGTGCAGAGCATGCTGGGGAAATGACGTGACAGACGTGGGCGAGACAGACTTCGCGGTCATCGTCTACCGGGAAGAAGACCAGTGGGAGGCCGACGTGCTGCCCGCGGCGGTGACCGCGGACCTGGACGGCCTGGTGCACGCACTGCGCCGTCAGCCCAGCATCGGCGGGACCATCGGCTTCGCGGGCGTCGGCGACGACTTCTTCGTGGCGATCATGGTCTTCGGCGAGGACGTGTCGCTGTTCTTGTCCGACCTCACCGCGGCCGTTGACTACCCGCTGGCCCGCCAGGTGCTCGATGCGCTGGAGATTCCTGTGCCGTCCGACGACGAGCTCGATCAGGTTCTTCCGGCCGGGGACTTGTCCATCTTCGCGGACCTCGGCCTGGACGAGATGGAGCTCGGCGCGATCTCAGCGGACCTCGACCTGTACCCGGAGGATGCGGTGATCCGCATCGCGGAGAGGCTGCGCATCGGGGATGCGGTCGAGCGCGCGCTCGACATCGCCCTTGGCCCGTGACCGGATACACCGCCGCCTTCGAGCCCGCCATGCGGCTCGCCCTGGCCGAGGCACGACGGGCCGGCCCGGATGACGTTCCGGTGGGAGCTGTCGTCCTCGATGCGGCGGGTGCGGTCATCGCCCGGGCGGGTAACCGCAGGGAAACGGACCGCGATCCCACCGCGCATGCGGAAATCGTCGCGATCAGGCAGGCCGCGCAGCAGCTTGGCCGCTGGCGGCTGACCGGGCTGACGCTGGTGGTGACGCTGGAACCGTGCACGATGTGCGCGGGTGCGGTCACCGCCGCCCAGCTCGGCCGGCTGGTCTACGGAGCAGAAGACCCCAAGGCGGGGGCGGTCGGGTCGCTCTGGGACGTACTGAGGGATACCCGGCTGAACCACCGCCCGGAGGTCATCGGCGGAATCCTGGCCGGCGACTGCGGCGCGGCGCTGCGTGACTTCTTCGCCGCCCGCAGACAGCAGCGGCCGGGCGGCTAGTTCGTGCGGCCGGCCACCCGCTGATTCGGGTAAGCTCACCAGCGGTGGAGTCGCCTAGTGGCCGAGGGCGCACGCCTCGAAAGCGTGTGAGGGGGCAACCCCTCCGTGGGTTCAAATCCCACCTCCACCGCCGGGCCGGGGCCGCCTGCGCGTGAGGTACGCCCGCGGAGACTGAGCTGCCGGGAACTTAACCTCACGTTTCGGACGTTCGCACATGTGATCAACAGTTGTGCGGTCCTGCAGGCTGCCCTGGGTGAGGCCCGTCACCAGTCACACCAGACTCCGGCGAGGAGAACGAGTGTTTGGACCTCAAGGCACCGGATTCTTCCTGCTTCTCATGGTCGTATTCGGGGCTTTGCTGGTCTGGCTGGCCTTGGCTAAGCAGGTCGTATTCCGCGTGCTCGCCGCCTGCCTGGCGTTTCTTCCGGCCATGTGCTTCGGCATCGCCGCGGTCAACAAGTTCTATGACTATTACCAGACCTGGGGCGGGATGATCAATGATCTCACCAGCCAGGGTACGAGCAGCATCCCTAAGTACGCAGCCGCAGGACCGGGTACGAACAAACAATTCGATAAGAGTATCGGGCGGGTTACTAACCTTGCGGAAGACGCCCAGGTGGGCTATCTCTTCCAGACATCAGTGACCGGCCCGCAAACCCACATCACCCGCGACGTCTATATCTACCTGCCGCCGCAGTACTTCCAGAAGACTTATCAGCACTACAAGTTTCCCGTTATCGAACTGTTGCATGGCTCGCCCGGCAACCCCGCGGCCTGGGTCGATGTGATGGACGTGATCCCCACGTTCCTGAGCCTGCTGGTGGATCATCCCGCGGACGCCGCCGTGCTGGTCATGCCCGACACCGACGGGGGCATGCAGTACGGCCTGCAATGCCTCAACAATCCCGGCGGCATCCAGGACATGACGTTCGTCGCGCGGGATGTGCCCGACGCCATCGCCAGAATCGCCCGGGTGCAGCCGCCCGGCCTGGCGTGGGGCCTGGCCGGTTACTCCGAAGGCGGCTACTGCACCGCCAACATCGCCTTGCAGGACCCGCAAGGGTGGGGGGCCGCGGGCGTCATGTCGGGCTACTTCTACCCTCTCGCCAGCCAGGTGCCGGCCGGGAACAAGCCAGGAGCCAGGCCACGCCAGGTCGACGTGTTTCTCGGGCACCCCGCGTTGCAGCTGCTGAACACGCCGAAGCTGTACATCACCAGGATGCCTATCGGCCATCAGCTTCCTGCCTTCTGGCTCGCGGCGGGCGGACGGGACGGGGGCGACGTCGCCGCCGCGGTGAACTTCAGGCAGCTCCTGTTGACCCGGCTGGCGAACGTGCCGCTCTATCTCGTCCCCGGCGGCGGTCACCAGGGCAACGTCTGGCGCGCGGCGCTAGTCCCGATGCTCAACTGGATGACCCCGCAGCTGGCCGTACAAGCCGCCAAGGCTGACGCGGCCGCGGCGGCGGCCGCCCGGGCCGCTGCCGCCCGGGCCGCGGCGGCCCGTAAGGCACACCCGCCTAGCCCCGCGAGTCATCACACGCCGGCCGGGAAAACCTAGCCGGCCCGGTCGCCAGCCCGGCGTTACAAGAATGACAGCTGCGCGGCAGGCGGGTCATCTGCGGGCGGTGAATGGCTGCTGGCGCGATGCGCCTGGAGGCGCGATGCGCGCGAGTCACGTTTAGTAATATGACAGTCACTTTAACCGGCGCCCGAATATCACCAGTCACTGTGACATCTATTGATCCAGCTGTAACGAGTCGCAGCCTGCTGCGTATTCTTCGCTGGGCGCGCCTTGTTTCGCTGCCGTGATACGGGTAATAGTTGATCGACTACCGTCCGGATCTTGCCCCGAGCGCGCTCTGGCCTGCACAGGTGCATGGACCGGCGCGGCAGCGACGGCAATGGACGTAGCGGAGAAACAGATGAGCCTGCCCCCCCGCCAGCAAGCGGTGCTTGACCAGATCGAGCAGGTGCTCCAGGCGGCTGATCCGCAGTTGAAATCGATGTTCGCGGCCTTCGCCCGGCTGGCCCCCACCGAGGCGGTGCCCCCGGCCGAGGCCATCACCCGGCGGTCGGTGCCGCGGCGGCTGGCGATGGTCTCCGTCATCTTGGTCAGCGTGCTGAGCGTGGTCATGGTCTTCATCGTGTCCACCAGCCGGGCCTGCCCGGGCCTGTCATCGGATCAGGTCATCGCCAGCGGCACGGTGCGGTTCGCCGGGTGCAGCAAGGCCACCGACGCCTGGAGCAAGGGCGGCCGCTGAACGACCTAGCCGCCCCCTTGGTAGGTTTGGGCTGCCCTGGCCGAAGGAGCGTGGATGTGAAGGCGCTGGTGTTCCGCCACAACCTGGCCCGGGAGGCGGCCTCGGCCATCGGCGGGCGGGTCGACCCGCGGGCCTTCGTTTCCCGGTTCGCGCCGGTCCGGGTCGAGGACGTCGAGGAGCTGCCGCTTCCGGCCGGGGACTGGGTGCGCGTCGAGACGATCTTCTCGGGCCTGTGCGGCTCTGACATCAAGCAGATCCTGCTGAACGGCGCCCGCGACAACCCGCTCACGGCGCTGGTGTCCTTCCCGCACGTGCTCGGCCACGAGGTGGTTGGGTGCCGGGCCGACACCGGTGAGCGCGTGGTGCTCAACCCGTGGCTGTCGTGCGGGCCTCGCGGTATCGACCCGCCGTGCCCGCCCTGCCAGGCGGGCCGCTACCCGTGGTGCCGTAACTTCCGCTCCGGCGCCCTGCCCGTCTCGATCCACCTCGGGAACTGCGCCGCCGCGGTGGGCGCGCACGCCGAGCGCTTCGGCGCGCACCTCTCGCAGCTGTTCGCCATCCCGGCGGGCATCTCCGACGAGGCAGCCGTGCTGGCCGATCCGGTCAGCGTCTCGCTGCGCTCGATTCTGCTCGCGCCGCCCGGCGACGGCCAGGCTGTCCTGGTCTACGGCTCGGGCACGCTCGCGTTCGCGGTGATCGCGCTGCTGCGCCACCTGTACCCGGCGACCGAGGTGTGGGCGGCGACGCGACCTGGGGCCCGGGCCGCGCTCGCGACCCGGTTCGGCGCTCACGCGGTGCTCTCCTGCTCACCGGACGAGCTCGTCGCGCAGGTCGCGCGCCGGGTCGGCACCACACCGCTCACGCCGTGGAGCAGGCACGACTGGCTGCAGGAGGGCCCGGCCATCGTCTACGACACGATCGGCTCGGTCGAGACGGTGGAGACCTCGCTCCGGCTGCTCGGCACCGGCGGCACGCTGGTCATCTCCGGCGTCGAGCCGCCGAAGCGCTTCGAGTGGACCCCGTTGTACTTCAAGGAACTGCGGGTCATCGGCTCGAACGGCTTCGGTGTCGAAGAGGTGGGCGGCGTCGCCAAGCACGCCATCGAGCACTACTTCGACTTTGCCGCCCACGGCCTGGACCTGACGCCGGTCATTACCCACCGCTTCCCGCTCGAGCGGTGGGACGAGGCCGTGCTGACGGTCAGGGACGCGCGGCGTACAGGTGCCGTCAAGGTTCTGCTCGAGCCCGCTCGCTGACCGCACAGAAAAGCGGCCTCCGGACTCATCGCGCCGCCTTCCGCGACTGCATTCCTACGTCTCCCTGCATCTGCGTGATCAGTCTGCTACTTTCAGTATTTGCCCTGGACGGACACGCGTCCACATACGGAGTTCTAGGTATGAAGGCACTCGTAGGGGGAAAAAGTGGCACAGGTGCCAGTCCATAACTTCTCGAACGGCCTGCTGAACCCTGGCCTCGGCTACTTAATGTCCTGCCTGGGCTCGTTCCTCGGCCTGCGGTGCATCACCCGAGCCCGCGCCTACGGCGGCCGGGTGCGCGCCATCTGGCTGCTGCTCGCGTCCGTGGCCATCGGAGCCACCGGCATCTGGGCCATGCATTTCATCGCCATGCTCGGCTTCACGATCCCCGGGCAGCAGATCATGTACAACGTGCCGATCACCCTGGCCAGCCTGCTCGTCGCGGTCGTCGTCGTCGCTATCGGCCTGTTCATCGTCGGTTACGGCGGCAGCGGCGTGCTACCGGTGCTGGCCGGCGGCGTCATCATCGGTATCGGCGTCTCGACCATGCACTACGTCGGAATGTCCGCGATGAGCATGCAGGGTACGGTCCGGTACAGCCGGGGCCTGGTCGTAGTATCCGTGCTCATCGCGATCGTGGCGGGCACGGCGGCGCTGGTGGCCGGGCTGCACGTCGGCGGTGTCTGGTCCAGCCTCGCCGTATCGCTGGTGATGGGCATCGCCGTCACCGGCATGCACTACACCGGGATGGCCGCGATGCGCGTGTACGCGGGACGCGGCGGGATGACCCTCACCGGGAGCCCCCCGGACAGCTTCCTGTTCCCGCTGCTGCTCGGCGCGAGTGTGCTCACCTTCCTGCTGGCGCTGATCATCGCCATGTCGCCCAACGAGGAGGAGATCCACGCCGACTCAAGCCTGAGCGAACGCCTGGCTCCGGCGTTTGGGGCCTACGACATGCCGGAGTACGACTTCGGATCGCTGGACCAGGGCTCCGGCGAGACCGGCCGCGGGCCGCGGACGCCGGGCGAGCTGTCTGCGGCCGGAACCAGCTCGCGTTCGTTCTGGCCAGCTCGGCGGAGGGTAAGAGATCCGAACTGATCCTCACTCTGCGGATGGTATGTTCCCGCGACGATGCTGTTCGTGGTTCGTGGTTCGTGGTTCGCCAGCGCCCCACGATACGCAGAAACTTGTGAATATCACGGAAGATCCGGCTTCTGCGGATGATTCGGTACCCGATAGGGTACCAAATTCGCCACTAAGGCCGAATCTTCCGTAAAAACTTCCATCTGTCGTACGGACAAGCGAATTATGGTCCTGATGGGACGACGCGGACCGGTGAGGCAACGCGGGGCTAACCGGAGAGAGGGCACCGGTTGGATCCGGTCCAACGGATCCATGTCCACGACCCGTTCCTGGGCGTTGTCGTTGGTCAGTGCTGGCGGAGGATAAGAGATTCGAACTCTTGAGGGGTTGCCCCCAACACGCTTTCCAAGCGTGCGCCCTAGGCCACTAGGCGAATCCTCCGCGGCAGAGCTTACCCGAATCCGCAGGCGTGCCGGCGGCCCACCCGCCGGATAGGGGCGGCCAGGGCCACCTGATTCGCTCAGACGGCGGCAAACGCAGCATCAGGTCCCGCGGCTGACTACACTGGCTCCCGACCCCCCGCACGGCGCTATCCCGCCAACCCCCCCAGGGCCGGAAGGCAGCAAGGGTACGCGGGCTCTGACGGGTGTGCGGGGGGTCCCCTTTTACCGGTGAGGATGAGCTGATGGCAGCAGCCGCGTCGGAAGGCGAGGGACCCACCCCGGCGAGCCTGGCCCAATCCGGGCTGGCCCAACCCGGACTGGCCCAATCCGGGCTGGCGCTCTACCGCAAGTACCGTCCAGCAACGTTCGCCGAGGTCAAGGGGCAGGAACATGTCACCGGCCCGCTCGCCCAGGCGCTCCGCACCGGGCGGATCAACCACGCGTACCTGTTCAGCGGGCCGCGCGGGTGCGGCAAAACGTCAAGCGCGCGGATCCTCGCCCGCTCGCTGAACTGCGTCAAGGGCCCGACTCCCGAACCCTGCGGGGTCTGCGATTCCTGCGTCGCGCTCGCGCCTGCCGGGCCGGGCAGCATCGACGTGATCGAGATCGACGCGGCCTCGCACGGCGGGGTCGACGACGCCAGGGAACTGCGGGAGCGGGCGTTCTACACGCCGGTGTCCGGACGCTTCAAGATTTACATCATCGACGAGGCGCACATGGTCACCCAGCAGGGCTTCAACGCGCTGCTTAAGCTGGTCGAAGAGCCGCCGCCGCACCTGAAGTTCATCTTCGCCACCACCGAACCCGAGAAGGTCATCCCGACCATCCGGTCGCGCACGCACCATTACCCGTTCCGCCTGGTGCCCCCGTCCGTGCTGCGGGAGCTGATGCAGGACATCTTGCGCGCGGAAGGCGTGGCGGTGCAGGACGCCGTGCTGCCGCTGGTGGTGCGGGCCGGAGCGGGCTCGGTCCGGGACTCGCTGTCCATCTTGGACCAGCTGCTGGCCGGGAGCGATGAGTCGGGCCTGCGCTACGAGCGTGCGGTGGCCCTGCTCGGCTTCACCGACGCCAGCCTGCTCGATGAGATCGCCGACGGGTTCGCCTCCTTCGACGGCGCCGCGGTGTTCCGCGTGGTGAACCGGGTGATCGAGGGCGGCCATGAGCCGCGCCGCTTCGCGGCCGACATGCTGGACCGGTTCCGTGACCTGATCGTGCTGGCGGCGGTGCCCGACGCGGCCCAGATCGGGCTGCTTGACCTCGCGCCGGACCGGGCCGAGCGGATGGCCGCGCAGGCGGAAAAGTTCGGCCAGGCCGGGCTGACCCGGGCGGCGGAGATCATCAGCACCGGCCTGGACCAGATGCGCGGCGCCACCTCGCCCCGGCTGCTGCTCGAGCTGATGTGCGCGCAGGTCCTGCTGCCAGCCGCCGCCACCGACGAGAAATCACTGCTGGCCCGGCTGGAGCGGCTGGAGCGGGGAGCGCCGGCCCCCAGCCCGCAGTCCCCCCCGCGCGCGCCGCACTCCGGTCAAAACGATGATGCCGAACGGTCCGTGGTATCACCCCCCCGTCAGCTCCGTGCCCCGGAGCCTTCCGCCCGGCCCGCCCCCGCCGCGCCGCCGGCCCAGGCGGCGGCCGCGGAACCGGCCGCGGCACCCCCCGTGTCCCCGGCGCCGCCCTCGGCCACCGTAGCCGCCACCCCGGCTCCGGCTGTCCCGGCTCCGGCTGTCCACGCTCCGGCGGCTCAGTCCGCGGCGGATTCGCTGCGGGAGAACTGGGCCGCGGTGCTTGACGCGATCAAGCGGGAACGGCGGGTGGCGTGGATCCTGCTCAGTAACGCGAGCGTGCTTTCCGTCGAAGACGGGGTCCTGACCTTGCGGTTCGTCAGGGACGGGGACCTGAAGGGCTTCAGCACAAGCGGTTGCGACGCTGACCTCAAACGGGTGCTGAGTTCCCGCTTCGGCTTGAACGTGATGGTCAAGGGGGTAGTCGGCGGGGATCCGCCCGCGGGGCGGACCGAGCCGGCGCCAGATTTTCCTGGATCGGGTCCGGGTCCGGTCAGCGCGGGCCCGGGCCGCGCTGGGCCGGCCGCACCGGCTCAGCCGCCCGCCGCGGAGTACGACGACGAACCTCCGGATGAGATGCCGCCGGATACCGATGAGATGACGCCGGACGAGCCGTCCTCGTACCGCACGCCTGCGGCCGAGCCGGAACTTACCGGAATGGATTTGATCCAGCGAGAGCTGGGTGGCCAGGTAATCGGCGAGATCGAGAGCTGACCGGGACCGCGATCGGCTTTGTTGTGGCCCGGCTGGGGTCTATCGGGGTCCGGCTGGCCGTAGGCTCTTCCCTAGGAGGGCGATGTGGAACCCCAGATGGATATGCAGCAGCTCTTCGCCGCTGCGCAGCAGATGCAAGAACAACTCATGAACGCCCAGCAGGCGCTGGCCGACGCCGAGGTAATAGGTACGTCGGGCGGTGGCCTGGTCAAGGCCACCGTGAACGGCCAGGGCGAGCTGATGGACCTCATCATCGAGCCGGCCGCGGTGGACCCGGACGACGCCGAGGAGACCGCGCGGACGATCGCCGATCTCGTGCTCGCGGCCGTCCGTGACGCCTACCGGTCCGCTGAGGATCTCCAGCAGCAGCAGATGGGCCCGTTCGCGGCGGCCATGCAGGGCGGTGGCCTGCCCGGCATACCGAGCATGCCAGGCGGGCTCGACCTGCCCAGCGGGCTCGACCTGTCCGGCCTCGGCCTGAGCGCTGGCGGCCCCGAGCCGGATGACGGTGATGACGAGAAGACCTAGGACCTGACGTGTATGAAGGGGTGATCCAGAACCTCATCGACGAGCTCGGGCGGCTGCCCGGGGTCGGTCCGAAGGGTGCGCAGCGGATCGCTTTCCACCTGCTTGCCGTCGACTCCGCTGACGTCAGGCGGCTGGCCGACGCGCTGATCGAGGTCACCGAGCGGGTGCAGTTCTGCCGGACCTGCGGGAACGTGGCGGAAGCTGAGGAATGCCGGATCTGCCTCGATCCACGGCGCGACCCGGCGGTCATCTGTGTCGTGGAGGAGCCGAAGGACGTCGCGGCGGTGGAGAAGATCCGCGAGTTCCGCGGCCGGTACCACGTGCTCGGGGGCGCGATAAGTCCGATCGACGGGGTCGGCCCCGAGGAGTTGCGGATCAGGGAACTGATGACGCGGCTGGCGGACGGGACGGTGACAGAACTCATCCTCGCCACCGATCCCAACCTCGAAGGCGAGGCGACCGCCGCCTACCTCGCCCGGCTGCTCAAGCCGATGGGGCTTCGGGTGACCAGGCCTGCCAGTGGCTTGCCCGTGGGGGGCGACCTGGAGTACGCCGACGAGGTGACGCTGGGCCGCGCATTCGAAGGACGGAGACTGCTTGATGTCTGAACCGCCAGCTCAGGGGGGCGAATGGCGGCCGATTGCGGACCAGATCGCGGTGAACGTCAAGAACTTCATCGACGGGGTCGAGGCGCTCGCGAGCGGCGGTGGCGACGAGACCGTGCCGATGCTGCTGCTTGAGGTGTCACAGATCCTGCTGGCGGGGGCCCAGCTCGGCGCCAGCCGTGACGTGATCCTGCCGGATAACTGGGAGCCTAAGGTGAGCGCCGACCCGGATCTGGACGCGGTGCGCACCGGCCTGGCCGCGCGGCTGGTCGCGGTGGACGAGTACGCCGAGGTGTTCGACCCGTACGCGGACACGTCGTGCCTGCCGTTCCGGATCTCCGACGACATCGCGGCGGTGACCGCGGACCTGATCCACGGCCTCAAGCATTACCAGGCCGGCCGTTCCCTCGAGGCGCTGTGGTGGTGGCAGTACTCTTACTTCAACCACTGGGGCACCCACGGCGGCGCCGCCCTGCGCGCGCTGCATGCCGTGGTCGCCCACGCCAGCCTCGATGTGGCTGAGGAGAGCACGAACTCTTAACTATCCGGCAGGTTAGACGGGGTAGATAGACTCAGGCGTCTGTCTAGGTCCCGGGGAGGCGGCGCGGCCGTGGCGCTCGTGGTGCAAAAATATGGTGGTTCGTCGGTCGCTGACGCGAATGGCATCAATGGAGCTGGCCAGTCAGGTGACCCCGCTGCCGCCGGCCCGCGAGCTCGACATGCTGCTGACCGCGGGGGAGCGGATCTCGATGGCGCTGCTGGCCATGGCCATCGCCGCACTGGGCCTGGAGGCGCGGTCGTTCACCGGATCCCAGGCGGGCGTGATCACCGACGCCGCGCACGGCCGGGCCAGGATCATCGACATCAAGCCGGGGCGGATCTCCGGTGCCCTCGCCGACGGGGCCATCCCGATCGTGGCCGGCTTCCAGGGCGTCTCCCAGACCACCAAGGACGTCACCACCATGGGCCGGGGGGCGTCGGACACCACCGCGGTCGCGCTGGCGGCGGCCCTGAACGCCGACGCCTGCGAGATCTACACCGATGTGGACGGCATCTTCACCGCGGACCCGCGCATCGTCAGGACCGCACGGCGGATCCCGCAGATCAGCTATGAGGAAATGCTGGAGATGGCCGCCTGCGGCGCGAAGGTCCTCATGCTGCGGTGCGTGGAATACGCGCGACGTTACGACGTGCCGATCCATGTGCGGTCGTCCTTCACCAACCGGGACGGGACCTGGGTCTGCGGGCATGCGATTGACAAGGCGAAGGGAACACCGATGGAGCAGGCCATTATCTCCGGGGTGGCGCACGACCCGAGTGAAGCGAAGATCACCGTGGTGGGGGTGCCCGACCGGGTCGGCGAGGCGGCGAAGATATTCCAGGCCATCGCCGAGGCGGGCGTCAACATCGACATGATCGTGCAGAACGTCTCCGCGGTGGCGACCGGGCGGACGGACATCTCGTTCACGCTGCCCCGCGACGACGGGCAGAGCGGGATGAGCGCGCTGCTGCGCCTGAAGGAGTCGATGGGGTTCGAGTCGCTGCTCTACGACGACCGGATCGGCAAGGTGTCGCTGATCGGGGCGGGCATGCGCTCTCACCCCGGGGTCAGCGCCAGGTTCTTCAGCGCGCTCGCGGACGCCGGGGTCAACATCGAGATGATCTCGACATCGGAGATCCGGATCTCGGTCGTGGTGGACCAGGACGAGCTCGACCTGGCCGTGAACGCGACGCACCGGGCGTTCGACCTCGACTCCGACCAGGTCGAGGCCGTCGTGTACGGGGGGACCGGCCGGTGAGCCGGGCTACCGGGGCTTTGGGGCGTGGCCCGTCGCTGGCCGTGGTCGGCGCCACCGGCGCGGTCGGCACGGTGATGCTTGACCTGCTGTCGACCCGGGCGGACGTCTGGGGCGAGATCCGGCTGATCGCCTCGCCCCGGTCGGCCGGGCGCCGGCTGATGGTCAGGGGCCGCGAGACCGAGGTGATCGCGCTGAGCGAAGCCGCCTTCGACGGCCCGATGAGGTCTCGGCGGTCTGGGCGCCGGCCGCGGCCAGCCGCGGCGCGGTCGCCGTCGACAACTCGGGCGCGTTCCGGATGGATCCCGACGTGCCGCTCGTGGTGCCGGAAATCAACCCGGAACAGCTCGCGAACCGGCCCAAGGGGATCGTCGCGAACGCCAACTGCACCACCCTGTCGATGATCGTGGCCGTGGGTGCCCTGCATCGGGCGTTCGGCCTCCAGGAAATGGTGGTGGCTTCCTACCAGGCCGCCTCCGGCGCCGGCCAGGCCGGCATCGACGCCCTGTATACGCAGCTGGACAAGGTGGCGGGGACCCGTACGCTCGGCCAGCGCCCAGGCGACGTGCGCGCCGCGGTGGGCGATCCCGGGCCGTTCCCCGCGCCGCTGGCCATGAACGTGGTGCCGTGGGCGGGCTCGCTCAAGGCGGACGGATGGTCGTCAGAAGAGCTGAAGATACGCAACGAGTCGCGCAAGATCTTGGGCCTGCCGTCGCTGCGCGTTTCCGCCACCTGCGTGCGGGTGCCCGTCGTCACCACCCACTCGGTCGCGGTGCACGCCACGTTCTCCCAGCCGGTCGGGCGCGAGCAAGCCTGGGCCGTGCTGCGCGCGGCGCCGGGCGTGGTGGTGGCCGACGATCCCGCCAACGGTGAGTTTCCCACCCCGGTCGACGCGGTCGGTACCGATCCGTCCTGGGTCGGCCGGGTGCGCCAGTCACTCGACGATCCCCGCACGATCGAGCTTTTCGTCTGCGGGGACAACCTGCGCAAGGGCGCGGCGCTGAACACCGCGCAGATCGCGGAGCTGCTGGCGGCCGAATTCAGTGCGCGCTCCTAACCTGTGATCTGGGTGGGTCGCGGGAGGTACACGTGCAGCGGACGTCGCCGGGCTCGGTCCTGTTCACGACCTACAACCTGCTGAACCTGTTCGCCGACGATTCGCCGGCGGGCCGTGAGCACTACGACACGATCGTCGCCGTGATCCGTTCCCTGGATACCGACGTGCTGGCCGTTCAGGAGATCATCGCCGCGGACGGACCGACGGCGGACCGGCGCCTGCGCCAGCTCGCGGACGACGCGGGCCTGCGCTGCGACGTGCCCGGGGCGCAGGCGGGACACCAAGCCGCCCTCGCGGTCGGCGGTCACGGCTACCACGTGGGACTGATGTGGCGGGACGGCATCGAGCCGCTCCGCGGCTCACTGCGCTGCCGCGGGGCCGGTTACTTCTGGCACGGACTGGCTATGGTCAGCCTCGATGTGGGCGGCACCCTGGTCCGGCACGGAGCCTTCCACGCCACCCCGTTCGGCCGGGCGCTCCGGGCCGACCAGAACGAGCGCCTGGTGGCCGCGATCACCCGGCCGGAAGGCGAACCGCCCGCGCTGATCGGCGCCGACTGGAACACCGAATGCGCGGACAGGGTCTGGTCCGGCGAAAGCTGGGAGCTCTACGAGCCCGCGGACCCGTACGCCGCCGTGGCCTGGTTCGCCGACCTCATCTACCAGTGCCAGTGGGATTACGACCAGCAAGGGCGGCGCAGGCACTGGGCGGACCGGCGGCCGGGGGACGTGCTGTGGGCCGGCGGCCTGCACGACGCCGCCGCGCTGATCGGCGCCGACTGGCACGCCACGACCGGTCACCACCCGGACGACGTCTACGGCGCGCATGGAGTGCGGCGGCGCATCGACGGGATCCGGGTGACCAGCCCGTGCGCGGACGCGTTGCGCGGGCATGGCGTGCTCGACACCCCGCGGGCGCGGAGCGCCTCCGATCACCTGCCCGTGACGGTCGAGTACCTGCCCGGTGCGGTGCTCGCTTAGCCATTCTCTCGCCGCCGTTATCGATACCGCACTACCTTTATGTGCGCGAATGTCGTATTTAGGCGCGGGCTATAAGGCCGCTGTCAATCGCCCTTTGGGGGCGGGCCGACCTGTGCGGACGGAAGAGTTCCGTAAGCAGTCTCCTTGCCGGTTTGGCAGATCTGCCACGGTTAAGGCCTGTATAACAGGTGGTGGAGCAGGGTAGCGCGAAGGAGGCATGTGCTGAGATATCGCCTTACTCCTGCTGGCCTGCGGATACTCAGACAGCGAGCCGTATGCCCGGCGGCGGTCATCGTCGACCCCAGCCCACGGCCCTGTCCGCTCCGGCGTGACGCGGAGAGCCTGCGGGGCGGACCCGCTGGGCCCGTGGTCCCGTCGAATCATCAAAGGCCCAGGTCGGTACGCCTCGCTAGCACCGAGATCGTTCATATACCTTTTCGCCGCCTGGGTGTTATTGGCGCTGATATAGTCACTAGTCCATCAGCTAAGGGCCAGAGATAACGCCCCGGCCTGCCGGGCGTCGTCATTAGTTCTGCTCGCGTCAATCCGATCCTGAGGAGGTTAAGCATGCCAACGACGAACAGCCGTTCCCGCGGCCGTCAGGGCATGCACTCGGGGCACGGAGCGGCGGCTGACCACCGGCGGAAGATCGTGGCGACCGTGGTCGCCGCCATCGTGGTGATCCTCTTCGTCCTGGTCGTGACCACGGCCGGACATGACATCGACGCTGCTACGCAGCATTTTATGCTGTTCTACGCGGGCGTGTTCGCGCTCATCGGTCTCACCGCCTCGGTCGTGGTCGGCCTGCTGGCCACCGATCGGACCGTGATGAAACCCGGACACAGGGTGATGGCGCAGGCCGTGCACCGGGCTGTCTCGTTCGGCGCGCTGGCATTCCTCGTCATCCACATCGTCACCGAGATCTTGGCCCAGCGGGTGCACGTCATCGACGCGTTCATCCCCTTCCTGTCGCCATTCCGGACGTTCTATATCGGGCTCGGCACCATCGCGTCAGACCTCATCCTGCTGATTGTGGTAACGAGCATCCTGCGAAAGCGGTTCACCGCGCACGGCAAGGCCTGGCGCTGGCGGGCCATCCACTATTCCGCCTACGCGGCGTTCGTGTTCGGGGTCCTGCACGGGCTGCTCGGCGGCCGGGACGCTAAGCCCTACGTGGACTGGAGCTACGGGTTCGCGATCGCGGTCACGGCGCTCGGCCTGGCTATCCGGTTCCTGGCCATCTCGCTGCGGCCGAAAGAGAGCCTGAGCTCGGCCCCCGGCCAGGATCGTACCCGGGCGCCTGGCTCGTCGCCGCTGCACACCGCGGCGCTGAGCATGGCCCAGGCTCAGCTCGGCGGGACGATCCAGGTGCTGCCCGCCGGCGGGGTGAATCCGGGCATGAGCTCAGGCCCGTGGGCCCCCCTCCCCGCGGCCCCGGCCTCGGCCTGGTCTTCCTCTTCCGATCCGTTCCCTTCCGGTCCGTTCCCTGCCCTGGGCCCGGCGCCGGGGCCGGCCTACGCCACCTCCGGGGCCTATCCGGCCAACCCCGCTGACCCTTCCTTCTCGGCCTACGGCTCAGCTGAGGCCTACCGTGAGCTGGGATTCAGGCCGCTGGGGGCCCCGCCGTACGGTGACGACGCGGCGGCCGGCCGCGGGGGGCGTCCCTACCCGGTCACCGAACCGCCCATGTCCGCTCCGGGCCGCCCGGCCGCCATGACAGGTCAGGGTCCCGCAGCCCGGCAGCCACTGTACGAGCCCGAGTACGACGGACCGCCCCGGTTCGTCGGAGCGCCCAGGGGAAACCTGGGCCGAACTTTCCTCATACCCGTACAGCCAGCCGAGCCATCGGCAGCAGCTCGGCGCCGGGTACCCAGGCGACCAGGCCGGTCGCGAGGACCAGGCTGACCGGGATCACCCGCGTCATAGCCATGCCATCGAGCCTCCGCGGCCAGCCCCAGCTCAGGCCGTCCCGCGCCACCAGGAAGACCAGCGCCGCCAGGACAACCGGAATACCGGCCCGATGCCGAGGGCCGGCACCGGCCCGATGCCGCGGGCGGATACGGGTTCGATGCCGCGGATGGGTACCGGCCCGATGCCGCGGGCTGATTCCGGCCCGATGCCGCGGGCGGATACGGGTTCGATGCCGCGGATGGGTACCGGCCCGATGCCGCGGGCTGATTCCGGCCCGATGCCGCGGGCGGATACGGGTTCGATGCCGCGTATCGGCACCGGCCCGATGCCGCGGATGGGTACGGGGCAGACGTCGCGGAGCGGGACAGGGTCGATGCCTCGTCTTGACGCCGGTCCGTGGCCGGGTGCCGACGTCCGCCAGGCCCCTCGATCCAGTACCGGTCAGGCGCCGCAGGCCGGGACAGGCCCGCTCCCTACGGCCGGGAGGGGCCCGAGCTCGCGGGCTGATTCTGGACCCATGCCGCGAGTTACGACGAGTCCGCCGTCCCGTCCCGATGCCGGTTCGCTGCCGCGTGTCGGCACGGGTCCGGTGCCGCGTGTCGGCACGGGTCCGGTGCCGCGGGCCACGACGGGTCCGGCGCCGCGCCCTGATACTGGCCCGCCGCCGCGTGTCGGCACAGGTCCGATGCCGCGTCCGGGGGCCGGCCCCATGTCCCGGCCCGATACTGGTCCGATGCCGCGTGTCGGCGCGGGTCCGATCGCGCGGCCCGATACTGGTCCGATGCCGCGTGTCGGCGCGGGTCCGTTGCCGCGGCCCGATACTGGTCCGATCCCGCGGGCTGCCCGCGGGACAGGGCCGCGCACGGGTACGGATGCCAGGTCGGCGGTCCCAGGGGGCGGCCCAGGGACGCGTCCTGATACTGGTCCGCTGCCGTGGGTTGGACCCGGGCCGGCCGCGCGTCCTGGCCCCGGCGCGGCACCGCGTTCTGATGCTGCTCCGATGCCATCAGCGGGCCCAGGTGCCCTACCCCGCATTGGGTCATCCCCGCCACCCGCCGATCCGGTCGGATCGTGGGACGACCGGACCCCCGGAGAGGCTGGTCGCATGTCACGCAGAACGGATTCCGCTGACCCGAGGTATCGCGAGATACCTGGGCCCCAGGGGGGCGACGAGTGGCGATGAGCCCGACAAGAAACCTTGACGCACCCACGATCATGAGGATCGGGGCGGCCCGGCTGACGGCAGGTCTCGACCGGATGCCAAGGCTTGACCTGGAAGCCCACCGTGATATTTTCGGCCCGCTGCCCCGGCTCTCGGCCGAAGAGCTGACGTCGATGGCCGAGCAGGTTGACCTGCGCGGCCAAGGCGGCGCGGCGTTTCCCTTCGCGCGCAAGCTCAACGCGGTGATCCAGGCCGCCGAGGCGAAGGACTGCCCGACGATCGTGGTCGTCAACGCCACCGAGGGCGAGCCGGGCAGCAGCAAGGACAAAATGCTCATGATCCGCTCGCCGTACCTCATCCTCAGCGGAGCCGCGCTGGTGGCTGAGGCGATCGGCGCGGAAGAGATCGTGGTCGGCGTCGCCGGAAACGAACTCGCGAACCGGTCGATTGAAGCAGCCATCGCGGCCGAGCCTGGCCTGCGCAAGATGGCCCGGATGGCCCGGCTGCCTGATCGGTTTATCTCAGGTGAATCAGGGGCGCTTGTCCGCGGCATCAACGGCAAGCGGCCGGTCCCCCCGGGTCGCAAGGTCCTGGCCAGTGACCTCGGCGTGGATGACCTGCCCACGCTGCTGTCCAACGCGTCTACGTTCGCCCAGCTGGCCGTGCTCGCTTTGCTCGGCCCTGAGCGTTTCGCCGCCGTCGGTACGCCGGAAGAGCCAGGCACGATCCTGTTGAGCGTCGGAGGATCCGCGACGCACCCGGCGGTGATCGAGGCGCCCACGGGCGTCCCGCTCGCCGCAGTCCTGGACATCTGCCAGGCCCCAGCGGGCGACGGGGTCCTGGTCGGCGGCTACCACGGCATGTGGCTTCCCGCGGCCACCGCGTACGCGGTGCCGGTTTCCCGTGAAGGCCTCGCCGCCGTGGGCGGCACTCTCGGATCAGGCATCGTGCTCCCTCTCGGCGACGGCACCTGTCCGCTGGGGGAGGTGTCACGAATCGCGAGCTACCTGGCCGGGGAGTCGGCGGGCCAGTGCGGTCCGTGCAAGCTCGGGCTGCCTTCCATCGCGCGCGCCCTGGCGGCGCTGATCGACGGTTCCGGCGGCATCGAAGCGCTCGACGTGGCCAGGCGGTCCGCCGCGGCCGTGACCGGCCGCGGCGCCTGCTCCCACCCCGACGGCGTGACCAGATTCGTGCTTTCTGCGCTTGACGTGTTCACCGAGGACCTTGCGGCGCATGTCTTCCACTCCTCATGCGGCCGGCCCGTCCGCGGCATCTTGCCCCTGCCGAGTGGCCCCGAGCAGGAAGAGCAGCAACGACTCGTCGTGGACTGGACCCGTTGCCACGGGCACGGGCTGTGCGGGCACCTCGTGCCCGAGCTCATCCACGTGGACCCGCAGGGTTATCCGGTCCTCCTCAACATCCCAGTGCCCAGCTGGCTGGAAAAGGATGCGGAGCAGGCGGTGCACATGTGTCCCGCGCTGGCGCTGCGCCTGAGCAACTCTTCCCCCGGTCCTACCCGTACCGGGCCGACGGCTATCCCCGCACCCAAGCTGCGTACCGGCCTCCTCGGTGGCGCCAGTAGCACCAGGAAGCAGATCACGGCCGGCTAGCCAGAGCGCCCGTGCACAGTGCCCGTACACGGGCACAGCAGGGCGCCGGCGCCGGGGTTACTGGCCGCCTAGTGGGGGCGTGCACCGTCTCGGGCGGTGACCGGGTGGGCTGCCCCGGCCTGCTGCCGGGGCCGGGGCCCGTCCCGTCACCCGGAGCTGCGTCATTCGCCGGTGCGGCCGGAGGGGGGTCCGGGCCAACGGGCGACGTAGCGGCGTTGCCGGAACGTTTCGACCGAGTGCTTGGCGTAGTGTGCGCGCACGAACGCCACAGCCGACGAGCGGGGTACGCCGTCGATGATGGCCAGGCAGGCCAGGGCGGTGCCGGTGCGCCCGTGGCCGCCCGTGCAGGCGATCTCAACTCGCTCAGCCGAGGCACGCCGCCATGCCTCCGCCAGCGCGGGCATGACCTCGTCCGGGTCGGCGGGAAGGCGGAAATCGGGCCATCGGAGCCAGCGTGATTCCCACGGGACCGCAGGCGGCGGCTCGCCGAGCAGGTAGACGCCGAACGTAGG
>JBEKGC010000178.1:0-12580 GCA_050013055.1 Streptosporangiaceae bacterium
GCCGTCCTGGCCGACATGCGGGCCGCCGACCTCCCGTACCTCGGTGCCGACTGGGGCGCGCGGCTGACCGGGGCCGGCTTCACCGTCGAAGCCGAGCGGACCTTCGACATCAACCTGACCCCGCCGCTGCCCCCCGCCACCAGCCGTTACGCGGAGGCGACGCTGCGGCGCATCCGGTCCGGCCTGGACGGCAAGCTCACCGCCGACGACCTGGCCACGCTCGACACCCTGCTCGCCAGCGACGGCCCGGACGGCATCAGGCAGCGCGACGACCTCACCGTCCGCACCACCCGGATGGTGTGGGTGGCCGGCCGGCCGGCCACCGGGTGAGGCCTGCGGGGGCCGTGACCGGCGGGGGGCCGTGACCGGCGGGGGCGGCGGCTAGCGCGACAGGCCGCGGATCATGTCCACCAGCTCGTCGGGGCGATAGCCGTGCTGACGGGCGAATTGAATCAGTTCGCTGGCCTTGGCCAGGACCGCGCCGCGCTGCGGCGTGCCCGTGACGTGGATGCCGCGGCCCCGGCGGAACTCGAGCAGACCCTCGTCACGCAGTAGCCGCAGCGCCCGGAGCACGGTGTTCGTGTTGACCCCGAGCACAGCGGCCATGTCGCGGGCCGGCGGAAGCCGCTCGCCGGGCCGGGCTTCACCGTCGGCGATCGCGCGGCGGATCTCGCCCGCGACTTGATCATGCAGCGGAGTCGGCTCGGCGCGATCGACCTTGACATCGAGCATGGTGCTAATCATAGTAGCTCCATGTCCATTTCCGCTGCCTCTCTCGCCAGGCCGTGGCGTCGGCCGTCCTGGGCGGTCATCAAGCAAGCCCGTCAGCGCCAGCGGCGCCGGCGGCTGCGCCTGATGGCCGTGCTGGGCGCGGCCGCGCTGGCCGCCGGCGGGTGGGGGCTGGGCCGCGATCACCCGGCCGCCCCGCGGTCCGCGGCCGCGGTGCCGCCGGCCGCTATCGTGACCGCGGACACCAAGCTCGACGGCACGCCGATCGCCGCCGCCGCGACGTCGTCGGCGCTGTGGGTTCTGACCTGCGTCAGGAACTGCTCGGCAGGCCAGCGGAGCTCCGGCGAGCTGGTGCAGGTCGCGGCCGGGAGCGGCGTGGTGATGAAACGGTTCGGAGTGGATGACCCGCAAGCGCTGACGATCAGCGCCGGGGCGATCTGGATCGCGCACTTCGACACCGGCACCGTCACCCGCGTCGATCCAGGCAACGGCCGGACGACTGCTACGGTCCGGCTGACGCTGCCGGGCCCGGAGATTGACGGCGGCCGGCTCTTCCTGCCGTTCAGCATCAGCGCGGGCGGCGGCCGGGTCTGGGTGGTGAGCAATCGCGGCTGGCTCGCGGCCATCGACTCGCGAACCTCGCGGCTGACCGCCATGGTGCCCATCCCGGCGGAGTCATCCGGCCAGGCCGTCGTGAACGCGGACGGCGTCTGGGTGACCGAGTCCCTGGCCGGCGTGGGTTTCCTGACGCCCAACGCCGGGCGGCTCGTCATCCGCGGGATCTCCGTGGCCGGCCAGGACGTCGCTGTCGCCGGAGTCGCCGCCGGCGGCGGCCTGGTCTGGGCGTACGGCTCCTACTTCAACCCGGCCACTTCCTCCCCCGGCGACCACGACGCCGGCGTCGTGGTCGCCGTCGATCCGCGGACCGGCACCATCGTGCGACAGCTACGAGTGGGGGGCACCGACGACTCGTTCGGCTACGGCAACGGCGCCTTCTACGTCGCGGATTTCGAGCAGGGCCTGGTGGTCCGGATCAGCCCCGACTTCACCGTGCAGACGCTGCACGCAACGCCGGGCGCCGAAAGGCTCGTCGCTGCGACCTCCGGCGCCCTCTGGGCCACGACGGAAACCGGAAGGCTGCTCCGCATCGTCAGCCGTCCATGACGGGCAGGACTCCTCACCCGCGGCTGACCAGACCGGCCGCCGCGGGTGAGGAGCGGGATGCTCGATGCTCGTTCGGCCTATTTCAGCTTGGTGCTCCCGGTGCTGCCCTGGTGTGTGCCGTCACCGCCATAACTCGCGGTGATGACCTGGCCCCTCATCGGCCGGCCCGCCGGCGTGCGGTAGTACACGACGCAAGACGCCGATGCGCCGCTGGGCGACAGGGTGCACTTGGTCGCGCTGAAGACACCGCGGCCGCTGCTGGTGAAGCTGACGTTCCCGGTCGGCGCGGTGGCCGTTCCTGGCGAGGTGTCGCTCACCGTGACCGTGCACTTGTCACGGACCGGAATCAGCTGCGTGCAGGTCAATACCGTGGCCGTGGCGCGCAACGTGCCGGTGACGGCGCCTTGGCCGCTGCTGGCCAGATGGCTGCCGTCCCCTGCGTAGCTGCCGGTGATCGTCGCGACGCCGGTCTGCCCGGAGAGATAGCTGACCGAGCAGGACGCCTGCCCGCTTGTGCTGGCCGGGGACAGGGTGCAGGAACTGCTGGCAAAGCTTCCGTTGCTGGCGTTGGACGTGAAGCTGACCGTCCCCGTCGGCGTCGTCGCGCCGCTTGACGCGGTGTCGGTCACGGTGGCCGTGCAGGAGGTGGCCTGGCCGACGGCGACGGTCCCCGGCGAGCACGTCACGGTGGTGCTGGTCGGATCAAGCGCGGGCTGTGCGGGGTCGGAGATGATGTTCAGCGTAGGTGCGCTGCCCAGCGTGACCGCGAACAGCAGGCTCTTGTCCGGCGTGAGCGCCACCCCGTCACTGGCGAGCTCGGCGCTGCCGAAGTTGATCGTGTTCAACGGCGTGCTAGCGCCTGCCGCGAACACGAAGACCTCGTTGCTGCCGGTAACCGTCCCGGCCGCGACCGTACCGTCGCTGGAAATGGAGACAGAGTTCGGGTAGTTGGTGGTGGGATAGGTCCCGTCGGCCGACAGGTCGGAGACCCGGTAAATCTCCTGGTAGTAGGGGTAACCGCTGGCCAGCACCACGTCCGTGCCGTCGGGGGTGATCTGCATGGAACTCAGGTTGGCGGCCTCGTCGAGGAACTCCTCGGGCGCGAGCACGGTGGCGGTCCCGGAAGAGACGTCGTAGCTGGCCAGCTGGACCGGGCTCTGCCCGGGTTCGCCTGCCACCAGTTCCCCGCCTGCGGTGGCCGCCACCAGGGGGGCGGCGTACCAGCTTCCCGACGCGGCCTGCAACGTGACCGTGGCCGGGCTGGTGCTCGGGTCGACCGAGCCGATCCCGCCCTGGGCGGCAGCGCCGTAGCCGAACCAGACCTTGCCGCTGCTGTAGGCGACGTACGTCGGCTCCGTGCCGGTCCCGGTCAGGTAGCGGGCAGTCTCGGCCAGGGTGCTCGTGCTGATGGCGGAAATGGCGTCGCCATCGGCGAGCGCGGCGTAGACCGTGCTGCCGTCGCTGGAAAGCGCGAGCCCGGTGGCGCCGGGCTCGTCCGGGATCGTGGCGACCGTCTGCCCGGAGTAATCCGTGACCAGGACGCTGGTCGAGCCGGATCCGCTGGTGATGAACAGGTGGTGGTGGGCTGGATCGACCAGCATGTGCGAGTAGTTCGTGATCGGCAGCGTTACCACCGTGGTAGCGGCTCCGGCCGTGAAGGCCGGGACGCCGACCATGATCGCGACTCCAGCCACCGCTGCGAACGCAGCGGTCATCGACTGCTTGAAGCGCATGGATCTCCTGTCGGGGATGGAAGTTGGTAGGCCGTTCGTATGTATGTCGGCAGACTCGGCCGGCTGGCCGGGATAATCGGTTAGATACTGATTTGTTATGGTTTGTCAGCGGGCCCGGCGACGGTGCGGCTCGTGGCTGGCTCGTGGCTCGTGGTACGCCAGCGCCCGGTGATGCGCGGAGCCCTGGGAGAATCACGGAAGATTTGGCTTCTGCGGATGATTTGGTACCGCATAGAGTACCTAATTCGCCACTAAAGCCGAATCTTCCACCAAAAATCCTCCCTTATCGGACTGATACTTGATTCGTGATCCTGATGGGACAGCGTGGACCGGTGATGCTGCGGACAGAACGCCCGGCGGCGGGCGGCGTACCCCGACAGGGCAAAGGGCGGCAGGGCAAGGGGCCTGGGTCGAGATCGGAGCGAATGTTGAAGGCAGTCCGTTTCAGCCAGTTCGGGGGCCCGGAGGTCCTCGAGATCGTGGATCTCCCCGACCCGCATCCGGGTCCCGGCCAGATCCGGATTGCGGTGCGCGCGGCCGGCGTCAACCCGAGCGACTGGAAGAAACGCAGGGGCCTGATGGATCCCGAGCTCCCGCAGACCATGGGCCACGAGGCGGCGGGCGTCGTCGACGAGCTCGGCGAGGGCGTTGCGGACGCGGCCGTCGGCGATCGCGTGTTCGGCTTCTCCGCCGAGGGCGCGGCCCAGGCCGAGCTGGCGGTGCTGTCCTGGTATGCGCCGATCCCGCCGTCGCTTGACTTTCCCGGCGCGGCCGCGCTGCCGGCCGCCATCGAGACGGCCACCCGCGCGCTCGGCCAGCTCGGCGTCGGGAGCGGCCGCACGCTGCTCATCAACGGCGCCTCAGGAAGCGTCGGCAGCGCCGCCGTTCAGCTGGCCGTGGTGGGCGGCGCGCGCGTGATCGGCACCGCCAGCCCGGCCAACCACGAATACCTTCGCTCGCTGGGGGCCGAGCCCGTCGCCTACGGCGCGGGCTTCGTCGAGCGGGTTCGCGCGCTCGCGCCTGACGGCGTCGACGCCGCGCTCGACGTCGCCGGGAGCGGCGTCCTGCCCGAGCTCATCGAGCTCGCGGGCGGCCCGGAGCACGTCGTGACGATCGCCGACTTCGCCGGCGCGCGGGAGCACGGGGTGAGGTTCAGCCGCGGGGACGCTGGCCGCGCGGTCCACGTACTCGCCGAGATCGGCGAGTTGATCGAGTCCGGGCGCTTCTCGCCTCCGGTCACGCGGACCTTCCCGCTCGCCGAGATCGCGGCGGCGCACCGCGTCAGCGAGGACGGTCACGTGCGCGGGAAGCTCGTGCTGGTAGTCGGCTCTCCTCGGTGCGGGTGATGCGCGGTGATTAGCTCCCTACCTGCTGCGACGGGCCGTGACGAGGGCCGCGACTGTGCTGGCGCGAATGGGTCGTCCGAGTCGGACATAACAGGCCTCGTATTCATGCTCAAGGGCTTGACGCTGACCCGGTGAAAGCCGAGCATAAAACGACATCGTACGAACGAGAGCATTAAGCTCGTCGGGAGTGTGCTCGACGAGTTTTGGCCTGACCGCCATCTGAACATTGCTGAACAAGCCACCAGCATAATCTTGTCCTATGTCGTAGCTGCCGAGCCAGGCCCATACCTCTGAGACGTTGCCGCGGCGTTGCTCCATCCCGGCGAGCGTGGCGTCGAGATCACGGTAAGCCGGCCAATGAGCGGCAATGTCAGGGGCGACGTTTCTCATGGCAGCGAGCACCGCTTCCTGGTCTCCCTTGCTAGCCGGCTCCTCAAGTCCGAAATATTGCACGAGGGCGAGCGTTCCGCCGGGAACAAGCACGTCAGCGGCCTTCTGCCAGCTGACCTTGGGGTCAACCCAGTGAAACGCAGACGCAGAGAAAACGGCCCGAAACTGCTCGCGGGGAAGCAATGCGTCCTCGAACTGAGCGTTCAGGAAATCTACCTCTCCAGCTCCTGCCAGGTTCTGCCTGGCCAGTGCTATGAGGCTCGTGCCGGGTTCGAGGGCCGTGACGTGCAGGCCACGAGCGACGAGGCCGCGCGTCAGCTGACCGCTTCCGCACCCGACCTCAAGCACATGATCACCGCTGCCGATCCCTGCCACCCGGCAAGCTTGGTCGAGGAGTTCGTCAGGATAGGCCGGACGGTGCCGGTCGTAATCAGCCGCGATTTTATCAAATACCTTTCCGTAACGACGCGCCGTCGATGCTGGTAGCTGTGTCATTCATTGGCCTCCCGTCTTAGTGGCAGCCGGCCATGTCATGGTGAGGAGACGCGGGGATCCCGCTGCCTGCCGTGTGAGCCACCTTAGCCGTGTCACGTGCAGCGGACGGCCCGGCACGCGGGCGCCCCTGCCGAAGCTGAGCCCGCCATTGACGCCGGCCAGCTCACATCCAGGATTGTCCCCGCCCGTTGTTAGCATTCGCGTAAACGTGATCGGCTCTGGTTCGCCACCACCGCCAGAGAGCGGTCGCGATCTGCGCCATCTGTACCGAATTGAGGTTCACGTGCTGGTTGACCACCTCGTCTACGCCGCCCCCGACCTCGCTACGGCGGTCGCCGACTTGGAAGAACGATTTGGTGTCCGGGCCCAGGCCGGCGGCAAGCACATGGGGGCCGGCACGCACAACGCGCTGCTCTCCCTCGGCCCCCGGACCTACCTGGAGATCATCGCTCCTGATCCCGCGCAGCCGGAGCCGCCCATGCCTCGTCCGCTCGGAGTCGACAGCGTCACCCACGCCGGGCTGGTTGCCTGGGCGCTGGCCTGCGACGACATTGACGGGATGGTCGCTCAGGCCCGGCGCCGCGGCTACGATCCAGGCGAGGTCAGCGACGGGCAACGAGTCGCTCCAGCAGGGACGGTCCTGCGGTGGCACGCGGCCCTCAACACCCTGGCCGACGCCCTGGTCCCGTTCCTCATCTGCTGGGGCGGCACTGAACACCCCGCCAGATCAGCACCACACGGGCTCGTCCTCGAATCCATTCAGATCGAGCATCCCGATCCCTCGGCCCTCGCGCCACTGCTCACAGCCCTAGGCGCCGATGTTGAGGTCAAGCCGGCGGAGGCTCCCGCGCTCGTGGCCCACCTCACCGGTCCGAACGGAAGCAAGGTTCTGCGATGATTTCCCTCGTCAGCGCAATCATGCGGTAGCGGGGCATGGGCGAGCCAGCAGTCTTGACACATGTCGATATCGGAATACGATAGGGCCCGTGGCCCGCGCTTCCACGACATCGGATGTCTTCAACGCCATTGCCGAGGCTGACCGTCGCGAAATCCTGGACGTGCTGATCGCAGGCGAGAAGGCGGTCGGGGAAATCGTGAACGATCTCTCGATGTCCCAACCCCAGGTTTCAAAACACCTGCGGGTGCTCAGTGAGGTGGGACTCGTCAGGTGCCGGGTGGAGGGACGTCGTCGGCTGTACCGCCTGGAACCAGCGCGCCTTCGGCCGTTTCACGAGTGGCTGGCCAAGTACGAGCAGGCGTGGAACGACCGGCTGGATCGGGTGGATGACTACCTCAAAGAGCTACAACAAGGAGACAAGCAGTGACGTTTAGACGGCATGGATCGGCACACATCGAATTCCCGAACGATCTCGAGATCGTCCTCACCCGAGAGTTTGACGCTCCGATCCAACTCGTCTTCGACGTATTGACGAAGCCGGAGCATGTGCGCAAAACCATCGCCCCGTACGGGGAGGAAGTGAAGATCTGCTCGATCGACCTGCGCGCCGGAGGGAACTACCACTTCGTTTTCGTGACCGACGACGGAACTGAAATGTCGTTTCGGGGGACCTTCCTGGAGGTCGAGCCGCCGACCCGGACCGTCGAGACATGGCGGTACGACGGGTGGCCAGGGGTGGAGGCCATCGAGACCGTGGAGCTACACGAAACTCACGGAGTGACGAAGCTGACACATCGGCTGGCGTTCCGCGACAAGGCTGGCCGTGACCACATGACCAAGACCGATGGCCTCAAAGCGAACTACGACAACGTGGAAGATCTCCTGAGGTCACTGCTCGATCCACAGGGAACGGTCTTTGCGTAATTGCGGCTCGAGCCGGACTTCATCCGGGGTTAGTTCGGATAATCGGGAGCGGATGAGACATTCCGGGTGGTGGTCGGCCCTTTACTGTCCGCGCCTGCAACTTTTCCCCCTGGGGCCTGGTGGCAGGTCGTGTAGCCTGCTGCCAGCACGGCGTATCTAGCGCTTGCGCTGGTGTGAGGCAGGTACCAGGTGGATGGCGTTACGGCTTATGTGCAAGTCGGACCGCACCGGACCGGCGTCCTGCGGGCCCTGGATGTCACCGGCCCGCTGGTCCTAGTCGGCCATTCCAGCGGCGGGCCGTGTGTCCGTGCGTTCGCCGCGCTGTTCGTGGTGGCGACCGGCGCTCGCTGATCCGCGAGTTCCGGGCGATCAAGGGACTGACGGCGGCTTACCAGCCTCTGACCCGTGGGGAGCTTGGCGGCAAGCCCGTGATCGTCTTGACCCGGGGTCCCGGCAGCAAGACTCCCGTTCATCGTAGCTGGCAATTGTGGCATGATCTGCACCTTGACCTGGCCCAGCTTTCTGCCAATCACCGCCACGTGGTTGCCGACTCCCCTAGCCACTACCTCCACAAAAGCGATCCCGCGCTAGTGAGCGCCGCGATTACAGATGTCGTGCGCAGTGCACGTACCAGCACTCCGCTGGACGCGACCTTGAAAGACTTACTTCTGCCGGGGGCGCCCTGGACACGGTGACGGCGCGCTGGACAATCGGGGAGCATAGCTGCGCGCTGCTCCGTTAGCGTGACGGGTATGCCCATGCGGCCCGCGCTTGCGCGGCGATGTCGTACGCGTCGTTGCCGAGACCGGCGGCGTTGTGCGGCAGCGCCAGGTCAAGGTCGGGGACGTCGACGTGCGACTCGTCCCAGTCGATCATCGCGACGCGATCCACGGTCATGCGGATGTTGCCCGGGTTGGGGTCGCCGTGGACGACGCACGTCGCGCGGCCGGCGAGCCGCGCCCACGCTGCCCGGCATCGAGCCACGCCGTCGGGCGGCATCGCGCCGAGGGTGACCCTGATCCCGGTTTCGGCCTGCAGGAGGTCGGTCGACGATCGCCAGCCCGGGCGCTGGGGCCAGCCCTGTGTCAGCCGGTGCAGCTGGCGGAGTATGCCGGCCACGCGACGCCAGTCGGCTTCGGTCCCGGGCGGTCCGCCCTCCACGTAGGTCATCACCACCAGACCGCCGGCAAAGTGCCGGCCGTCCGTGGCCGGGATCGGCGTCGGCACCGTCATCCCTTCCCGGTCGAGGTGTCGCAACAGGTCGGTCTCCCAGGCGAGATCAGCGTCGCTGCGCTGGCGGGTGACAGCGAGCGGGCGGCGGGTCAAGGGTCGCGAAGCGGTCGCAGGCGACGCCGTAGGCGCCCTTGATGGGTGGACGCGACTGGGACACTGGCAAGCCAAGGAAGACGACATGACCCAAGCGTGCGTGATGCTGCCGGTGAGCCTGCTCGATGGTCTGATCGCGCTCCGGATGCCCGGCGCGCCGTGCCGGGTCGGCCCCCAGGGCCGCAGCCCGGTGCGAGCGTGGCCGGGCGCGGCGGAGCCGCCTTGACTAGAAGTTCTAGGCTTGTCCGGCAGAGAACAAGCAGCTCGGAGCAACGCTAGTCCGCAAGGCGCAGGAGCCCTTCCGCGGCCGGGCACAGGTTCTTTCATCCCGGCACGAGAGAGCTGTATACTTAATGTATGGCAGATCCGATTACATTCCGTCCGACGGCTGAAGATACGGAAAATCTCGCGATCCTGACGGCAGACGGCGCCAGCCCCACCCACGCGATCCGGCACGCGCTGGAAATCGCCGCGCATAGCAAGCGGCAGGAAGACCTGCGCGCCGACGCCGCACGGCTGGCGGCCAATCCCGAATACCAGGCGGAGGTCCGCGCGATCCGCGAGGAACTGGACGAGCTCCGTGCGTGGTGACGTCTACCGCCTCAAGAGACCGCGCACCGCTCGAGGACACGAGCAGCAAGGCGAGCGCTACGCCGTCGTCGTCCAAGCCAACGCTTACGAACACCTGTCAACCTGGCTCGTGGCCCCGACGACAACCAAGTCCTTCGGCTCCATGATCCACCCGACCATCGAACTTCTTGGCCAGGATGTCCGGGTACTAGTCGAGCAGACCACCGTCGTCGACCCGCAACGCCTCGGCGACTTCGCAGGCCGCCTGGACCCGGACGAGCTCGTGGAGATCAACGTCGCACTACGCGCCGTACTAGACATCGAATAACAGGGCCCCGCAGCAGCGATGGAAAGCTGGTCAGAGCTGACCCGCGAACGCTCTTCGGGGCCTGGCGATCGGAACTGGCGGCGCGGGCTGGTAACCGTGAGAGACCGCTCTTCACCGGGGCTAATGGCACGCTAATGGCACGGCGATCTTGACCCGACCCAGCCCTGATGGCCTTCCGACTGTCCGCTAATGAGGCGTAGCGGCCTGCCTGTTTGGGCGATCAGGTCCAAGTGTGAATGGATGCGTCGTGTGTTTGTGGCGGGGTTTGGCTGGTACCGTTGCTGTCACTGTTGCCGTCAGCCGTGCCGTTTAGCGTCGTGACCGCGCACTGCCCTGCCCGGACTGATGGTGCGCGGTTCCTGGCGCGCAGAGCTTCGTACTGCCAGGTAGAAGCCGATTACTATAAGACAGACTGTCTGCGGATAGGCTACGACTCGTTCAATCCCTCCTTCGCCGAGGCCAAGGTCGTGACTGCTGGCGTAAGCCAGCAGTCCAAGAAGCGCCGTCACTCCCGAAAGAAAAAAGTACAGGCGCAGAGGTGCTGGCATCTTGAGGGAAAGCGCCAGGATAATGAGCGAAGCATTTCCCAGCACGAACGGGATAGCTGCGCCTAGGCCGTGTAGCGGCGATACGCTATTTTCCGGGAAAAATCCTACCATTATGACGCCCAGTCCGGCTATGGCCGTCGCGGCGAAGCCTGCTTTTGAGGCGCGACCATCTGCGAAATGACGGGAGACGAGCACGGATCCCAGCGTCATGGTAATGCCCAGCACAACAAACGACGCGTTCATCAAGTTGTGGAACGGCGAGCAAACGTACCGTCCGTTCCAGGTCCCGCAGGCAGTGTTCCCCAGATCGCTAATCGTATCGCGAGACAGGTTATAAAGGCGGCCTCCACTGCAGCGCCACGAAGAGCTGGACGGCAAAATACTGAATACTTGTCACATAAAGAATTGGCCCGATCTTTGGGTAATGCGCAGCATTCTGTTGCGCCCAGCGGCATGGTTTCGCCAGCACAGTGAGTACCTGGCGCCGGGGCCGCTTGATCACGTTGCCGTCCAGTCGCATGAACCAAGTGTGGGGGCACGAGCCAGCCTCCGGCCATGAGGGAAACCCCCGGAGTCACCCTGAAGCCAACCCTCTAACCGCCAGGGCCCTGATATCGGGTGGGGCTTCCAGCGCTGCCGGGCCCACGGTGTGGCCGGTGAGCACGGGCGCGAGGCCTCGGCTGGCGGACGGGGCCGCGGAATGCCGTCGAGTATCGCGCCGGCCATCGTTTGCGGCGGTGAGCCCGACGAAGGTACGGCGTCGCACTGGGTCGCCGTCCTCCCTGTCCCCTTCATCGAGGGTACATGACTCCCCCGCCGCGCGACGAGGAGCCGGTGAGGGCCTGTCGGAGAGAAGCGCTTGAGCCAGTCGCGCCGTTCATCAACGCTTGTGGGCTGAGTGGTGAGGGTGGCATTCGAGCTCACGATCGCATAGTTCAGGACGTCCACAATCGCGGGCAGATCGCTCTCAGTGGCGGCCCCGACCACGACAGTCTCCGGGTCGGCGGATGAGGGCGCCCTGGTTTCCTGGTCCATGTCTCACTGTCTACCCCATAGTAACGTGTTGCGTTAGTAACGCGGCGCGTTATCATAGAACGTGTGCTGCGATCCTTCAGGGACAAGGACACCGAAGCCATCTGGCTCCGGAAGCGATCGCGGAGGCTGGACGGACCGACGCAACGCATCGCCTGGCGCAAGCTGGCCATGCTCGATGCCGCAGAAACCTTGGCTGATCTGCTCGTGCCACCAGGCAACCGACTGGAGAAGCTGACCGGCGACCGGGCCGGGCAGTACAGCATCCGGGTAAACCGGCAGTGGCGGATCTGCTTCTTCTGGTCCGAGGCAGGACCAAAGGACATTGAGATCGTTGACTACCACTAGGAGGAGAGAGGAATGGCAGCCGACACGATCATGCCGCCAGTACACCCGGGCGAGATCCTGCTCGTGGAGTTCCTGGAACCGCTTGATGTGAGCCAGTACCAGCTGGCTAAGGCGGTGGACGTGCCGGCCAGGCGGATCAACGAGATCGTCCACGGCCAGCGTCGTATCAGCGCCGACACCGCACTACGGCTCGCCCGCTACTTCGGCACCTCGGAGCGGTTCTGGATGAACCTGCAGGCGCGCTACGACCTTGAGGTCGAGAAGGACAGGCTTGGCGCAGCACTGGATGACATACAGCCGCTGAGCGCTGCGAGTTGAGACATACGCAGACTGTCAGCTTGATCAGCCCGCCAACCTGCCACCAGTCGTTCCACCGCGTTAATGGCCCGAATCGGCCGAGTCAGCTCCTTCAGACCACGGATCGAGGTCCGGGAGCATGATGACCTGGTCCTTCGTGGAGCGGGTGACGGGAATCGAACCCGCACTGTCAGCTTGGGAATCTGTACCGTCCGGGCCTGTCACATGGCCTGACCTGCGGGGGCGGGTGTCCGCGAGTGACCGTGAGAGACCCCTTGTTACCGGGGTTAATGGCCCGCTAATGGCCCGGCGGGTCGCGGTTTGGCCTGCGCTGATGGCCGCGCCCTTGTCCTCCCCTGTCCTCCTCGATAGCTGCCGTCCCTTGGGCCGTGGCCGCCGAGTCAAGGCTCGCGAAGCGACCGCATGCGGCTTGGCCTCGACTCGGCGGACTC
>JBEKGC010000179.1:0-12472 GCA_050013055.1 Streptosporangiaceae bacterium
GTCGACCACTGCGCCGCGAACAGCGCCTCGAGTTCCGTCATGGCCCGCCCGACGTCCAGGTGCGCCCAGCCGATGGCGTTGAAGGCACTGTCCCAGCTCCACTGGTGCGGGTACAGATGCGGAGACGCCTTCGTCCAGCGGCCCTCGTCGTTGCCGTGCAGCACCGCGGCGGCCTGGTCGCGCAGCATGTCCGGGGGGCCGGCGGTCACGCTCACGGCGGGTCCTCTCCCTGACGCTTGGCATCGATACCGGTCAGTTTGCCTATCCAGGAACGACCAGCCGGATAGCGGTCCTAACCCGACCGGCCAGGGGCAAACCGCAGAACGACGGTACCAGGTGGGATTACGGTACTTGGGCCGTGGACCGGTGACGTTCGCCGCTGCCCGCGAGCCCCGCCTGACCACCCCGATGGTTCATCGGTGTTGCGGGGGTCCGCTGGACAGGCCGCCGGCGGCGGGTCCACCGCGATCTTGCTGGTGGTGCGGTGGCTGCTGGGGGTGGTGATGCGAGGCGTAGGCCGTGCCTGGTCTGGCCGGGCGTCCTGCGGGCCCGGGCCGTCCGGTTTCGCGTGGAAGATTGGGCCCTTACGGGTGATTCGGGCGATCATAGGGTACCAGAGTCTCCAGTTAAGCCAAATATTCCACGACTTTTTTCGATAGTTGTGACGGGTGGGTTTCCAGATGCGGGGGAGCGGCTGGGGTGCGGCGCTTCGGGCCCTCCTGCGAGCCCCGTAGCCGTCGGCCGGCGGGACGGACCGGGTACCGGGGCAATCAGGACGAAGGGCCCAGGTCCCGGGGCATTTCGCCTCCTGGGTCGCGCCCGGATGCGGTGTCAGCTATGACTACGCGTCAGCCTCAGATATGGAGAACGCCACCGCAAAGCTGGCACGCCGCCAGGCACCTCGCTCCGTCGGCAGCAACCGGGCGGACCCTAGTGACCTGACTGAGCGTGACCTGACTGAGGAGGCCGTCATGATGTCGCGAAGATCGCTTTCCGGGATCGTCTCGGCATCCAAGGCCGCGAGCTGAGCAGCATGATCCGGTCGGCAGCAGCCCCAGCTGAGCAGGCGGCCACGGCGCGACATGGCGGCCGTCCGCTGGTGCTCGGCGTGCTCGTCACCGTGCTGTTCTTGACCTTCCTGGACAACACGATCGTGAGCGTCGCGCTGGGCAGCGTGCAGAGCGACCTGCACGCCGGCGTGACCGCGCTGCAGTGGGTGGTCAGCGCCTACGCGCTGACCTTCGCCGCCGCCATGCTTGGTTTCGGCATGGTCGGCGACGAGTTCGGCCGCAAGCGGGTGATGCTCGCCGGGGTCGGCGTCTTCTGCGCCGGGTCGGTACTCGCCGCCCTGGCCCCGGACGTCGGGGTGCTCATCGCCGGGCGCGCGGTCATGGGCCTGGGCGCGGCGGCCAGCGAACCAGGCACCTTGTCCATGCTGCGGCATGTCTACACCGGCGAGCGCGCCAGGGCCAGGGCCGTGGGCGTGTGGGCCGGCGTGTCCGGCCTGGCGCTGGCGGCCGGCCCGGTCGTCGGCGGCGCGCTGCTCGGGGTCTGGGACTGGCGGGCCATCTTCTGGTTCAACGTGGTGTTCGGGCTGGCCATCTTGGTCGCCGGGGTCATCGTGCTGCCTGAGAGTTCGGACCCGGATGCGCATCGGGTCGACATCGGCGGCACCGTGCTGGTCGCGGCCGCCCTGACCGCGTTCGTCTTCGCGGTCATCGGCGGCGAGGATTCCGGCTTTACCTCCCCGGGCGTGCTCGGGCTGCTGGGCCTGAGCGCGGTCGCGGCCGCCGCGTTCTTGTGGTGGGAAAGCCGTGTGGCCCACCCGCTGCTCGACCTGAGGTACCTGCGGGTGCCGCGGTTCGCCACCGCGAACCTGGTCGCCTTCTGCGCCTACTTCGCCACCTTCGCGGTCTTCTTCTTCACCGCGCTGTACCTGGAGGAAGTGGTCGGGGACTCCGGCTATCAGATCGCCCTGGTGTTCTTGCCCATGACCACGTTGATGATCGTGGCGTCGGTGGTGGCGGGCCGCTGGACAAGCGCGGCGGGTCCGCGCTGGTCGATCGTCGTGGGCTGTCTGCTGTTCAGCGCCGGCCTGCTGCTCACCACCGTGACGCTCAGCCCGGACCCGCCGTACGCGCCGCTGGCGCTGGCGCTGGCGCTGACCGGTATCGGCATCGGCACCACCGTCGTCCCGATCACCTCCTCGGTGTTGTCGGCGGTGCCGCCCGAGCGATCGGGCATGGCCGCGTCGGCTGCGAACACCAGCCGCGAGATCGGCGCCGTGACCGGCGTCGCGATCCTGGGCGCGCTGGTCAACGCGCAGCTGCACGCGAGCCTGATCGGCAGGCTGAAGCACCTGGGCATCCCGGCCAACTTCCAGTCGATCGTGATCAACGCGATCGAGACCGGGACCGTGCCGTCCAGCGGTCACGCCCAGGCGGCGGGCCCCGCCGGCCAGGGCCAGATCGTGCAGGAGGTCATCCACGCCGCCTACGGCGCGTTCTACTCCGGGCTGCACGCCGCGCTGGTCCTGTCCGCGGTCATGGTGCTCGCCGCGGGCCTTTTCACCTTCGTGGACCTGGGCCGAACGCACCAGGCGAGACCATGATGGCGCCCCTCGGCCGCGGGCCGGCGCACCGCCAGGTCGACGACGTGATGACCGCCTCTGTGGTCACCGCCGACCCGCTCACCCCGTACAAGGAAGTCGCCCGCTTGCTGGCCGAGCACCAGATCAGCGGGCTGCCTGTGCTACGGGCGGGCTGGCAGGTCGTCGGCGTGGTGTCAGAATCCGATCTGCTCGCCGTGCAGGACCGGGCCGCCAGGACCGGGCCGGTAGCCACGGTAAGCCGCGCGTCCGGGCTGACCCTGCTGGCCGGCCACCTGATGACCGCGCCGCCGGTCACCATCGGCCCGGATGCGACCCTGGCGGCCGCGGTGCGGCTGATGACCGCCCGGGGTGTCCGCAGGCTCCCGGTGACCGGCGCCGACTGCCAGCTGATCGGCATCGTCAGCCGCCGGGACCTGCTCAGCGTGTTCCTGCGCCCCGACCCCGACATCGCGCGCGACGTCGGGCTGGTCCTGGCCGGGATCTCGGCCGCGAGCGTGGCGGTGCCGGTGCGGCACGGGGTGGTGACCCTCACCGGTGTCCCGGCTGACCTGGTGGCCGAGGTCAGGGGCATCGACGGGGTCGTGGAGGTGATCTGCGTTCCGGCCCTTGGACTGGATGGTTAGGGACGGAGGTCCCGGCGAGCTGATGACATCTGGCCGTGCCGTAGGTAGGGGCAGCGGCGACAGACTCCAGGTAACAACATGCGGACCGGTAATCCCGGACCGCAGCCTGAAGGAGGCAATGACCATGCGCCGCAATTCTCATCTCGCCGTGATCGCGGGATTCGCCGCTGCAGTGATCCTGCTGGCGGCCGGCGGCCTGCTGCTCTGGGGCTCGACCTACGTGCACAACACGGTGCAGAGCCAGCTGGCTTCACAGCAGATTTTCTTCCCGCCCAAGGCCGCGTTCGCGCACCCCAAGGCGGGCACTGAGATCACGCCCAGCATGATCCCATCCGTGTCGCAGTACGCCGGGGAGCAGCTGCTCACCGGGCAGCAGGCCGAAGCGTACGCCGACCACTTCATCGCCGTGCACGTCGCGAACATGAGCGGTGGCAAGACCTACTCCCAGCTGTCGGCCGAATCGCTGGCGGCCCCGACCAACACCACGCTGGCCGCCACGGTCGGCACCGTCTTCAAGGGCGAGACGCTGCGCTCCATGCTGCTGAACGCTTACGGCTGGTGGAAGGTCTCGCAGATCGTCTATATCGCGTCGATCGCCGCCTTCGCCCTCGGTGGCCTGACCCTGATCGGTTCGCTGTTCGGGCTGGCCCTGGGCCGTCGTACCGAGATCACCCACGAGGCCATCCCGGCCACCGGACCCACCCCGGCCAAGGCCGCATGACCGCCGCGGTCATCACCATCCGACCCGTACCGCACCGCAGGTAGCCCCTCCGGCTCGCGCCCACAGGCGCGAGGCCGGGGGGTCCCTGCTTGAGGTGCCTGAACAGCTTAGGAGAGGCGCCGACGATGTTCGGAGTCCGATTCCACGGACGCGGCGGCCAGGGTGTGGTCACCGCCGCCGAGTTGCTGGCCGCGGCCGCGTTCAGCGAAGGCAAGCACGCGCAGGCGTTCCCGAGCTTCGGCTCTGAGCGGATGGGCGCGCCGGTGATGTCGTTCTGCCGGATCGACGACAAGCCGATCCGCACCCACGAGCCGGTCAGCGAGCCGGACGCGCTGATCATCCAGGACCCGACGCTGCTGCACCAGGCGGAACTCTTCAGCGGGCTCAGCCCGGCGGGTTACATGCTGATCAACTCCACCCATGACTTCGAGGAGCTTGGCCTCGGCGAGTTCGTCGGCGGCTTCCACCGGGACCGGCTGCTGGTGGTGCCGGCCTCGTCGCTGGCCCAGACCCACCTCGGCCGCCCGATGCCCGGCGGCGCGCTGCTCGGCGGGTTCGCCGCGCTGACCTGGGCGGTCAGCCTGGACGCGGTGCTGGCCGCCATCAACGACAGGTTCAGCGGCACGGTCGCGGAAGGCAACGAAAAAGCGGCCAGGGCCGCGTTCGCCTTCGTCAGGGACGAGCGGGAGGCACTGACCCATGCTTAAGCAAATCGAGGGTTCCCGCGCGGTCGCCGAAGCGGTGGCGATGAGCCGCCCGGACGTGATCTGCGCGTACCCGATCACCCCGCAGACCCACATCGTCGAGGCGCTCGGCGCCATGGTCAAGAAGGGCGAGCTGAACGCCGAGTTCCTCAACGTGGAGTCGGAGTTCGCCGCGATGTCGGTGGCCATCGGGGCGTCCGCGACCGGGGCCAGGGCCTACACCGCGACCGCCAGCCAGGGCCTGCTGTACATGAGCGAGGCCGTCTACAACGCGGCCGGGCTTGGCCTGCCGATCGTGATGACGATCGCCAACCGCGCGATCGGCGCGCCGATCAACATCTGGAACGACCACAGCGACTCGATGTCGCAGCGCGACGCGGGCTGGCTCCAGCTCTTCGCCGAGACCAGCCAGGAAGCCCTCGACCTGCACATCCAGGCGTTCCGGATCGCCGAAGAGCTGTCCATTCCCGTGATGGTGTGCATGGACGGGTTCCTGCTCACCCACGCCAGCGAACGGGCCGACATCCCGTCCCAGGAGCAGGTGGACGCATTCCTGCCGTCGTATCAGCCGCGCCAGGTGCTCGACCCCGCCGAGCCGGTCTCGATCGGCGCGATGGTCGGCCCCGAGGCGTTCACCGAGGTGCGCTATCTGGCCTTCGAGCGCATGCAGCAAGCGCTTGAGCTCATTCCCGCGGTCGCGGCCGACTTCGCCGCGGCGTTCGGGCGGCCCTCCGGCGGCCTGGTCCGGTCGTACCAGACCGACGACGCGGACGTGATCGTGGTGGCCATGGGCTCGGTGCTCGGCACCGTCAAGGACGCCGTAGACGAGCTGCGCGCCGAGGGCATGCGGGTGGGCGTGCTCGGCATCACCACCTACCGGCCGTTCCCCGCCGACGCGATCCGGGTGGCGCTTGGCGTCGAGCCCCGGCACGTCGTGGTGCTCGAGCGGGCGCTGGCCCCCGGCACGGGCGGCATCGTGACCGCCGACATCAGGCACGCGCTGGCGGGCCGGATGGCCCCGCACCTGTCCACCGTCATCGCCGGCCTCGGCGGTCGCGCGATCACCAAGCGCTCGCTGCGCGACCTGCTGGACCGGGCCGCGGCGGGCGAGCTCGAACCGCTCAGTTTCCTGGATCTGGACACCGGCCTGGCCGACCGCGAACTGGCCCGGATGCGGGCCACCCGCCGGTCCGGGCCGAGCCCGGAAAACATGCTCAGGGACCTCGGCATCAGCGCCTCACGGATTGGTTAGAGCCATGCCGTATCAGCAGATCAAGTTCTACCAGACCGGTAGCTTCGCGGCCGGCAACCGGCTGCTCGCCGAGGACCAGCGCAGCGTGCAGGCGGGCGCCGGGCGCTCGAACACGCTGACCTGCGGGCACCGCGCCTGCCAGGGATGCGGCGAGGCCCTCGGTGCGCGCTACGCGCTGGACGCGGTGATGCGCGCCACCAAGGGCAAGATGATCGCGGTCAACGCGACCGGCTGCCTTGAGGTGTTCTCCACCCCGTTCCCCGAGACCTCCTGGCAGATCCCGTGGCTGCACTCGCTGTTCGGCAACGCCCCCGCGGTCGCCTCCGGCGTGGCGGCCGCGCTCAAAGCCCGGGGCCGTTCGGATATAAGGGTGGTCGCGCAGGGCGGCGACGGCGGCACGGTCGACATCGGCATGGGCTGCCTGTCCGGGATGTTCGAGCGCAACGACGACGTGCTGTACATCTGCTACGACAACCAGGCGTACATGAACACCGGCGTGCAGCGCTCCGGTGCGACCCCGGGGGCCGCGCGGACGGCGACCACGCAGGCGGTCGGACCCGAGCCGGGCAACCGCTTCGGCCAGGGCAAGAACGTGCCGCTGATCGCGATGGCGCACGAGATCGGGTACGTGGCCACGGCCACGGTGGCGGACCTGCGCGACCTGGAGTACAAGGCGACCCGGGCGATGGACTTCCACGGCGCGCGTTACCTGCACGTGCTCGTGCCCTGCCCGCTCGGCTGGGGCAGCTCACCGGCCGACACGATCAAGGTCGCCCGGCTGGCCACGCAAAGCGGCCTGTTCCCCGTGTTCGAGGCGGAGACCGGTCAGGTGGTCAGCTCGACCCCGATCCGCCACCGGGTTCCCGTCACCGACTACCTGCGGCTGCAGGCCCGCTACGCGCATCTGTTCCGGCCCGTGGAACGCACAGAAACCATCGCCACCATCCAAGCCGCCGCCGACCGCAACGTCGCCAGATTCGATCTTTCTTCCGAACGGCCCGGCCTGCGTGCCCCGGCCACCGCAGACACCCCCGGAGGGCAGCGCTGATGATGCGTAAGCCGTTCGCGATCACCCTGGACGTCGGGACGAGCCGGGCCAACCACACCGGCGCCTGGCGCACCGAGCGGCCCGTCTACTCCGACAGCCTGCCGCCGTGCAACAACGCCTGCCCGGCCGGAGAGAACATCCAGCAGTGGCTGTACCACGCCGAGGACGGCGGCCCGGAGAGCTATCAGGCCGCCTGGCAGCAGATCATGGCCGACAACCCGTTTCCCGCGGTGATGGGCCGGGTCTGCTACCGGCCCTGTGAGACCGCCTGCAACCGGGCTCAGCTTGACTCGGCCGTGGGCATCAACTCGGTGGAGCGTTTCCTCGGCGACGAGGCGCTCCGCCAGGGTTGGCAGGTTCCCGTCGCCACGGCGCCGACGGGTAAGCGGGTGCTGGTGGTGGGCGCAGGGCCGTCTGGGCTGTCGGCCGCCTATCACCTCACCCGGCTTGGCCACTCGGTGACGATCAAGGACGCGGGCGCCGAACCCGGCGGGATGATGCGCTACGGCATACCGAAGTACCGGCTGCCGCGCGAGATCCTCGACGCCGAGCTGAACCGCATCCTGGACCTGGGCGTCACCCTCGAGCTCAACACCCCGGTCACCGATATCCTCGCCGAACTGGCCGCCAGCGCCGGCGGCCGGGCCGCCCCCGGCGAGGGTTTCGACGCCGCGTTCGTGGCCGTCGGCGCCCACGTCGGCAAGCGCGCCTATATCCCGGCCGGCGACTCGGCCCGGATCATGGACGCGGTCACGATGCTGCACGACATGGAAGGCGCCCCGCCAGCTGAGTCGGGGCCCCCCATGCTCGGCCGCCGGGTCGCCGTCTACGGCGGCGGGAACACGGCCATGGACGCCGCGCGCACCGCGCGCAGGCTCGGCGCGTCCGAGGCCGTGGTGGTGTACCGCCGGACCCGCGAGCGGATGCCGGCCCACGACTCCGAGGTCACCGAGGCGCTGGAGGAAGGCATCACGATGCGCTGGCTGTCCACGGTCGCGCGCGCGGACGAGGGCAAGCTGGTGATCGAGAAGATGCGGCTGGACTCCTCCGGTTTCCCCCAGCCGACCGGTGAGTTCGAAGACCTCGAGGCGGACTGCCTGGTGCTGGCCCTGGGCCAGGACGCCGACCTGTCCGTGCTGGCGCAGGTGCCCGGCGTGACCTTCTCCGACCATGTGGTCGAGGTCGGCCAGGACCTGATGACCGGGTACCCGGGGATCTTCGCCGGGGGCGACATGGTGCCGGCCGAGCGCACGGTCACCGTCGCGATCGGCCACGGCAAGAAGGCCGCCCGCCACATCGACGCCTGGCTGCGCCAGGATCACCACGACACGCCGTCCCGGCACCCGCTGGCGGTGGCCGAGCGCCTCAACACCTGGTACTACGCCGATGCCCCGGCCTCGGTGCGGCCGACGCTCGAGGCCGCCAGGCGGATCACCAGCTTCGACGAGGTGGTCGGCGGCCTCAGCGAGTCGACCGCCGTGTTCGAGGCGCGCCGCTGTATGTCCTGCGGCAATTGCTTCGGCTGCGACAACTGTTACGGCGTCTGCCCGGACAACGCCGTCATCAAGCTCGGCGACGGCAAGTACGAGGTCGACTACGACTACTGCAAGGGCTGCGGCCTCTGCGCCGCCGAATGCCCCTGCGGCGCCATAGAAATGCAACCCGAGGAGGTCTAGCCGCCCAGGCCCCGCGTCCGCCGCGAACCCGCGTCCTCCCGGCCCCCGCGTCCGCCCGGGTATCACGCCCCAGATCTGAGTCCAGGGCGTCTCCCTCGATGTTCTCTTGCGCGCCTCACGGGTCCCGATAACCTCGTCCCTCTCCTCATTCACACCAGCCCGGCCGTGGCGAAACTTGGTGCGGAAAATCCGGCTCCCGTGGAAGATTTGGGCGACTATAGGGCACAAAAGTCTCCAGGTAAGCCAAATATTCCACGATCTTTTTCGAGTACAACGTCTCGCGGTTCGCTCTTTTCCCACGGCGCCCATCGGCATCATGGCATGAGGCCGGGCGACGTGGGACGCGGGCCTGCGGGGCCCCTGCGCGGGACGCGGCCTGCGGGGCCGACGCGCGGGACGCGGGCCTGCGGGGCCCCTGCGCGGGACGCGGCCTTGCGGGGCCGACGCGCGGGACACGCGGGACGAAGGTAAGACGCTGCCTTGACGGAAGGGACCCCTGTGAGGTTTGGGGCCGGTGACGGGAGGAGCTGAGTGATGCGCCGGCCATGTCCCTCCGGCGGCGCGGCCGGGAAGGAACGAAGCGGAAGCGGTAACGAGCCTAGGCGGGGCTGATCCGGCGGCCGGTGACGTGAGTGGGGATGATACGGACGAACAGCTCCCGGTCCCCGGCGGCCCACGACTCGACGCCGGCCTTGATGACGGTCTCGTGCTCGGCCTCGGACACGTGGTGGGCGGGCCCCTGGATCAGCACGCTCCAGCCCTGGCGCCCGGCCGTGTCGATATCGTCGATCTCAAACGCGACCTTGTACTCGCCGCCCGCGATCCCGGTCTGCAGATCTTCATCGAGCGCGCTGTGCCTGGCGGTCCGGAACACGATGGCACCGTCGTACCACTGGTAGTTCACCGGCAGGATGACCGGGCCGTACCTGCCCTGGTAGGCGATCCGGCCGATGCCGCCGTGCGCTATCAGCCGCAGGCTCTCGGCCTCGTCGAGTTCGGTGATCTTGCGGTCAGCCATGGCTGGTCCTTCCCGAGTGCGGGCCTGGTCGCCTACCAAGACCTTAGCGGGCCGCGTCAGCACCGTGAAATTCCGTCCGTCCGGAATCGCCATGACCTTCAACCCGCTGGATATGGACCTTCGGCCCTGCCGGAGGCCGGCCCGCCCGGCGAAGCTGGAAACCGAGCTGGGCGAAATGCGGAGGAAGCCATGCGAGCCCTGGTGTACCGCGGGCCCGGCCGCAAGGCGCGCGGCGTGCGGCCATAAGTAACAGGAGCGAGAACGATGATTACCACGGTCAGGGAAGTCATGACCACTCGCGTGATCTGGGTCAAGCAGGACGCGCCGTTCAAGGAGATCGCCGCCGCTCTCCGAGAGCACCGGGTCAGCGCGTTTCCCGTGCTGGACGACCAGGGCAAGGTCATCGGCGTGGTCTCCGAGGCCGACATGCTGACCAAGGAGGCCCTGGCGGGCGGCTACGACGGCATGCCGGGCATGATCACCGGTCTGCTCCGGCACAAGGAGCAGGAAAAGGCCCGCGCGGTGACGGCAGGCGAGCTGATGACCAGGCCCGCGGTGACCGTCGGCGCCGACGACACGGTGCAGGAAGCCGCCCGGATCATGTACAAGCACAAGGTCAAGAGGCTCCCCGCGATCGACGCGGCCGGGCACCTGGTCGGGATCGTCAGCCGCATGGACGTCCTGTCCGTCTTCAGCCGCTCTGACGAGGACATCCGCAAGGAAATCAGCAGCGACGTGATCCTCGACGGGTGTCTCGCCGACCCGGCCAGCTTCACGGTGACGGTCAAGGACGGCGTGGTGACGTTGACGGGCATACCCGAGACCAACGAGGTCGGTCACGAGATTATCCGCCAGGCCCGGCACGTCCAGGGCGTGGTATCTGTCCGGGACCGCCTCAGCTACCTGGCCGATGAGTCTTCCGTCGGCGCCCGATCCACCTTCCCGCTCGACTAGAGGAGACGATTGACGATGAAGACCAGCGTCAGGGAGATCATGACCACCCAGGTGGTGGCGGTTAAGCGCGGCGCGTCGTTCAAGGAGATGGCGGCCAGGCTCCGCCGGGACCGGGTGAGCGCCTTCCCCGTCGTCGACGACGACGGGAAGGTGATCGGGGTCGTCTCCGAGGCCGACATGCTGGCCAAGGAAGTCCTGAACGCCGATCAGCTCGGTACGCTCACCGCCATGCTGCACCGCCGGGAGCAGGAGAAGGCCGACGGCCTGACCGCGGGCGACCTGATGACTCACCCGGCGGTTACCGTCGCGCCCGGCGACTCGGTCGAGCAAGCCGCCCGGCTGATGTACACCCTCCAGGTCAAGCGGCTCCCCGTGGTGGACTCCGACGGCAAGCTGGTCGGGATCATCAGCCGCACCGATGTGCTGGCCGTCTTCGACCGCCCCGACGAGGAGATCGGCCAGGAGATCATCGACAACGTGATCGTGAACGACTTCCTCGAAGACCCGGTCAAGTTCTCGGTGACCGTCCAGGCGGGCGTGGTGACCCTGGAGGGAAGCCCGGACACCCTCTCGCTCGGCCACGAATTGGTGCGTAAGATCCGGCACGTCCAGGGCGTCGTCGCCGTCCGTGACCGGCTCAGCTACCCCGACTCCTTTCCCATCCCGGTGGGGCCGCTGTTCTGACCATGACGCCGGCGACGTCGCCGGTACCGAAGCAGGCCGGAGGCGTCCGGCGCGAACGGCTCCGGCTGACCGCGGCCAGACCCGACCCGCCCCGCTTGGGCTAAAGGACCGGTTAGAGGACAAAGGACCCTGCCGCCGGGGACCTCGGCCCGCTGTGCCGCCGGCCCGGCCGGACGACGATGGAGTCAGTTGCGGCGGTAGCCTGCCGCGGTGGACAGGGAGGCTGGCATGAGCATGACGCGCGACGCCAGCCACGTGTACGCCCTGCTGGCCGACGGGACAACGGTCGAGATCCGGCCCGCCACTCCGGACGACGTGGCCGCGGTCACGGCCATGCACGAGGCGATGTCCCGCGAAAACAACTACCTGCGATTTTTCAACTTCAACCCGCAAGCCTGCGGCATCGAGGCGCGCCGGATCTGCCGGGCGGCCGGGCCGGATCAGCTGGCGCTGCTGGCGCTGGCGGGCAGTGAGGTGGTCGGCTGCGCCAGCTGTATCGTCACCCGCGAGCCGGCCTTCCGGCCCGATGATTCCGAACGGACCGCCGGTACCGCGCCCAGCCCGGTGCTGAGCAGGGCGGAGGTCGCGTTCGCGGTGGCCGACCACATGCACCACCGGGGCGTCGCCACGCTGCTGCTCGAGCACCTGGTCTCCTGGGCCCGCGGCCGGCAGATCACCACGTTCACCGCGCAGGCGCTGCCCGGGAACCGGGCCATGCTGAACGTATTCGCCGACGCGGGCCTGCCGGTGAACTGTCACGACGAAGCCGGGGTCTATCAGATGACATTCCCGCTGACCGACGATGCTCAGCCCGCCACCTGCGCCGGGACCGCCCTGGACAGCTACCTGGACGCGGTGGCCGAGCGTGAGTGCCGCGCGGACATCGCGAGCCTGCGGCATGTACTCGCGCCGGAGTCCGTGGCGGTCATCGGGGCAAGCCGGAGCAAAGGCACCCCGGGCCGCGCCATCTTGGACAATATCCGGGCGGGCGGGTATGCGGGGCGGCTGTACGGGGTGAACCCGCGGGCTCGCCAGATCGGCGGGGAGCGGTGCCTGGCCTCGGCGCTTGACCTGCCCGAGCCGGTTGACCTGGCGGTGATCGCGGTGCCGGCCGCCGCGGTGCTCGAGGTGGCCGAGCAGTGCGGGCAGCGCGGGGTGCGGGCGCTTGTGGTGGTCACCGC
>JBEKGC010000180.1:0-12287 GCA_050013055.1 Streptosporangiaceae bacterium
AGCGGATAGCCGACGACCTGCTGCGGCTGATGTTCATCTCCTGCCATCCGGTGCTGTCCACCGAGGCGCGGGTTGCCCTCACGCTGCGCCTGCTCGGCGGCCTGACCACCGAGGAGATCGCGCGTGGGCTGCTCGCCGCGGAGTCCGCGATCGCGAAGCGGATCACGCGGGCCAAGCGCGTGCTGGCCAGCCATGAGATCCCGTTCGAGGTGCCGCCGCCCGCGGCCAGGCCGGCCCGGCTGGCGTCGGTACTCGAGGTTCTCTACCTGATCTTCAACGAGGGATACTCGGCGATGGCCGGGGACGACTGGATGCGCCCCGCGCTGTGTTACGAGGCACTGCGGCTCGGCCGGGTGCTGGCCGGGCTGATGCCCGATGAGCCTGAGGTGCACGGCCTCGTCGCGCTGATGGAGATCCAGGCGTCGCGGATCCCGGCCCGGCTGGGTCCGGATGGCCTGCCGGTCCCGCTCCTTGACCAGAACCGCGGCCGCTGGGATCATCTGCTGATCAGGCGCGGCTTCACCGCTGTGCTGCGGGCGCAGCAACTGGGGCAGCCGCCGGGCCCCTATGTGCTGCAGGCAGCGATCGCCGTGTGCCACGCGCGGGCCCGCACCGCGGCCGAGACGGACTGGCGGCAGATAGCGCTGCTGTACGAGGCTCTCGCCGCACTAACGCCATCGCCGGTGGTGGAACTGAACCGGGCGGTCGCGGTCGCGATGGCGGGCGACACCGAGCAGGGACTCCGGATCGTCGACGGGCTGGCCGCCGAGCCCGCGCTCGCCGGCTACCACCATCTGCCAAGCGTCCGCGGCGACCTGCTGGCCCGGCTCGGCCGTCACGCCGAGGCCGTCGCCGAGTTCCGCCGGGCGGCCACCCTCACCAGGAACGGCCCCGAACGAACCGTGCTCCTGCGGCGGGCCGACGACTGCGAGGCGCCCGGTTAATCCCCGCTAACGCAACGGGTGCTGAATCCATGCTGACACCCCGGCGCCCGGCAGGCCATCTACCTGCGGAAACTGCCCACTGATCCACGATCACCCAGATCTATGAGGGCACCCGGAGGACTTCCAGCCCGAGGTCGAGCAGCAGTGCTGGGACGCCTTCTACTGGCCCGGGGTCCGGCGGCTCCATGGCGCGGGTCCGGTCGGCTCTTCCCGCCGGGACGGCTCCGTTATCGAGCAGCTGGGATACGACCTGCTGTCCATGAGCTGGATCTACACAGAGCCGGTGCAGCAGCAGCTTGAGGCACAGGAGTCGTCGGCCACCCTGGCTGGCCGGCTGGGGCGCCCTGGGCTGGTCTCATGACTTCATCGGATCCATGTCCGCCATGGCCGCTGAGCTGAACCGGCTGGCCCGGGAGATCGAACGGGATGATGTCGTAGCCGCGGTGGCCGAGGAGAGGCGGGCACGGCAGGGGGCGCCCCGCTAGGATCCGGATTCAGGGTCCAGGACCTTGAGCACATCGTGGCAGACCCATCGATGTCGTACGCCGGGTCCACTTCCGATCTCCTGCACGATGCCCTCCGCCCCGAGTCTGCGCAGGAGGTTGGAAGCGCCGGGCTGGCTCACATTCATGCTGTCCATTACGTGCCGGACGGTGAGAATCGGGTTAGCAAACAGGAGGTCAACGACCAGGTGTGCCCGCCTCCGCCCCGAAGGCTCGATCGGTAGCCCTCGCGCAGATCAGAAAGCTGCTCGGCTCGCTCAACCGCGTCATTGGCCTGGACGGCGACACCGTCCAGGAAGAACTGGAGCCACTCGGTGATCTCGCCGCGCTCTCGGACGTACTGCAGCCGGTCGTAGTAGTCGCTCTTGCGCTGATCGAAGTAGCTGGAGAGATACAGCAGCGGTGCCGGCAGCCTCCCGCGGTCCGTGAGGTAGAGCACGATGAAGAGCCGCCCGAGCCGCCCGTTGCCGTCGAGGAACGGGTGAATGGTCTCGAACTGGTAATGCAGCAGGGCACACCTTACGAGCAGCGGCAGGCGTGGCGCCTCATCTGGCTTGTCCGGAACTCACCTGGCGTCTTGTCCTGGCCTCTGACGCCGGTGAGAAGGATCTCGTGCATCTCCTTGATCAGCCGGAGTGATATCGGGAACTGGTCTTCCTTCAGCCGCCGCACGCCGTGCTGGAGGGCGGCCACGTAGTTGCGGACTTCCCGTATGTCGTTTCGTTTGGTCTCGCCCGTCGCGGCAGCATCGAAGACCTCCGTGACCGAAGCCTGCGTACCCTTGATCCGCGAGCTTGAGACTGCTTCGCGAGTGATGTAGGCGTTGACCAGCAAGTGAGGATTGGGCAGGAGGCGCCCTGATCCTGCCAGCCGACCGAGCGCGGCATCTGCTTCGGACAGCAGCATGACCGTGTCCGCGGAGAGCGTAAGCTCTCGTGGCACGTGTTGCGGAATGAAAGCGGCAAAAGATCCCGGGGAGGCGTCCGGATGGCACGGCCCCACTTGGGAGATACAAACTTAGTTGCATCCACGCCTCTAACCTATAACTAAAGCTGGAAAAAGTTATAGGTGAGCACTTCGAATGAAAGTTAAGTTGCAGGCTCGCCCGGTTCCGGCCAACTGCTCATCGCCGCCTCGCCGGGTCGTTGCGCTCCTGCCATCGTGCCAGGGCCTCGGCTGACGGCCGCGCGTACCTGGCCAGTGAGGCGACCGACGTGTGACCGCTCTTGGCCATCAGCATCGGAGTCGATGCGCCGGCTTCGGCGTCGTGGGTCAGCGCGCTGTGCCGCAGCTGGTGCAGGGTCGCGCCGCCGGACGCGGCCTTGAACAGGTCCTCGGCCTGCCGGTACGACAACCGCGCCCGGCCGCTCGCCGGGTCGATATCGCACGGCGGCAGCTGGACGCGGGCCCGGCGGTCAGTAAGAAACACCGGTCCGGCCGTGCGGCCTTTCAGCAGCCGGGGCAGCAGCCGGGCGGTCCCGGTCTGCCAGACGATGACGTCGATCGCGCCGCCCTTGCGGCGCACCTTCGCCCTGCGGTTGGGCAGGTCGAGGTCCTCGACGTCGAGGCGGAGCACCTCGGCCGAGCGCGCGGCGGTCTCGTACAGCAGACGCCACAGGGTGCGCTCGCGGATGCCGATGTCCTCGCGGTCTTGTACCAGCACGCCTCCGCTATACGTCGTGGCTTCCCCGTCCGGCCCGCCGACGGCCCGTGGACCATGGCGGCACCAAACGGAAACATACCCGTACAGCGACCCTAGATACAGTCACTTAGCCTGTTCGGAATAAATATTAGAACAAGATCCGGACAGCGGCCCGCTATCTGATCCGGCCCGCAGCTGACCCACAGACCTTCATCGACGGTCTGCGGAACCGCCCGGCCAGGACGGTGGTGAGCGTGGCGAGCCGGTGGACGCGTCCCCGGGCGTGACTGTGGGCGGCGGCGGCGCTCGCGAAGATTGCGCAGTGGAGAACATACGCTAGGCGGTGTCCTACCTGTAGCTCGTTGTGTGACAAAGCTTTACGCGCGGCGGGCGCGCCTGATGACCTCCTCTTCGGTAAGTGGGCTTGAATGGTGGCTCAGGCACATTGGCGTCCGGATCTGGCGGAAGGCGCTGCCTTCGGTCGCGATATAGAACTGACCAGCTTTGAGACGGCTGATGTCCGGAATGTCGCCGCCTTTCATTTTGGCCAGTTCTCTAGCCGCACTGGCCTGGGTTAGGCTATTCAGCAGCCCGTAGAGCTGGGTGGTGGAGTTAGCTGGTATCCAGTTGTGCAGCCCCCTGGGCGCCTGAGTGGCGAAAAGGAGGCCAAGGCCGTATTTACGTGCCTGAGCGACGAGGCGGAGGGTGCTCACGGTACACGCGGTGGTCCCGGTCGAGGGTGCCAGATCTTGCGCCTCGTCCATGACGAACAGCCCGCCCAGCGGACGGTTCCGGGCCGGATTTCGCTTGATCCAGGAGAACAAGGCCATCTGGAGCTGGTTGACGAAGCTCTGCCGTTGCTCTGTCTCCGGCAGGCCGATCAGGCTGATCACCGAAACCCGGGCGCGCTTTCCCTCGGGCGGGGTCAGCAGTATGCCCGGGTCAGCAGTCTGGCCTGCTCCGCCGAACAGCGGATCGTTGACCCTGACGACCCGGAGCCGGTTCGCGAGATCGCTCGCCACGGTGGCCGCTTTATCGAGACTGCTGGCCTCCTCGGGCAGTTCGGCCAGCAATGCCACGAAGTTGTCGAGGTCGCTGCCCTTGCGGCGTCCGAAGAACTGAAGGGCCTGCCTGAGCACCGCCTTTTCGTGTTCTGACTTTGGCGTTCCCTTATTCGCCTTCAGCCTCGGTGTCAGGGCCTCCACAGCGACATCCACCGCCGCGTCGAATTCGTCCTCGTCGTCGAGGACATCGGCGAACGCCGGCAACGGCTGAAAGGTCAATGGTCGGCCGCCCTGGCGACGCGGGGTCCATACCGTCACGTCGGTGGTGGCCAGATACTCGCATGCCCTTTCGGCATCCCCGTCGAGCCAGTGTTCCGGGGACGCTGGCCAGGCGTCTCCTAGCCGTGCGAGGTCATTATTCGGGTCGAGGACAATCGAGGAAACCCCGCGCAGCGCGCACTCTTCGATTATCCGGCGCAGCAGGACAGTCTTACCTGACCCGGTGCCGGCGAAGATTGCCACATGACGGCGCAAAGAGGGAAGGTCCACGTGCACTGGCGCATTTCCTGCGTAGGCGCTGCCGACACGGATGGCGGAGTCGCGTTCGGCCTCGGCGGGCTGGGTACCGGCTGGCAAGGTCGGCTCGGCACCAGACCCGCCATCCACAGCGGCCGTCTCCTCGACTGGTCCGCCGGTGCCCTCTACATCGGCCAGCGTCTTGGCGAGCAACTCCGTATGGTGTGCTGGCTGACGTGCGGTGAGCCAGCCATCGAGGCCAGGGAAGTTGCCGTCGATCATGCGGCGCAGCGCCGCGAAGGTCTTGAGGTCCTCTGTTGTGACCGCGACCGCCACCCCGCCCAAGTCGTCGAATTCGGCCCGTACTTCCTGGGTCCGAGGGCCTGCGGGCCACTGGGTGTTGCGTAGCAGGAACAACTGCCGCTCTGACCCTTCCCCGTCGAGCCCTGCGGCGGCCATGGCCTTCTTCATTCGGCTCTGTACGGCCCTCGGATTGTCGGTGGCCAGCGAGCGGAAGGCCCAACGCCGTTGCCGTTCGAGACGATCCTCGCTCACCATCCGCAGGCAGACGTGCAGCGCGGCATCGGCACGCCGAGGGTCCTTATAGAAACCGCGGCCACCATCGCCGCGTTCGCGTACCCAGGCGTCTAGGCCGGCTGCCAGAAGCGTAGGCATTTCCGCGTCTTCCCTCGCCGGATCGAACGCGGCGTCAATGTTGGCGGTGGCGCGCAGTTCGCCGAACTCCGCATCCAGGCGGTCCAGAGTTTGCTTGTCAATGTTGTTGTTCGACGTTACTCTGCGTGAGCTTGCCGGATCCGGCGGTCGAGACTCATCCTGGCCGTCCCTCTTGTCGTCGAGCCGGTCGAGCTCGCGAACGCGCCGGTCCTTCATGCACCGGCTGACGTGTTCCTCGACCCGCTGGAGCAAGGTGCGCACCGTGTAACCGGTAGCCTGCTCGAACGCAGCAGGCCGGATCGGCCAGGTGGGGTACAGGGCCTTGAACCCGACAGCGTCGAAGGCGAGAGTGAACCGCTTCGCGATCAGTTGGCGGCCTGCCTCCGGACTTGGGATGTTCTGGAGCTGCCGAGGCAGATGGAAGCGATCTTTGACCGTGCCAACTGATGAGTTCCTGACGTGATCCCAGCTTTCTCCGAGGCAGGCGATGACCGTGAGGGTGCGCAGGGTAAGATCCCGCAGGTCCATCAGGTCGCCAGCTACCTCGGCGATCAGGTAATCCTGCCTCGTGCCGGTTCGCTCGGCTGCATTGGTCACCCTTTCGACAAGCGCGTCGATCTGGTCGACAGCGACGACGGTCGGACCAGAGAGCGCGAGAATCCGGGAGAGCTGGCGGATCAGGAATCTGACCTCCCGCCGTGTAGTGCGGATGCCCCAGGCGCGACGTTCCTCCTGTTCGAGGTCATACTCCGCGAGGAAGCTGTAGCCGATCTCAGACTGCTCCTGCTGCGGTGAGGCGAGCAGGGCTAGCGCCCGCGCGACATCTTGAACGGGCAGGTCGAGAGATTGGTCGACGGTCTGAAGTGATACGGCGAACTCATTGAGGTGGTCCCTGGTCGGCGGCACGCGCCCGGTTACCGCGTTCCGAACGGCTTCTGACAGGTTCGTTCGGTGTGCCAGGTCGCTGAGCAGGACGGTGAGCTGGCTTTCGCTGCCGTCGCGACGGAGAAGCTGCTCGAGGATCGATGCGCGTGTCTGCTCCCAGAACGTTCTGCTCGACAGGTCGCCAACAAGGAAGAAATACCCGCCCATCTGCTGGACCTGTTCCCGCGCCCATCCCAGCAGGTGGGTCTTGCCGGCACCGCGCTCTCCTACCAGGACAACGCCGAGCGGGTCCGACCCGGTGCTGTTGTACGCCTCGTCGATCCCCCGGCGAATCTGCGAGACGGCTCCCGGGTGCAGCCCCTCGACGTGATAAGGCGAGGGAGTCCACACGTCCTCTCTGTTGAGGGTCCAGTTGAATGACAGCGCGGCGAGCACGTCCAGTTCGTCGTCTTCGGTGCTCATCGCAGCACTTCCGACATAAGATGCTTGTCCTGACCGCCGATACAGATCGCTGCCTCGCGGTCTTCGGCGGAGAGCGCCCGTGGACTGGATTGCGGGATCAGGTTGATCCGCTGCGATCGGTACATTCGGTCAAGCGCCGCGTCGATGTCGGAGCGAGGCGAATCCGCCAGCCGCGAGCGAAGCTCGGTCAGCTTAACGAACTGAGCTGGCTCCTTCGCAAGCACGCGATACGCGGACATGACGCGAGCCTCGATGTCGGCCGACTCCTGGGGCGCCTGCGACGCGGGTTCCAAGCTTGTCTTGACGACATCTGCCAGGCTAAGCCCGGTGGCCTGGATGTACCGACCAAAGACGGCCAGCACAGCATAGAGCGCGCTTTCTATGCTCTTGGCATCGGGATGTCGCGGGGCAGTGAGCTCGTCCGCGCACCAGCGCCACCCAGCGTCGGTCAGTTCGTGCACGAACGCACGGTTAGGCTGGATAGTCTTGACGAGCTTTATCTGGTTGAGCTTCCGGCAGGCCGCTCCATCCAGCCGGAAACCTACCCGCTCCTCAAGTTCAGGGTTGGACAGCGGCCGCGCCTCGGCGAGCAAGGCGAACAGCGCGGCTCTCTCCCGGACGGAGAGGTGACCAAATTCCATACCCGCGCGTTCCTTTCAGGTTGCGATCAGCCGATAACTTCGAACCTTGTGCCGTCGGTGACGAGTTCGAGTCGTCCATGGGCGGACAACTCGCCTCGCACCCATACGAGATGCCGTGCTTGGTGGGCGGCTATCGTGCGGTCATAGGAGGCCTGTCCGTCGAGCCGGACCCAGATTGTGCGGCCGAATGCGGTGCCGCCCTGGGTGGTCAGATCGCCCCGTACCTTGATCCGCCAGCGGTCTCCTGCCTCTGGCTGGTCGTGTAGGCTCTCGACAAGTCCGGTCACCTCGGCGGCACCGGAGATGCGGACCTGCCGTAGGCGTCGGGCCGCGGCTCGGATGATCTTGCCGGCTCCGTCGGCGAAGTGAACGGTGCTCGCCGGAAGTTCGGCATGGAGGCCATGGCTCCAGCGGAAGGTGACGTCGAACGATTGCTCGTATTGCCGGCCGGCGAGCACGCTCAGCGCCAGGCACAAGTCGGCGGAGACGCCCGCTGTGAGGGTGTTGTCAAAGGCGGCCAGGTCGCCGAGCGTCGCATGAGCCGTCGCGGCGTTCGCGGCCGTTATGGCCTCATAGAACTGCCGGGCAACCTGCCGCCCGAGGGGTTCGTCTGGCTGAGCCCGGGATCCTGGGTCTGCATGCTGTGAAGGCGCATCCACCGGCACCCGCACAGTAAAGACGTAGCTACCGGGATGGCCCGGTCCAAGCCGTACACGCTGCATTAGGTCGCTAGCGGTCGTCGGGACCCCCCCGGCGAACTTGGGCAGCGGTCCTTCGACGACGGTCCGTGCGGCGATGCCGATCATGCTCTGCACGCAATGAAGGGCGCGTATGCCTCCCTTCAGCGAGGTAAACCCAGGTGGCATGCCCTCCGGAAAGGTACGGAACGACTGGATGTCATCCAGTGGTGCGTAGATGTCCACGAGGATGTCGTCAGCCGAGCGCTGCTCGGCGACGGCCAACACATTCAGCAGTTCCCGAACCCTGAGGTCGGTGTCCATTAGATCATCACGCGGCGGGACCAGGAGCTCGTAGCCGTCCACGTGCGACCACACTGGCGCGTCGCGCCAGGTGAGCGAGTGTTCCCAGCCATTATCACGTAGATATGTTTGAATATCCTGGACCTTCGGACGAGGAAGCATCACGCGTCTCCTCGACCTGGAGTCGGATGCATTAAAGTTTGCAGCGAACGTGCCGTCAGAATATTCCCAATCGGGACGTGAACAGTGCGCCTGCGTACCGGGCTCGGCTCGCTGACCGGAGCCTCATCGCACATCGGCAGGTAGTAACTCTGGTACCGCAGGAGCATGCCATCGGCCGAGGTCTCTGAGTACTGATGAGGGTCATCCGGCACGACTACCAGGAACAAGTACCTGGGAAGGGTATAGTCGCGGCCTGCGAGCTTATTGAACTGCACTTCGGTCAGGCCGTTGAACCGCCAATTCCCACCGGACTTCTGCGGCCGTGACCACGACTTCACCTGGACGTCAATCGCGGGGAAAGCGTGGTCATGTCGGCGGAGCACGAAGTCCACCCCATCAAAATCCTTGTCTGGCGTGTAAACGGTCAGTCCGGCGGCTGATGCAAGGACGCGGACGTAGTCCTCTCCGAACTTACCCTGATGATTTCTGGCGTCAAGCACGGCGCGTTCCCTTGTGAGACGCTTACCGAAGGCAAGTTGACTATACATCCCCATACGAGACGAGCAAGCGAAATCGGGACGAGATGGATGGAGAATGACTCGGCGGATGGCTGCATCAACGCGTTCAACATCTTAAGGAAAGCTATTGCAGTTGCGGATGAGTTTCGTTTGAAAGGTGCGCACTCGAGTAGTGAAATAAGGCCTTTCGCCTGGTCTCATCGCCACGGTAACGCCGGGTGACGGCGGCACCGTGACGTTCACCAGCGGCTCGCAGGCGTTGTGCACCGCCGTGCCGCTGACCCAGGTCAGCGGCAGCAGCACCTAGCGGCCGCTGCGGGCTGAGCTGAGGCGGACAGTCAGGTCCAGTGTCCGCCGTCCGACAGCCGACGCCTTCTCCGGTTCGTCTTGTAATGCGTAAGCGGTGGCGAGCAGGGACAGGTTGAAGGCCGGCCTCGCACGTAGCGGCCGTGAATAGGCCCAGGCCGCGATTCAGAGAGCGGACGCTGGGATGGGAACTGGAACGACCGTAACGACCGATTCGAGCCCCCGGAAATCTGCGGGATTCGTGGTGAACAGAGGAAGCTTGTTCGCTACCGCGATGCTCGCGATCATCAAGTCAGCCACGCGGCCGCGGGGCCTGCGGCCCATGGCGATCACCTCGGCGGCGATAATCCCGTACTGCCGGGCGGCTTCAACATCGAATGGCCGCGGACTGAAGGTTGCTTCCGCTCGCTGCACACGAAGCACCCGCCGCGCGCGCTCACCGGCATCCACGGCCGAGTGCACCCCTGCCGACAGCTCGGCGAGGGTGACCGTGCTGATGAGGAGCTCGGCGGGCAGCTGATCGACCGCCAGCCGTTCCAGGTAGATCAGGATGTTCGTGTCGCCAAGCCCGCGTAGGTAACGGGAGGTCACTCGCCGTCCTGCCGCTCGTGGATGCGTTCGTAGGCGTCGAAGTGTGGCTCACCGTCGGCGTAGCGATCCTGGTCGGCACGGAACGCCTCCGCGCTCATCGCAGGCAGGTCCTGGAACACCGTCATAAGCTCCGTGACCGGAACCGACTGGCGGCGGGCGGGGTTTGCCTGGTGAACGTAGGCGTCGATGGCGGCCAACGCGACTTGCTGCATGGAACGATGTTCGGCCTCCGCCTTCTGCCGGAGCGCCTCCGTCTGTTCATCGCTGAGCCTGAGCGTCATAGCCATAGCTATATGATACCGCGTGGTATCAGCAATGCCCAGCGCTGGACCGGGGCCTTGGTGGTGCCCGCGCTGATCGGGGCATTCGCCGGGGCGCCGGTGCTGGCCCGGGAGTTGGAGACCGGTACCTTCCGGTACGCCTGGACCCTGGGCTCCGGGCGCCACGTGCTGAATCCGTGCTGACACCAGGTCGCTCGACATGCCATCTACCTGCGGAAACCGCCATCCGGTCCACGATCACCCAGATCTACGATGGCACCAACCAGATCCAGCGGGTGGTGATGGCGCGGCAGCTCTTTAAGGGCTGATTGGTCCCGGTTTCCCGTCTTCGGCCTTCCTGGTACAGCGGAGGTCAATGGCAGGTACGCGCCAGGTATACCGGAGGACATTGCAGGCTCGTTGGCCCTCTCGCGGTCCTGTGCTCCTGAGCGGCCTGCCTCCGGACGCTAGCCGCCGCTGATCTTCTTCGCCCAGGCATGCATCCGTGCCCGAAGGGCTGACGTGCTTGCCGAGTCGAGGCCATAGTCGGCGAAGCCGGTATCGGGTATGCGGTCAACTGCTTCGAGGGCCTCAGTGAACCAGGCTAGGTCGAACCCGGGATCGTGCTCCGCTGCGAGGCGGATCAGGTCACCTTCGGAGTAGCGGCCGCTTGCCAGGATCGCCGCCACGTCCACGTAGTCCCGGATCTCAGCCCTGCGAAGAGGGCACAGACCTTGTTCGCGACAGCGTCATCGGCGTGGAGCACCGGGCCGATAGCGAACCGGACTGGCTCGTTCATGCGCCAGTCCACCCTAGCTCAACCCGCGCCTCTTCCTCGCCGGTGCTCACGCTCAGCCGGGCGACGGACGAACTGCGCGCCTCGGCGCGCGCATCCAGTCCGTCCCGCTGGTAGGCGGCGATGACCGCATCGACGGCATCTGAGAAGTTGAACTGGGCGCTGGCTTCCGCGAAGAGGTCCACGTCGGCAGACGGCCGGTCAAGGAAACCATGGGCCTGAACGGCATACCCTCCCGCCAACGCGAAGCCGTACGATGCAGCCACTTCTAGCGCCACGCGAGCGAGGCGCTCGTGAAACGGGTCCATCCCCAAGTGCCAGCCGTCTCGCTTACGCGGCCAGCCGGAGGTCGGGGAAGCGCTGTTCCCAGTTCTGCCGGACGCTCCGCGGCAGGAAGAGCAGGCTCCATACCTGACGGAGTACGGATTCGTTCAGGTACGAGCGCAGGTCGTCGGCCCGTGTGGCCTCCCTGATCACCCGCTCGTACATCAGGTTCCGCTCTGCTGGCTCCTCAAGGTGAAACACCATGTGATCCGACCAGTCGAGTCGCAGTGGCAGCCACTAGGGTAGCCCGGCGGGCGAGCGTTTCCCTTAACCAACGGGCTGTTCAATCGTGCTGGAGGGCGGTCAGTGGGTCGGGCGCATCGCCCTGGCCGACCACGGGCGGGGGCACCCAGCTTCACCCTTGACGGCCCCGGTCGGGTTCACCGGCTGACGAGGGGAAGGAAAACCTGGTCGACGATCTCGGTGATGGCGCGGGAGTCGCCGGTGCTGAGCAAGAGCGTGCTGCGGAGGAGGTCGAAGGGGAGAGCGGCAACTCGCGGGGGGATGTCGTCGCGTGTTTCGCCGCGTTCGGCGGCTTGCTTGAGGATGGCCGCCATGATCTGGTTTCCGGTCTGCACCAGCTGGGCCTGGAAGTCGGGGACGAGGGCGGGATCGGCGAAATAGTCGCAGTCTCGCTGTCTTGACCTGGACAGGTCCGGGCAGCCGACGGTCCCTGCGCGCGGTGCTCATGCCGGGTTCGGGGTCGCGTAGTGGCTCGCCGCCGGATGCTGTCGCGGCCCCCTTGTGCGTGCCGCCCGGCAGCTCGTCGCCTCGCCGAGCGCTGACCCTGTAGGGATCAGGCGAACTTGAACACTCTGAGCTGGGGTGTCCGGGCCAGGTTGAACAGCCGTTGATGGGGTTGGTTGCCGGTATGTGAACAGTCCTGGCTGGCGTTAGTGTGACGCTCCGTGATTGACCTGCTCGCCCTTCCGTGCCGGGCGAGTAACCCAGCCACAACGGTCACCGGAGGATCCGGTGCTGTTCTGGCTCGGGGTCAGCGGCAAACGACCCGTACCGTGGCTTCCCGGCCGGCAGGTAGGTGAGCACGGCAATGCCGCTGCGGGTGGTGGCCGTGCTG
>JBEKGC010000181.1:0-14254 GCA_050013055.1 Streptosporangiaceae bacterium
AAGACCCGGTCGCAGCCGTTGATGTCGATGTTCTCGATGTTCTGGTCTTCCAGCAGCGGCTGGAGCCGGCCGACGCCGAACAGGGCCGCGTGGATCGCCTCGGCGAGGTCGGTTTCCTCCTGCGCGTTCAGCGGCGGGCGGCCGACGAGAATCTCGCTCCTGGCGTGCTCCTCAAGCACCTGGGAGATGATGGCCCGGGCGAACTGCCGTTCGTCTTCACCCGTCATCGGCGCCATCGCGGCCGCGGCATCAAGCCGCCGCTGCTCGGCCAGCCGGTCACCCACCTCACCGCGCAGCCGCTTCACCAGGGCGTGGTCCATCTCGCCTCACCCCCCGCCCGGACGGCTCGGATCCATCGACCTGGCCGGATCGGCCTGATGCCGGCCGGAACGGCCCCCGAGCACCCGGCTGATGGGGGCGGGCACGGGGGCGGGAGCGGGGGCGGGCACGGGAGCGGGCACGGGGGCGGGACTGGCGATGGCGGGCAGCCCGGACAGGAGATGCTGGGCCACCTCCCGGGCTGTCTTGATCAGCAGGGTCCGGTCCAGGTTCCCGCCCCACTCGCCGCTCAGCAGGTCAGCGCCCTTGCTGTCGTACGCGATCCCGCCGACCACGGTGGCCGGCGCATGGGCCTGACCGAGCACTTGCTGGACTTCACCGATCTCCGCCCGGAACTTCTTGTGGTCGGCGATCACCACGACGCCGACACCGAACCCCCGCCGGCCCCGGCTCTGCGCCGCCGCCGCGAAGGCGGACGCCCGGTCCCGCAGCCTGATCACGTCGGCCACCCGCACCTTGGTCACGAGCACGACCGTGGTGGCCTCCGCGAGCAGGTCGTAGAGCGGGCCGTCGGCGCCGAGCCGACCGCAATCAGCGATCACGTCGGCCTGCGGGAGCGAGGCGAGCACCTTGCCGATCGGGCCCCAGAGCAGGCTCAGCCCGGCGCCCTGCTCCGCGTTGGTCACGCCGGCCAGCACGTCCAGGCCACCGTGCAGCTTCTGCACGTGCTCCCAGACCTGCTGCGGCTGCATCCCGCGGCGGGCGACCACGGCCAGGCTGAGCACCCCGCGGCGCGGATCGAGGGGGCCGCCGCCCGCGGCGGGAAAACGGTAGACGAGATCGCCGCCGGCCGGGTCGCACTCGGCCAGCAGGACCGGACGCGGCCACACAGCCGCGAGCGCCAGGGCCGCGGTCGTGACTCCTGGCGCTCCCTTGTCGGAGGCAATGGCGATCAGCGCCATGATCACCCAGCCCCGGTGCCCGGCAGCAGCGTGAGGGCGACGTCGCCGGCGGACGCGTAGCAGGCCAGGATGCCCGCGTCGGCCGGCCCTACCGCGAGCGTCACCCCGGCGGTGTCCCCGTTCTGCGTGGCGTCGCCGCTGAGGCTGGCCACCGTTCCTGTCGCGATGGACACGCCCACGGTGCCTGCGCTGGCGCCGGTCCCGCAGCCGCTGCCGGTGCCGACCGGGAAGGCCTCGACCGTGTCCCCGATGATCAGGTTGCCCGGGACCTGGCCGGCCTTCAGCGAAAGCCCCACCTCGACCTTGCCCGCGGCCAGGTTGTTGGCCGATGACGTCATGGCCTGCGTGAGCAGGGTTCCGGCCGGTATCTCGGTGGCGGCGTAGACGCCCGCCACCCGGCCGGCGTACTGCCAGGCCACATAGTCCAGGCCGGTGTCGGCGGAGATCTCGATTTCACGGATGGCCGACGCCGGGATCTGCTGGCCCTGGCCCACCTGCTGGACGATCTCAACCGCGCCGACCCGGTGCCCGGCGTTGATCACCAGCAGTCCCGCGGCGACCGCGCCCAGGGCGACGAGCAGCACGGCGAGGGCGGCCAGCGCTGGTTTGCGCTCGCGCGGCGCGCTCGGCAGCCGCCGGCCGCCGGGAGCGGTAGGCTCCGCCCACGAGCTCGACTGGTCGGCCACCGCCCCGCGCGGTAGCGTGCCCCGGTCGCTCACCATAAGATCGCGGCCTCCCATGGTCTGCCGACACGTCACGTATGCAGCCGCGTACTTATTTCGCTGCTATGTCGCCGCCGCCCGTGGGGCCTGAAGATATCGCGATACGCCCGGTTCTCGACCCCTATATTACGAATCCGTAAGCACAAATAACCCAACCTGCCCCTCTTAACGACAATGAGTAATCAGGAACCAGCTGACCAGGGCAAACACGCACCCGCCGACCTCGCCCCGGACACGAAGCGCCCACCGTGACTTCTTTAGGGGTGCAGGGTGCCCGCGGTCCCCTTCTTAGGGGTGCAGGGTGCCCGCGGTCCCCTTGCCTGCCACCGCTGGCTGGTTGGGAAGGTGGAGGAGGAGCTGGGGAGGTGAGAAGGGAAATTGGACAACATAGCGGACTTACAGCGGATACGTTGGACGTCTGCTGTGGACGGGGAAGCGGCGGTCAGTGATGGCGGCGGGACCTGGCGGGGACCGTGGGAACGTTGACGCTTTGGGTAGGAGCCGATGCGAATCGCGCTGACTGCGCTTACGCCTCAGGGGCCACTTGACGTGGTCGTCAGCGGCGATGACGGCGCGCAAGCCGGACAGGTGGCCGAGGCGCTGCACGAGGCCTTCACCCCGCGCGAGCACCTCGCGCCCGTCATCATGCACCCGCGGGCCGCCTGGGGAACCTTGCCGAGCAACGGCGCGCCGGACCAGTCGCTGTGGGTCGACGGGCAGCCGGTACGGCCGGACGCGCCGGCCGCGCAGGCGCTGCGGGACGGGGCCGTGGTCGCCATCGACTCCCGGGCCTCCGCCGCCACCTCGCTGGCCGAGCCGACCGGGATAGCGGAGCTGCGGGTCGTCGGCGGTCCCGGCGCGGGCATCGTGCACCGGCTCGGCCCGGGAGCGGCCACGATCGGATCAGGGCCCAGCTGCCAGGTGCAGCTCAGGGTCCCCGGCGTGCCCGCGCACGCCTGCACGCTGACGGTCAGCTGGGGCCTGGGCGAGCCCACGCTCGAACCAGCGGGGCCGGCCGGCGGCCAGGCCGCGGCGGCGGGGCCGAAGCTGCTGCTCGACGGGGCCGAGGTCACCGAGCCCCAGCCCTGGCCGTTCGGCGGCGTGGTGCGGATCGGCACCGCGGTGCTGACCCTGGTCAGGCCCGAGCCGCCGGACGCGCACCTGTCCCCGGTCGAAGGCGGCGGCCTGGCCTACCACCGGCCGCCCCGGCTGCGGCCCGCGGCCAAGCCGGTCAAGATCGAGGTGCCGGGCGAGCCGAAGAAGAACGAGTACAACCGGGCCATGCTGATCGGCGCGGCCGTCCCCGTGATCCTCTGCGTGGTCATGGTGGAGGTCACCAGGGAGTGGCTGTACGCCCTGTTCATGATCACCAGCCCGGTCATGCTGCTCAGCCAGTGGATGGGCGGCCGCAACAAGGGCGGGAAATCGCACCGGCAGCGCGCCCGCCAGTACCGCGACACGATGACCAAGCTGGCCGGCCAGCTGGCCGCGGTCCGGGCCGCGGACGAGGCCAGACGGCGCGAGGACGCGATGGATCCGGCCCAGGTCCTGCTCACCGCGAGCGGGCCGCGGCGGCGGCTGTGGGAACGCCGGGCCGACGACGCGGACACGCTGCGGATGCGGATAGGCCTGTTCGACGGGCCCGCCGCGGTCGAACTGGTCAGGGCCAAGGGCGCGGCGGAAGACGATGAGCTGCCGCAGGTACCGATCTCGTTCAGCGTGCCTGTCTCGCTGCCGCTGGCCCAGCTGGGCGTCATCGGGCTGGCCGGCCCGGTGGGCGCGTCCCGGGCGCTGGCCCGCTGGCTGGTCGCCCAGGCCGCGGTCCTGCACAGCCCGCGTGACCTGGCCATCGTGGTGCTGACCGCCGAAGCCGAGGCGGGCCAGCACTGGAACTGGGTGCGCTGGCTGCCGCACTGCGCGCCGCGGGGCAGCGAGGACTGCGTCGCGCTGGTCGGCACCGACCCGGAGTCCGCCGCCAAGCGGGTGGCCGAACTGCTCGCGGAGGTGACCGCCCGGCTGGCCACGTCCGCGGACGGCGGGGGCCTGGGCGGTTCCGGGTTCGGCGGGGCAGGTTCCGGCGGAGGGGGCGGGGCGGGGATGGCTAGCCGCGACCTCGGGCCCAAGATCCTGGTGGTGCTCGACGGGGCGCGGCAGCTTCGGCGGATCCCCGGCATGCCGCAGGTGCTCGCGGCCGCGCGGCGGACCGGCGTCTACACGGTCTGCATCGACTCCTCGCACCGGGTGCTGCCCGAGGAGTGCGCCGCCGTCCTGTCCTGGGAGATACCGGGACGCGGCGCGGGAACCAACGCCCGTTCGGATGGAGTGCAGTATGGACCAGGCGGCTGGGCGGTCGCCTCGCATGAGGCCGGCCAGCAGAGCGGGACGGTGCGGCCCTTCGGCATCCGGATGCACGGCAGCGGGCTGGAGCGGATCCCGCCGCTGCTGGCCGACCAGGTCTCGGTGGCCTGGGCCGACCGGGTCGCCCGGGCGCTCGCGCCGGTACGCGACGTGAGCCGGGACGACACGCAGTCGATGATCCCGGGCTCGGCCCGGCTGCTCGACCTGATCGGCATGCCCAACCCGTCCCCCGACCTGGTGCTCGCGGCCTGGCAGCGGCGCGGCCGGACGACCAAGGTGCCGATCGGGATCGGCGCCGACGGCCGGTTCATCCTCGACGTCAGCGCCGACGGGCCGCACGCCCTGGTGGCGGGCACCACCGGCGCCGGCAAGTCCGAGTTCCTGCAGACCCTGATCGCGGTGCTCGCCGTGGCCAACCGGCCGGACGCGATGACGTTCGTGCTCATCGACTACAAGGGCGGCAGCGCCTTCAAGGACTGCGCCCGGCTGCCGCACACCGTCGGCATGGTCAGCGACCTCGACGGGCATCTCACCGTGCGCGCGCTCACCTCACTCGGCGCCGAACTGAAACGGCGCGAGGAGCTCCTGCTGCACGCGGGAGCCAAGGACATCGAGGACTACTGGGACACCAGGTCGCTGCAGCCCGGCCTGGAACCCATCCCCCGGCTCATGCTGATCATCGACGAGTTCGCCGCGATGGTCGCCGAGCTGCCCGACTTCGTGCACGGCCTGATCGACATCGCCCGGCGCGGCCGGTCCCTCGGCGTGCACCTGGTGCTGGCCACCCAGCGGCCGGCCGGCGTGGTCAGCGCCGACATCCGGGCCAACACCAACCTGCGGATCGCGCTGCGGGTGACAAGCTCCGATGAGTCCGCCGACGTCATCGACACCTCCGACGCGGCGTTCATCGCCAAGTCCACCCCCGGGCGGTGCTTCATCAGGTCCGGTGCGTCCAGCCCGGTCGCCGTGCAGTCCGCCCGCATCGGCGGCCGGCGGCCAGGGGCCGGCCCGGACACCACGGCCACCCGGGTGGTGACCGTGCCGTGGCGCGGCCTGGGCCGCGCGCTGCCCGCCCCGCCGTCCGCCGGGTCCGACGAGATCAACATGGCCACCGACCTGTCCGCGCTGGCGGACGCCGTGGTCGCCGCCAACGTCAAGGCCGGCCTCGGCGCCCAGCGCAGGCCCTGGCTGGAGCCGCTGCCCGAACTGATCACGCTCGCGGACCTGCCCTCGGCGGCTTCGAGCGGGCGGGGTGACGTGCCGCCGGTCGCGTTCGGGCTGACCGACCTGCCGCAACGGCAGGCCCGCGAGCCGCTCACCCTGGACTTCGCCCAGGCCGGGCACATCGTCGTCGCGGGCGCGGCGCACACCGGGCGGTCCACCCTGCTGCGCACCCTGGCCGGCTCGGTGGCCAGCACCGCCTCCCCGGCCGACGTGCACATCTACGGCATCGACTGCGGCACCGGGGCGCTGCTGCCCGTCGCCGAGCTGCCGCACTGCGGGGCGGTGGTGTCCAGGGACACCCCGGACCGGGTCGAACGGCTGCTCAACAAGCTCCGCGCCGAGATCATGCGCCGCCAGCAGCTGCTCGCGGCCCGCGGCTTCACCGGGCTGGCCGAGCAGCGGGCTTCCGCGGCCAGCGGGTCCGGGGCCAGCGGGTCCGGCGGGTCCGGCCTCAGGCTGCCCTGGATGCTGCTGCTGCTTGACTGGTGGGAAGGGTACGCCGCGGCCTTCGAGCCATACGACTTCGGGCGGCTGATCGAGACCTTGCTGCAGATCCTGCGCGAAGGCAGCGCGGTCGGGCTGCGCGCCGTGGTGACGACCGACCGGGCCGCGCTCACCGGGCAGGTCGGCGCGGTCTTCCGTGAGCAGCTGATGCTGCGGCTGACCGACCCGGACGACTCGGCGCTGGCCGACATACCGACCAGGAGCCTGCCCGCCCACCACCCGGCCGGCCGGGTGCTGTTCGCCGCCAAGCCGCACCCGCTCGAAGCCCAGATCGCCATGCTCGACCCGGACCCCTCCGGCCTGGCCCAGGCCCGGGCGCTGCGCCAGCTCGGCGCCGCCGCCGGGCAGCGGTTCGGCCGCCCCGCGGCCGAGCTCAGGCCGCTGCGGGTGGACGCGCTGCCCGCCCGGATCACGTCCGGCCAGACGCTGCGGCTCGAGCCGGAGTTCGTTCCGCCTTCTCCGCTGTGGGTGCTGGCCGGCGCAGGGGGCGACGAGCTGTCACCGCAGGGCCTCGACCTGGGCGAGGAAGGCCCCGGCCTGGTGGTCGCCGGACCGCCGCGCAGCGGGAAGTCGACCACGCTGGTGACCATGGCCCGTTCGCTGCTGCGCGCGCAGACCCCGATCCTGGTCATCACGCCGCGGCGGTCCCCGCTGCGGGCCCTGGACGGCACCCCCGGCGTGCTGGCCGTGCTCGGGTCCGACTTCACCGTGGAGGAGCTGAGGGAACGGCTCAACCCGCTCGATCGCTACGTGGTGCTCGTGGACGACGCGGAGATGCTGTTCGGCCTGGACCATGCGGACATCCTGGAGCGGGTGATCCTCACCGGGCGGGACGCCGACCACGGCCTGATCCTGGCCGGGGCCACCGGTGACCTCGGCCGGTGCTACACCGGCTTCATCCCGACGGCGCTGAAGTCCCGGTGCGGCGTCCTGGTCGCGATCGAGTCCCCCAGCGACGGCGACCTGTTCGGCGTGCGGCTGCCGCGCAACGCCGGGCCGGGTCCGCTGGGCCGCGGGCTGCTGGTCCGGCCGGGCACGATCGCCCCCATCCAGCTCGCCATCGACGACTGACCATGGGCCGGCGTTATCCTGCATGGGTGCAACTCGCGGGTAACCTGCCGTCCGGCTCGCGTCCTGGGTCGGGGCCATGACCGGCGGCGAGACCGCGGAGCTGGCGTTTCCCTGCGACGGTGAGATGGCGCAGCGGATGCGCGGCTACCCGTGGGCGAGCTCTCCTGTGGGCGAACCGCAGGACTGGCCGGCCATCCTGCGCACCGCCCTTCGCATCTGCCTGACCTCGCGGTTCCCGATGATCGTGACGTACTGGACCTACTCCTACAGCCCGCTGCACGACGACGACGGCGCCGTGCGCGGCGTGTTCACCGCGCGGTAGCCGGAGCGTGGGCCAGTCAGCTGGCACCGTATGCCGCGAATCCTGCTGAGCGCTCGTCCCCGTCCTACTTAGCCGCCTCGCCCTCGGCGCGAGGACGACACGATCAGGACGCGTGGGGCCTGCGCCCGGGAACGTCCCGTCGACGGTCTCGCTTGATATATCTAGCGTGGTTGATATACTTAGCATGACGGATGCGGAGACACCGGGTTCGGCACCAACGGAGGAGCCATCATGACCAGCACAACCGAGCGCTACAGCGCGGTGGCGAGCAAGGCTACCGGCACGGTAGAGAAGATCGCCGACTTCTGGGCGCAGGGCGCGCAAACGCTGACTAACCGCATGCTCCCTGGCGTGCCGAGGGTCGACCTGGTCCCGGTGGTCGAGCGCTACTACGAGTTCGTGCAGCGGACCGTCAACATCAGCCGTGACCTCACCATCAAGTGGGCGGAGACGGCGGGCACGCTGTCCGGTATCGCCCGCGAGCAGGCCGACTCCGTCGGCGGCCTCGTCCGCGAGCAGACCGAGTCGGCCCGCGAGTTCGTGCACGAGCAGGCCGACAAGGCCGAGCAGGCCGCCCACGAGCTGGCCGAGCAGGCCGAGCAGGCCGGCCGCGAGCTGGCCCGCGAGGCCCGCAAGGTCGAGCGCGACCAGGTCAGGCATGCCCATGAGGTAGCCCGTAAGCACTACGAGGGCATGACCAAGGCCGAGCTGAGCGACCTGCTGGCGAAGCGCGACCTGGCCAAGACAGGCACCGTCGACGAGCTGGTGGAGCGCCTGGTCGAGGCCGACAGCAAGTAATCACGCGGTCAGGAAGAGGCGTAGGGCTGCGCCCAGGCGCGCAGGGCGGCGACCGCCGACGGGGCGAGGGCCTGTGCGTTCTCCGGGACGCCCGGCAGGTGCAGAAGGTGGTTCACACCGGTCAGCACCTGCAGGCCCGGTCCGCTGATCCTGGCGGCAGCTAGGGCGCTGACCAGGGGCTTGATCGTGCTGAGGGGGACGTTGGTGTCCTGGGTGCCGTCCGTGACGAGCACCCGGGTGCCGCTCGGCAGCCGGGCCGCAACCGTGGGCGGGTAGATCGCATCGTCGCTGCGCACGTAGCGGGCGTTCGCCGGGGAAAGCAGCTCGGGGGTGAGCAGCTGCACCACGTCGGGCGACAGGCCGGCGGTGGTCACCGGCTGCCCGGCCCGGAATTCGGCGATCGCCCGCTGCACTCCCTCGGCATCGCTCCTGGCTCCGGCCGCGGTGAGCATCCCCTGGCTGACGGCCGCATCGAGCTGCTCGTCCGTCTGCAGCCCGATCAGGGTCAGCAGGCGGGCGTCCTGCGGCTCGATCAAGGCGAGCCCGGCGGGGTGCGGCGACACCGATTCGGCGACCAGCAGCGCGTACATCCCGCCCTCGCTGTGCCCGACCACAAGCATCCGCCCTGTGTCGGCGGCCGGCTCGCCGCGGAGCAGGTCATAGGCCGCGTCGGCCTGCCGGATGAAGGCGGTCAAGGTGATCGAGCCAGGATCGGCGGCGAACGTGCCGCCCCCGGTCTGGCCGGCGAAGTACTTATCGAACCGCAGGCTCATGACGCCAAGCCGGGCCAGCTCACCCGCGATCAGCTGCAGGGTGTGCGGCGACAGCCCCGCGCCCGCGTCATCCCCGTTACGGTCGGTCGGACCGCTGCCCGCGATCAGCAGCGCGGCGGCGAGATGCTGCCCGGCCCGGTGCGCGGGCACGTCGAGCGTGCCGTACGTGGTGGTGCCGCTGACGACGAAGGAGACCGTGCGGCTGACCGCCGCGACCTGCGCGGCGGATCCGGGGCTGGCGGCCGTTCCCGGCGGGCTGGCCGAGCCGCACCCGGCCAGCCCCGCGCCGAGCAAGGCCGCCACCGCAGCGAGATACACCGTCCGGACGGCGATACGCATGCCCTTCCCTTCTTCCGTGCCTCGTAGTGTACAATCCTGGCGAGCAGGGCCGATGGGATATATGACCAGGTAAAGGACTGTTATGGCTCCTGGGGATCTGTTCCTCAAATGCTCGGACGGGCACGTTTACATGGCCAGCATGCAGACCATTCGCTGGCGTTCCATGCATATCGGCACGACGCAATATCGCCGCTGCCCGATTGACAATAAGTGGCGAAAGGCCGTATTCGTCAATCCCAGGGAACTGACCAAGGACCAGCTCGACCGGGCCGCCGCCAACCGCGTTTAGGGCGGGCCACCAAGCGCGACTTTTCCTACGACCTGGGACACGAAATGATCCACCGTCAGGATCGTGTGGCCCAGCGCGCTGGCGGCCGGCTCGGCGTGCTCGCGGCTGCGGAACCCGGCCGCCGCCACGGCCCAGGCGAACACGGCCGGCTCCACCGGGTACTGGCAGGAATAGCCGTGCGTCGCGTCCAGGGCGGTGGCCACGGTCCGGCCGATCAGCCGGGCGACCGTCGCCGCCGGGGCGGCGTGGGCCTCGATCACGATCCAGCCGTGCCGGCCGGTCAGCGGGCGCCAGGCCAGGAAGAACCCGGCCAGGTTGAGGGCCAGCTGGCTGGACGGGATGGCGGTCCCGTCGGGCTGCGCGAACGCGGCGGAGCTGGCCGGAGGGGCGGAAGTGACGAGGGGGACGGAGGGGACGGGCGGGGGGAAGGCCCGGTCGTGGATGGCCGACTTGCAGACGTGCAGGGCGTCGCGGGCGTCCAGGCCGCGGCCGGCCAGGGCGCGGCTGAGCCGGTCCGGGTCGGCGATATCGCCGTCCATGATCAGGTGCGGTACCCCGGCCGCGGACAGCCGCTCCGACGCCACCCTGCGGGCCACCTGGCTCGGGTCGACACCCACCATGAGCAGCGGGAACTCGCCGATACTCCGGCCCCGCGCGGTCCGGGCGAGCACCGCTTGGTAGAGCGCGGCCAGCAGCGTCCCGTCACCGCAGCCGGTGTCGACGACGAAGGCGGGCTGGCCGGTGAGCGGCTCGCGGTCGAACAGCGGCAGCGCGATATCGAGGAACGGCGTCCGGCACACGGCGGCGAAGACGTCACCGCTGAAGGAGATGTCGAGTTCCCGGTCCAGGTGCGTCTCGGCGCCGCTCCCGGCGTCCTGCGGGTGATCGCCGAACAGCAGCCCGGGCACCTGGCGCAGCAGCGGCAGGTAGACCATCGGGTACCGGTACTGCCGGGCCATGGCCACCGCCACCTCGCCCTCGGCGGTGAGCCTGGCGCGGTCCCCGGCGAGGCGGACCCAGCCCGGCCAGGCCAGGATCTGCGCCGCCGACCGCAGCCCGGGGCGGTCGAGCACCAGGTCAGCGCCGGCCGTCAGCGCGTCCCGGCGGGTCAGCGCGACCATCACCGGGGCCAGCAGGTGACCGTCGAGGTGGGTCTGCACCTGATGCCGCAGCGGGCCCGCGGGCCCGGGCAGGTCCCATTCTCGCCGCATCAGGTCGATACAAGAATCCAGGCTCCGAACGGCCGACGGTGCGCCGCCGCCGAAGATGATCTCGTCGATGCGGCCGGCCAGCTCAAGGAGGCCGGCCGCGTCGGCGTAGCCGGCCGCGAAGCCGGTCATCACCACGCGGCCGGCCGCCGTGGGCTCGACCACGAGCTCGTCGGTGCCCGGCTCCCCCGAGCAGGTGACGAACCCCTGATCGGCGAGCAGCCGGACCGCCACGTTCAGGTACCCGGCGCTGGCGTTCAGCTCGCGCCGCAACTCGCCGAACCCGGTGCGCGGGGCGGCGGCCAGGATCTTCAGCGCGCCGCGCTGCTCGAGCGCGGCCATGGTGGAGCCGACCATCACGCCGTCGATGTGCCGGCACACCAGGTCCCAGACCCGCGCCCGCCGCGGCGAGCACCCGGTGCATGTGCTCGGTCTCGGCCGCGGGATAACGCCAGTCACGGGCGTAGCTGACGAACATCACCCGGGCCGACACCGGGGCCAGCGCCTGCTCCAGGCCGCCGTACTCGTGCGCCAGGTCGAAGTACTCCACCGCCCGCATCAGGTACATGAGGCCATTGGGATCGAGCTCGTGGCGGGCCCGGGCCACCAGGGAGTCGATGAACGATTCCACCGCGAACTCGGCATCGAGAGTATAGGAATAGGGACCGGCCGGCCGGCCGAACCGCTGCTCCATCGCCTCCCGGCTCATCCACAGCGGCACGGCGGCCGCGACCGCGGCGTTCAGGCCGTCGCGCGGGAACGAGGTCCCGTAGTAGTCACCGTCACGCCACTGCGGATCGGCGCGGATCAGGTGGCGCATCACCGCGAAGATCGCGATCGTGTGCGCCGAGGTGGCCGGCGTGGTGGTGATCACCACCGCGTTGCGCACCATCTCCGGGTAACAGATCGCCCACTCCAGGGCCTGCTGGCCACCCAGGCAGCCGCCGATGACCGCGTGCAGGCGGTCAAGACCGAGACGCCGGATGAACCGGCTCTGCAGGTTCACCATGTCCCGCACGGTCACCACGGGAAACCGCATCCCGTATGGCCGGCCGGTGGCCGGATCCACGCTGGCCGGGCCGGTGGTGCCGCCCGCCGGCAGGGCATCGGTGCAGATCACGAAGTACTTGTCGGTGTCGAGCAGCTGGCCGGGCCCGATCGCGCCGTGCCACCAGCCGCGGCCGCCGTCCGCGGGGCCGTGACGGCCGGCCGCGTGCGCCCGGTGGGTCAGCGAATGACAGACGAGTATGGCGTTGTCACCACGGTCCGTTAGGCGTCCATAGGTTTCGAAGTTGACCGTGGCGCGGGGCAGGGTCTGGCCGCAGTCGAGCCCGAGCGGCGCGTCAAGGACCAGCTGGCGGGCCGGGGCGACCAGGTGCGGATTGTCCAGCCGGGGCCGCGTGGGGGTGGTCACCGTGACTCCGCGTCAGGGCGGGCCCGGGGGCCGGCGGTCACGTGCCCGCCGGGAAACTGGGCGTAGCCGGGATAGGCGGGCACCGGGCCGGGCAGCGCCAGGCTCACCAGCCTGCCGTCAAGTTCGAGCACGAGCCGGTCGGCCAGCAGCGGGCCGGTGATCTCCGCGAGCTCGGCGTCGCTGGCCGGCCGGCCGAAGTCGCGGTCGAGGACGGCGGGAAGTCTGGCTCGGCGCGGGGCCGCGTCGCAGGCCAGGTACACCGCCCGGGCCAGCCCGGACAGCACGTGCCGGCCGGAGCGGGCGCAGCTCCTGGTGTCGGTGATCACCAGGTCGTCACCGCGGTCGTCCATCGTGAGCGCCGGGCGGCGGCCCGCGCGGTAGGCCTCTCCCCAGTCGCGGGCCGCCTTGACCAGGGCGGTGATACCCGGATTCTGCGAGATCTCTTCCTTCAGGCTTTCGATATACCGCAACGGGCCGGCCCCCGGCTCGGTGCTGAAGAAATACGCGAGATTATCCAGCTCGGCCGGGCCGACCGGATAAATAAGCGACATCGCGCCCACCGGGAACAAGATAAGGCCCAGTCGCTGGGCCTGGGCGTGATAGACGCTGTACCTGTCGTAGCGAATACGCGGCGTGCTGGCCGGCGGCTGAAGGTGCTCAAGCGCGGGCAGCCAGCTGGCCATGTCGATGTACCAGTCGTCCTTCTCCCCTGGGAAACCCCAGAGCAGGGACCAGGAGAGCCGGAGCCCGAATTCGCGCGACCATTTGAGCAGCTGGAGATTCTGCCAGCCGCCGATGCCCTTGTCCATGAGCGTGAGCACGTCGCTGTGCAGGCTCTCGATACCCGGCTGGACCCAGGTCACGCCGGCCTGCACCAGGGCCTGGACGTGGGTCCTGGTCAGGTTCGCCTTGATCTCGTAGAAGATGCGCCGCGGGCGGTCACCCCGTTCGCCGGCGGCCAGGGCGGGCAGCAGGGATTTGTAGTAGCCCATGTCGAGGATGTTGTCGACGGCCTCGAAGTCGCTGAGGTTGTGGCGGTGTTCGAGCTCGTCTAGTTCGGCCAGGACCCGGGCGGGTGACTTGACCCGGTAGCCGAGACTGGTCCCGTTCAGACCGCAGAACGTGCACTGGTGGACCGCTCCCCACCAGCATCCGCGCGAGGTTTCCAGGGGCAGTCCCGGGCGGATGTTCGGTTGCAGGGGGGAGGCGGCCAGGGTGGCGAAGTAGTCGTCGAAGCTGGGCGTGGGCAGGCTGTCCAGGTCGTTGAACAACGCCCGGGGCAGGGGTTGGCCGGCCTTGCCCCGGTGCCGGGGGCTGAGGACGCCGGGGGGCAGGTCCTGAGGATCCGCCTGCCGGCCGCGGTCGAGCGCCAGCCGGCACAGGTCCGCGATCAGGCCGTCGGCCTCGCCGGAGACGACGTAGTCCACCCAGTCGAACAGGCGGTGCGTGGCCTCCCCCATCACGGTCTCGCAGTTGGCCCCGCCGAGCATGGTGACCACGCCGGGATCGAGCTCCTTTATCCGGCGCAGCAGCGCCAGGGACGCGACGTGCTGCTCGAACGTGGACGTGCAGCCGACCACGCGGGCGCCGGTGGCCAGCACCCGGCGCGCGGTATCGTCGACGAACTGGCCCGCCGCCGCGCGCAGCCTGGTCAGGTCCTCCGTCAGCGCCTGCCCGCTGCTGCCCCGCCAGACGATCGGGTGCCGCTCGCTGGCCTGGTGGACCTGCCGCAGGTACTCCGCGTCGCGGACGGCCCGGCGCGGGTCGTCGGGGAACGCGGCGGCGGCGAAGGTCCACTCGCCGGCCAGGAACACGCTCGGGGATCTGGACGCCGGCAGCTCATACCGTGGCAGGCCGACGCTCTCGGCGAACCACAGGTTGGCGTGCGCGACCGTCGCGCTGATGCCGCGGCGGGCCAAGATGGCCTGCAGCAGCCCGAGCGCGATGGACGGCCTGGTCAGCGACGCGTAGGGCATCGTGACCAGGCAGAC
>JBEKGC010000182.1:0-12219 GCA_050013055.1 Streptosporangiaceae bacterium
TTCCACCGACTCGAATCCGGCCCCGCGTTCCTGCGCTGCGACGAGCGCGCCCACTGGCTGGCCGATGACGCCGGCATCTCGCACGGCTACGCCAACGCGATCGTGCACGAATACGAGATGCGCCGCCGGCTGCGCCTCAACGGGGCCTGACGGCCGTTCCGCATGTCCTGACGGCGCTGCGTTCCGGCTGGCTGTCGCATGCCTCACGACTTGTCCGTGCGCTAGTCCCTTTAGCATGCCCGCGGATGAGCCGTCACCTGACATGACGTGACAATCCCGGGCGCCAAGGAAAGACAGGAGCCGCGGGAGACGGGCGGCCATATCGGGCCCCTGCGCGTGGCCGGTTCTGGCCCGAGTTGCGCGGTGATCCTTTCGCTGGGCTACTGCCCGGCTTTCTCATGAGTGCGGATGGCGCATTACAGTTCGCATCGCGGGCGACCGATGGATCGCCGGCCTGGTGAACAAGGCTGCGGTACTCCAGCCGGGCGGCCGGGCTATCTCCCGCAATACTCCGGACGGGCGGCCGAGCCATCTCCGGCAATACTCCGGGCAGGGCGGCCGGGCCGTCTCCCGCGCCTGCCACCGGGCGGCGCGGGCCGACGCCCAGCTGACCTGCACGGCCACGAAGTCCAGCGCCGACCGGAACCGTCATCCCCCTGCCCGTCGGAGGAATGTCAGGATTTAATGGCATAAGTATTTGCGATGTGGGTATGACTGGCCTTTAAGGTCTGATGGCATGGTAGGTCTTTAGTGATCATTGTTTCCAGTGCGACCACTTTGACAATTGAGACACTAGATCGAACCTCGATGAGTGCCCCCGGTCGGAGTCGAACCGACACTGGGGACCCTTTTAGGGGGCCGGCCTCTTCCCTTGGGCTACGGGGGCGAGACCATATTATCCCGCGCGCAATTGCCTAACCGATGAGTAACAAAGACCTCTTCAATTATTTTAGCCAGGCCAAGGGTGCCGATTCTCAGCGGTAAATGCGGAGCGTAGCTGCTCACAAGATCGACATTAGCGCAAAGTGACCGGCTTAGGTTTCCACCCCGGCGCAGGAGCGGGCCCGGGTGAAAATGGCATCCAGCATTGCCGGGGTGACGCGGCCGGTGAATGTGTTCTGCTGGCTCGGGTGATAGCAGCCGATGAGTAGCAGCTCGTCAGCCGGGCCGGGACCCGTCAACCGAACCTCCGCGCCGTGGCCGAACGGCGGCCGCGGCCGCGGCCGCTCGAATCCGGCCTGCCCGAGCACCGGCCACATCGCCTGCCAGGCGAATCCGCCGAGGCACACGATCACCCGCAGGTCAGCGGCGACCAGACGCAGTTCGGCCCGGAGCCACGGTGCGCAGGCATCCCGCTCCGCGGGTTCCGGCTTGTTGTCCGGCGGAGCGCAGCGGACCGCGGCCACCATCCTGGCGTACCGCAGCCGCTGGCCGTCCCCCGCCGCCACGCTGGTCGGCTGGGCCGCCAGCCCGCAGCGGTACAGCGACGCGAAGAGGAAGTCACCACTGCGATCGCCGGTGAAGATCCGGCCGGTACGGTTCCCGCCGTGAGCGGCGGGCGCGAGCCCGACGATCAGCAGGCGTGGTCTGGCCGACCCCCAGCCGGGGACGGGGCGACCCCAGTAACGCTCCTCGCGGAACGCGCGGCGGCGGGTGGCGGCCACCTCCTCCCGCCAGCTGACCAGACGCGGGCAAGCCCGGCACACGGACTGGCGTGCGACGAGTTCGTCAAGCGTGGTCGCGCTGCCGGCGAGTGGCCCGACGTCGGCCGCACGGCCGGCCACCGGCGTATCTGGCCGGGCCGGATCACACGGCCATTCACCCGGCGGCACGCCGGGACCCACCGCGTCCCCTCCGGGGGGTACCTTCATCCCGGCCCGCACCAAGTCCTGGCCAGTGACCAGGCCAGCCCGTCGAGAATGTCGTGCTCGCTGACCAGCACCTCGGCGAAACCGAAACGCTCCATGATCCGGTCGAGGATCAGGGCACCGCCGCCGATCACGTCCACCCGGCCCGGGTGCATCACGCCGATCTTGGCGCGGGTCCTGGTGTCCTGGGCCAGCAGGGCACGGGTCACCGCGTGCACATCGGCCGCCGAGACCCGCGCATGGTGGGTCCGGGCCGCGTCGTAGGCAGGCAACCCCAGGGCGATGGCGGCCACCGTGGTGACCGAACCGGCCAGGCCAACCAGGGTCCTGGCGTGCGTGACCGGTACGGCATCGGTCACCGTGCCCAGGGCCGCGTCAATGTCGGCGGTGGCCGCCGCCACCTCCTGGCCGGTGGGCGGGTCGCCGTGCAGGTGCCGTTCGGTCATCCGGACGCAGCCGATGTTCACCGAGATCGCGCGAACGGCGGATGTCGCTGCCCCGGCGTTCACCGATGCCGCCGCGGCCAGGGCGATCTCACCGAGCACGAATTCGGTCGAGCCGCCGCCGATGTCAGCGACCAGGAACGGGCCCCGGTCATGATCGGCGGCAAGGTCCGCGGTCGCCCCGGTAAACGACAGCATTGCCTCCTCGGCGCCGGTGAGGACTTCCGGCGCGACCCCGAGCACGCCGGACACCTGATGGACGAACTCAGCCGCGTTGGCGGCATCCCTGGTCGCACTGGTGGCCACCATGCGTACCGCCTGGACAGCGGAGCCGGTGATGATGCCCGCATAGTCGCGCAGCACCCCGATCGTCCGCGCCAGCGCCTCTGGCGCTAGCTGTCCGGTCTTGTCCACGCCCTGCCCGAGCCGGACGATCTCCATCCGGCGGGTCAGGTCATGGATCTCGGCACGGTCGAGGTCCACGTCGGCCACCAGCAGCCGCAGCGAATTCGTCCCGCAGTCCACCGCGGCGACCCGGCAGGTCATCGGGCGCCGATAAGACACATGGCCCCGCTCGCCACCATTCGCCCACGGCGTTCAGCGCCTCCCGGCCGAACGGGTTTACCCCGCCCGCGGCCAGCTCGTGAGCGACCAGAGCGTGCAGGCACTTGACCCGCTCGGGCATGCCGCCCGCCGACTGCGTGCCGGGCGGCAGCGGCTCGATTCCCGCTGACCGCGCCGCGACCTCCCGGCGCGTCAGGTAGTCGCGGTGCGCGCGGTCATAACGACGCCGCAGCGTGTCGTCGGCCAGCCGCGCGGTCATCTCCCGCATCATCCCTGAGGCTTCCAGCTTGCTCACCGCCGCATTCGCCCGCGGGCAGGTCAAGTAGTACAGCGTGGGAAACGGGCTGCCGTCGGGCAGCCTGGGCGCCGTCTCCGCGACATCGGGAAGCCCGCACGGGCAACGGTGGGCCACTCCCACCAGCCCGCGCGGCGGACGGCCAAGCTGAGCCGCGATAACCGCCTGATCCCGCGGTGCTATCACTTAGCCGGACTCTTCGCGTCCGCCTGCTCGACTGACTGCCAGAGCTTCGCGTACCAGGGCGCGGATCCTGGCCGCGAGGTTCCCGAGTTCGTGGCTGTGCTGGCGGCCGGCTGGCCGCCTTCCACGATGTAGCACTGCTTGCCGGGAAAGCACATGTCAAGCTCCTGCTGGGCCAGCTGTTCGATGTAGGACTGGCTCGAGAGTTTGCCCTGCTGCGCTTCCAGGCTTTTCACCTGCGCTTGCATCGTCTGCTGCTGTGCTACCAGCTGATCAATCACGCGCCGCTGGGCTACGTACTCGCGAACCGGATACGCCAGGCTCAGCACGATCGCACAGATCACTACCGCCAGCACGGCAGCCCGGCCGGTCAGCCGGGTTGTCCGGGGAGCGGCGGCCGGGGACATCAGCCCTTGTCAGTCCGCGCCGCGAAGCGCGGGTAGGCGCCTGAGCCCGCGTAGATCGCCGCATCGCCGAGGAGTTCTTCGATCCTGAGCAGCTGGTTGTATTTCGCGACCCGCTCGCCCCGGGCGGGCGCTCCGGTCTTGATCTGACCGCAGTTGGTGGCCACGGCGAGATCCGAGATCGTGGTGTCGTCGGTCTCACCGGAGCGGTGGCTGATCACGCAGCTGAACCCGGCGCGGTGAGCCAGGCTCACCGCGTCCAGGGTCTCGGTGACCGAGCCGATCTGGTTCAGCTTGACCAGGAGGGAGTTCGCTGAGCGCTCGGTGACGCCGCGGCGAATCCGTTCCGGATTGGTGACGAAGATGTCGTCACCTACCACCTGGACGACATCGCCCACGCTGGCGGTCAGCTCCTGCCAGCCGGGCCAGTCTTCCTCGGCGAGCGGGTCTTCGATCGAGACGATGGGATAGGCATCCAGCCACTCGGCGTAGATCGCGGTCATCTCCGCCGATGTCTGCGGCTTCCCCTCGAAGTTGTACGCACCGTCGGCGTAGAACTCCGATGCGGCCGCGTCGATGGCCAGCCCGACATCCCGGCCGGGGGCGAATCCCGCCTTGCCGATCGCCTCGACGATGAGGTCGAGCGCGGCCCGGTTGTGCCCGAGGTCGGGAGCGAAGCCGCCCTCGTCTCCGACCCCGGTGGAGAGCCCGCGCTGCTTGATCACCGACTTCAGCGCATGGTAAACCTCGGCTCCCCAGCGCAGCGCGTCGCTGAACGTCGGCGCGCCCAGCGGGGTGATCATGAACTCCTGGATGTCCACGTTGTTATCCGCGTGCGCGCCGCCGTTCATGATGTTCATCTGCGGAACGGGCAGCAGATGTGCGTTGGGACCGCCGAGATAACGGAACAGCGGAAGACCGCTGGAGTCCGCGGCGGCCCTGGCCACAGCCATGCTGACGCCGACGATGGCGTTCGCGCCCAGCCTCGACTTGTCTGGCGTCCGGTCGAGATCGATCATCGCCTGGTCCACCAGCCGCTGGTCGTCGGCCTCATGACCGAGCAGCTCCGGCTGGATTTCGTCGATAACCGCCTGCACCGCCCGGCTCACCGCCTTGCCGCCGTACTCAGCGCCGCCGTCTCTGAGCTCGACGGCCTCGAAGGCTCCGGTCGAGGCGCCGCTCGGCACGCCGGCCCGGCCGACAGTCCCGTCGTCCAGGGCTACCTCGACCTCGAGGGTCGGGTTGCCACGGGAATCCAGGATCTGCCTGGCATGGATCGCTTCAATGGAGGCCACCGCTGGCTCCTTGCCTATGCTCGTATCGGGCGCCTGTACCGGGCTGGGCCTGACGGCTCACCCATAGGGGAGCCTAGTCGAGCGGCCCCACTCCGTGCTGCGGGCCACGCCGCGTCCGGCGCCGAAAGAGCCCATCCGACCTGGATTGCGGCCCGGATCCTGGCCAGGTGAACACTAGCCAGCGGGCAGCTGAAATCCTGCCCGCAGGCGGCGCTACCGGGCGGTGACCGGGTCAGCGTTGTCTTGGATCGCCTCAAGCACCCTGCGGTGATCGGCGCCCAGTGAAGCGCTGTGTCGTTGGGCCATCGCAGCCGACCGCAGCAGGGACTTGCGCGGGGCCGCGCGAAGCGTCGCGTCGAGCATGGACCAAGAAAGCTCGTTGAGCGTGCCCCGGATGATAGCCGGGTCTTGGGTCCGATCGCAGACCTCAGCCAGGCTGGACAGCAGCTTCACGGCTCGCGGTTCTGGCGCCATGTCCATCCGGAACGCATCGAGCATCGGACACGGCGAATCGACGGTCACCGCGGCCTCGAACGCGTTCAGCAGCGGGCTTACGTCGCCTGCGGTCAGCGGGTCGTACAGGCCGGGGAACGGGATCTCCTCGTAGCCGCGGTCGTAGCCGCTGACGTACACCGGCGTCTGCGAACCCGAGCTGGCCAGCACCGCGAGCGCCAGATCCATCAGGCTCACCGGCCAGCCGAGATCGGAGATGGCGTGGATGCGGAACTCTCCCCGGCTGGCTCCCAGACAGGCGAGCAGCAGCAACTGCGCGGACTCCAGCGCCGACTGGACGTAGAACGCGATGTCCGGGCTGTGCAGGCGGATGACGCCGCTGCCCTTGGCCCACTCGTGCAACCGCTGGTAGATGATCGAGTTGTCGAGCACGTGCGTGAACCGGCCGGCGGAGATCAGCATGTCAGTGCTGGTGGCCACGCTGGAGGAGACCCATTCCGCCGCACGTTTGGAGGCGGTGTACATATCCGGCGAGTAGGGCCGCAGGGCCTTACCTGTCGAGGCACAGACCACCTGCGGGACTCCGGCTTCGGCCGCGGCGATGAGCACATTGCGGGTGCCCAGGACGTTGGTGGACACCGTGCGGTGCACCTCTACCTCCGCGAGTCCCGGGTCCCGCTGGGCGGCCACGTGGAAGATCAGGTCGGGCCTGACGTCGCCGATGAGCTGGTCAAGCGCGGCCCGCTCCCTGACGTCGGCGGACCGGTACTCGACGCCGGCGTGTCTGGGCCGGCTCGCCGAGACGCCCCGGCTCACGCTGATCAGGCGGCCGGGACGACGGATGAGCAGCTGTGAAATCAGCGTCGAGCCGATGCACCCGGTTCCGCCGGTGACCATCACCGTCGCGCCTTGCACCCGCTCGGCCAGCGCCGCCTCCGGCAAGCAGAGCCCCCGCTCGGCGATGGAAAGAAACCGCGCGTGCTCTTCGGCGGCGCTCGTCCTGGCTTCGATCAGCGATCGAGTCAGATCGCGTAGTACGTCGACGGTCTCGTCGTCCAGGACCTGCTGTCCGGGCGGCGCGACCTCGCGCATTTTCGCGATGATCTCCGGAACTAGTTCCACCCATGCCTCCCGCCTCAATGCCCCTACGCGCGTCACGTGACGACGCGACGACACGCCCTCCCAAGAGATGCCTGTGCGGGTGCAAACCAGGCATCCAGCGTCACCCGGAACCCAAAGGGGGTCCGCAATTTGTCCCTCATTAGGGGGACAATGACGGACAGTTTACCACTGTGCATTGTTAGCCGATATGTAACCGGGCCGTCAACTACCGGCCCACCGCCCCGGCCGCGACGTCCGTGACCTGCACAGACGCCACGATCACCGTCTCGTCCCCGGTTAACTTACCCCCACCTCCATTAACTAGATTGCCGATCATTTTTATTGCTATTAGCTGCGACGGCTATTCCCGGTTTGGCCGGCCCCGCAAACCTCCCCGCGGCCGGTGCAAGCGAGGCCGCGCTCGAACCGTAGGTACCTGGTGACGATAAGTATGCTTATCGTGCTGAGTAACCCATAGAGGCTGGTAGCCGACGATCGTTCTCGATAACCTGATAAGCTGCCTTACATCGTCACGCCAGGGACCTAAGCGGACGCTTCCGGGCAATCCAGTTGCGAGCGGTCATGAGCTTGTTCATTGGGAGGAAGGCTCCTGCCCGCGCACGTTACCAGCCGGGAGGAACTGTGACAGACGTCATAGCGGGGCCGGCTGGCCCAACAGGCCACGGGCCGGCACCACATCAGGGGGAGGAATTCCTGCCAACCCCAGCGGAAATAACGGAACTCCTCGTCGGGGTGGGTACTCGACGACGTGCTTGATGAGGAGCCCGGAGGCAGATGCCCGAGGTGAGTAGCGGTTTCGAGACTGACCGCACGTCCAAGGCGGAACGCGCAAAGGAAGAAAAGGTTCCGCAGGCTGATGACCGGACATCGGAGGTTCGCAGCTGGTTCCAGCCCGTCAGTCCACCGTCCCCCGCTGAGGCCAGCCCCGCTGAGGCCAGCCCCGCTGAGGCCAGCCCCGCTGAGGCCAGCAGGGAGTCAGACGGGCAGCCAATGACCGCACGCCAGGCTAGCGGCTCCGATTCCGGCTCAGAGTCAGCCGACCGGATCGGGGCTTACACCGAGCCCGAGACCGTCGTCTTGCCCAAGCTCCGGGTGAGCAGGCCCCAAGCGCAGAACGGTACCGCCACGGCCGGTGTCCCCGCTAAGACGGGAACCCCCAGCCCGCAGCCAGCCGAGACCGCCCCGCCCGCTCCGGCTCCGCCCTCTTCCAGCCCGGCCGAAGCCAAGCGCACCCCGCCAGCCGATGGCGGCGGATCAGGCGGCAAGGTCGCGGCCAAGGAAAGCCGCGGCCTGTATTCCGGCTCTAAGTCCCCCGCCTGGCCCGATGCACTGAACGAGGCCGAGCCGGAAACGGTCATCCTGCCGAAGCTCCAGGTCAGCAGCCCCCGGCCGCAGAACGAAACCGAGCCGGAAACGGTCATCCTGCCGAAGCTGCGGGTCAGCAGGCCTCAAGCGCAGAACGGCAGCGCCGGGGCCGGGGCCCTCATCGCCGCCAAACCGGGCCTCTCTGGCCAGCACCAGCCCGCTGAGGTGACGGCCGCGGTTCAGGTCGCGCCGGAAAAACTCCTCACGCCGCCGAAGCGAAAGCTTAAGCGTGCTACCCAGCGGCATAGGCCCTTGATCGTCGCCCTCGCCGTCATCGTGGTCATCGCCGCGACCGCGACCCTCATATCGGTCCGGCTGGACGCCAGCCCCAGGCCGTCAGGTGCGCCTCCGCTGGACATTCCGGCCCCGAGCACAAGCCAGCTCGCCCAGGTGGCCGCCTCAAGCGCGTGGCCGACGACGGCGCCCGATTCGGCCCCAGCCAGCTGCAAACAGGTGAGCTTGAAGGGTGCCGCCGGCGCCTCGGTCGTCAGTTACCTTGACGACAACACCAGCCAGCATAGCCTCATGGCCACGGAAGCCAAGGGGCTCAATCTGCTCAACTTCTCCTGGACGAGCCTGGCTAGCCCCACCCGTTTCATCGCGAGCGACTCGTTCGCGCCGTCGCTGGCCACCGAGTTGACGGCAGCTAATCAATCCGGTCCGTGCGGGCTACGCTTCGCCACCCTCAGCGATAACGACCCGGCCATGAGCCACAGCGACGACGTGCGCATGATGACCAAGGTTCTCACTAGCTCCAGCGTCCGCCAGGCGCACGTACTGGCCGTGGCGCAATGGATGGCCGGCCAGCCTCTCGCCACCGGGCTGACCATCGACTATGAGAATGGCCTGCCGCAGAATCTCAGCGATCTCAAGATAGCGGAGCAGGTGGCCGGCTGGTCCGGACTGTCGCTTGACCAGGCCGTTAACCGGCTGAGCGATGATTACACCCAGCTGATCGGCGAAATCGCGACCGCCATGCACAGGCAGCATCGGACGGTGCGCCTCATGGCCCCGGTGCGGTACAGCGACGACGTGGACGCCGCGACCACGGACATCGCGCCGTACCTGCTGAACTACGGAGCCTTGGCCCAGTATGTTGATCAGATAGTGCTCAAGGCCTACGACTTTAATTATGCGACCGGAAATCCTGGGCCAATCGCCCCGTTTGCAGACGTAGCCAAGGTGCTTACCTACGTGCACAGCTACAACGTGCCGTGGAGCAAGCTCGCGGTTATAGAGCCCTTGTATGCTTACAACTGGACGGTAAATAAGAGTGGCGGCATCGCCCTCAGCGCTAGCGGTCAGCCTATTTCGGCAACAACCCTGAACGCTACCCAGGTAACCGCGAGCCAAAAACAATGGCACAAAGAGAAAACCGAAAACGGGGAGACTGAGTACACTTATACTCAGTCCGGGCAGCAGCACATAGTCTGGGACGCCGCGAGCGCGCTCAAAACCGAGATGACATGGCTGAAGCGCAACTACCCGCAGATCGGTATTGATGCCTCGACGATCGGCAACGCTGATCCCACCGGGTCGGCCCTAGCGGTCACGGTCCTCGGCAGCTGATGCGGCCGGCCGCGACGCGACGCCGAGACGGCAGCGAGACACCTCGCCGGCGGGCCAGGGCCGGAGGTCAGCCGGGCTCGGTCCCGGCCCCCGGCGGCGGTCGAGACCGCGGGCGAGCCGCCGACTGGTGCAGCGCAGGGCCAGCTGACGCCGGAGGCCCGGGCCGCCCGGCCTGCCTTACCGCCAGGAGAACATGCGGGAACGGCGGCACCCTGCGGCCCGCCACTACCGCGACGCACCTTCCTTCCGCGCACCGCGTCTGCCGCGGCCGGTCCGATTCCGGACCGGCTCGGCCATCAAGGCCTCGATCCTGCGCTGATGACATATCATCTATAAGCCGACATCGCTCGCCATAAGGTAGTATCAGCTACGGGGCGTGTTTCCTGAGCGGGGAGCCAGCCTGGGAGCGGGCAAAGACAATCGAATAAGAGCCGCAACACAATTTTTTCTATTTATTTAAAATGCGTTTACGGCTTCCATGGAGCGGGGAGGCGATATGAGCACACCAATTCGGAAAGAATTTGGCCCGGGTTATGATTACCCGAACCGGAAATTTCATCTCTGGGCGGTAATTTTGCCGACGGTGCTTATAATCGCGCTTGCCGTGATCCTGGTACGCCGCACAAGCACTCCCAGTAACCCGGCCGTTCGCAGTCCCGTGGTCGCCTGCCCGAAACAGGCGTGCCCGCCGCCGGGATCCACGACTTCAGCCAAAGCGACGCAGACCGCCAAGGCGACGCAGACCGCCAAGGCAGCGTCAACTCAGACTTCCGGACTTGGCGCCCTCGGGACTAGTGTCCGTCAGCTGAGCCCGCCGGTCCCTGGCGCCACACGTGCGGTGCTCAGCCGGGCGTCGTCCGCGGTCACTCAGGCGGTAATTCTCTCCAGCGCGTAGTCAAGTAGTCCACCGGCAGCCACACGGGCGAATCCGACTTTGAGAGAACGAGAAAACGTGGATTCCAAGAGCAAAGCGACTCCTGTAATAGATCCGGAAACCGAGATAATCCCGGTTTACGTCAAGAAGCAGATCTTTTACAGCCCGGCCGCGCGCCGGGGGTTGTATGTGCTCGTGCTGGTTGCCTTCATGCTCGCGGCCACGGCGGTAGCTTGGCAGTGGAGCCTCGCCCGGGCCGCGAAGCCGCCGCCGACGGCCGCCCACTATAACACGAGCGCCAATTACGCCAGCAGCATTGCTACCGAACTGGCCCGGTGCGGGCAAGAAAACGGAGAGTTCGGCCCGGGGGGCGCGCTCCAGGTGCCCGTGATAGGTCAAGGCGTATTCCAGCGTGTGGTGGACATCGTCACCAAGAGAAACACGACTTACGCGGTGGATCCGTTTACTGGTAAGGCAGTGCAGTCTCTTACCAGCCTCGAGCAACATGCTACTCGCAGTTGCCGTTACGCCATCCAGGAATACGGCACCATACCGCAGAACACTGTGGTGCTGGCATACGACAATGGCCCGACCGCCCAGTGGACGCCGCAGATCCTAGGCATACTGCAAGCATATAACGTGCACGCTACTTTCTTTAACACCGGCGCTAATATACTGGCGATGCCGCAGATATTCGACGCGGAGGTAAGTACCGGAAACGTTGTCGGCAACGAAACCCTGGATAATCCCGACCTTACCCACCAAACCGGCAGGCAGGCCCGGCAGGAAATCGTCACCAATGCCCAGATCATAGCGACAACCGCGAAATATCAGAGCCATCTTTTTTACACGCCCTCGATCGGCGGCAACGAGCAGGCGGTGCAGCAGAACCTCTTCGCCACGCTCGCGGGGCAGCAACTCGGATTCGCCGACGTGAACCTTACGAATGCCAGCTGGGACTACCAGGTGAGCGCCCGCCAAACCCCTAGCCTGCACCGCGACGGGGCTGGGGTCGTCCTCGTCATTCACGATGGCGGCGGCAGCGAAGCCAGCACGCTGCAAGCCTCGATTAACCTGATACGCAAGGCCCAGGGCCTGGGATATCATTTCATGACCATTCCGCAACTGCTCGGCTCGCAGGAATTCACCGGGACGGCGGCCGGCCCGGTCCAGCCGACCCTGAACGACCGGGTGGGCTACCTGGTGTACTGGGGCCCGCATGTGCTGCAAGCGCAGCTGCTGCGAAATGTCATGCGTTATATGACGATCTTTATCGGGCTGATAACCGCCTTGTGGATCCTGGCCGCGGCCTGGGGCCGGTATTACAACTACCGAAAAGCTCCATCCTGGCACCCGGACAAAGTCTCTGTCCTCATCCCCGCCTGGAACGAATCCAAGGTAATCCGCCGTACCGTAGAAAGTATCTTGCGCTATTCCTACGATTTTGAGGTCGAGATCGTCATCGTCGACGACGGCTCGACCGATGATACCTGGGAGATCGCCCAGCAACTGCACGCTGAGTACCCGTCGGTCAAGATCTACGACAAGGAAAACGGCGGCAAGGCCAAGGCGCTCAACTACGGCCTGTTCATCGGGGTGACCACGGACTACACGTTGATTATCGACGCCGACACGATAGTCGCGGACGGTGACACAATTCCGCGGCTAGCCAGGTGGTTCGCTGACCCGAAGATTGGCGTGGTGGCCGGGCGGACCAAGGCTGGCTACCGCGGCAAGGGCCTGCGCCAGAGAATGCTCGCCGAGTTTCAGTCCGCCGAGTACGA
>JBEKGC010000183.1:0-17780 GCA_050013055.1 Streptosporangiaceae bacterium
GGCTCGACGCTGGTGGCCGGCGGCCTCGTCGTCACCAACGTGATCGCCACGAGCTTCCGGCAGGGATACTGCCCGCCCTCGATGCTCGGCCGGGTGACCGCGAGCATGCGCTTCCTCGCCTTTGGCATGATCCCGCTTGGCGCCCTGCTCGCCGGAGCGCTCGGCACCGCGCTCGGCGTCCGGAATGGGCTCTGGATCGTCCTCGTCATCTTCGCCGCCTCCGGTTCGTTCCTGCTCACCCCCCGCATCCGCACCGCCAGAAACCTGCCTCACACGGCGCCCTCACCGGCCGGTCTGCATAATTCCAGCAAAGACGGTCGTGTCACCCCACCAGCCCGTCCCGTCCCACCAGGATCATAATTCGATTACCAGTACGACAAACGGTAAATTCATGCGGAAGATTCGACTTTAGTGGAGAAAAAGGTACCCTATGAGGTACCAAAGTCTCCGTGAAACCCGAATCATCCACGATGTTCCGGAAATTCCGTGTACCACGAGAGCGCGATCGACCCACCAGTCCCACCAACACCGCTACCACCGCCAGCACCAAAACCCCGCCAGCACCAAACCCCGCCAGCACCAAAACCACCACCAGCACCAAAACCGGCCAGCACCAAAACCACCACCAGCACCAAAGGCAGGCCAGCAACGATCGTGCGACGCACCAGGCCGCACCCCGGCATGCTCAATCCATGAGCGTGCGCAGGATCGCCTCGTCGGCGGGGATATCGCTGACGTACAGCGGGGGAGCCAGCGTGTGCGAGTCGGCCGCGACGATCTTCACGTCGCTCAGGCCGATGCCGAACTCGGCCGGATCGGCGGCCAAAAGCTCGCGGACGACGGTCACGACCCGGTCCACGTCGCCGGCCGCCGCGCCAGCGTGATGACCGATCACTAGGTGCAGGTCGTTGTCCACGTCGGTGTCCCGGGCGTGGTACTTGTGCAGCAGCCCGGCCGCGTTCATGTCCCGCCGCAGGTCATCCAACGGCCGCGCCAGCCGGCCGGCGCCGCCCTCCCCGACGCCCTCCCGGCCGGCGCCGCCCTCCCCGCTGAACGACACGGCCGGCCACCCGACCAGCACGAACGCGTTGCCCTGGGCCGAGAACGCCCGGTCGTAAAGGTGCTGGCCCTGGCTGGTAAAAGGGACCTCCCCGTCCCGCCGCCAGCCGCCGATCCGTACCCGCAGCGGCCGTGCGAAACGTGCGGCCAGCGTGTCCATCACCAGCGGGAGATCCATCTCCACCGCCCGGTCCTGCCGGGTCAGGTAGTACTCGTTGACGATGCTGCCCGTCCGCGGGCCGGGCACCGCATTGAGCGCGATCAAGGTGGCGTGGACCTGGTCGAGCGAATACGGGCGGAAACGATCCCCGAGGTGCGCCGCGATCCTGGCCTGCACCCCGGCCAGCAACTCGCGTACCGGCCCGGTCTTCGGCCCGTAAAGGGCTACCGCCGAGATGAACCGCCCCACCGCGTCCCCCCAAGTAAGCCAGACACGAAGCCCGAGGATTTTCCCGCGCCAGCTCGATGTTACGGACGTGACGGCTGACCAGAGCGGGAGGACGCGGTGAAGTTCGGACTCGTGTACAACACAGGGTTTTTCGGCCCCGACCCGGATCAGCTGATCGCGGTGGCCCGGCGCGCGGAGGACCGCGGCTTTGAGTCCTTCTATGTTACCGAGCACGTCGTGCTCTACCCGGGCGCGTCGGCGGGGGCGATGTCGTTCGCGCCGTCGCTTCCGATCGCCGACCCGCTGGAATGCCTGAGCTTCGTGGCCGCCGCGACGAGCAGGATCCTGCTCGGCACGGCCGTGCTGCTCGTGCCGTTTCACCACCCGGTGGTGCTGGCCAAGCGGCTGGCGACGGTCGACGTGCTGTCCAAGGGCCGGATGCGCCTGCTCACCGTGGGGGTCGGATCGCTGCCGGGCGAAGCCGCGGCCGTCGGGGTGGACTTCGCCAGCCGCGGCCGCCGCGCCGACGAGGCGATCGACGTGCTGCGGCGGCTGTGGGCGGGGGACGAGAACGGCGTCAGCTTCGACGGGGAATTCTTCTCCTTCACCAACCTGTGCACCTTCCCCAAACCCCTGGGCCCGCTCCCGGTGCACATCGGCGGATCCAGCCGGCCCGCGGCCCGGCGGGCCGGCCTGCGCGGCGACGGCTACTTCCCCGGCGGCAGGCTCACCGCCCAAGAGCGGGCCAGCCAGCTCCAGGAGATGCGGGCGACCGCGCGGGCCGCGGGCCGGGACCCCGACGCGCTTGAGTACACCCGGTGGGCCGCGATCGACATGACCGGGTCCGACGTCGACGACTTCGCCGCCCAGGGGGTCACCCGCCTGGTCGTGCCGCCGGCCTCGCTCGACCCGGCCGAGCAGCTTGATCAGATCGACGCGTTCGCCGCCCGGCTCATCGCCAGCCGCTAGGCCGGCTCGTCGCCGCCCGGCTCATCGGCGGCGGGTAAGGCGGCCGCGGCCCGGGCGGCGTCCCTGAGCTGGCTGAGGGTCTTACCCGGCTCGCCCGCCAGCACGCACAGCCCGGGCACGGCGAGCGTGATCTCCCGCGCCGCCTGCCGGCCGTGGCGGCCCCCTTCTGCGGTGGCCGCGGACAGCACCACCAGGGTGGCCCCCGTGTCCAGGGCCAGCCTGATCACCTCGGCGACCGGCAGGTCGGCGGCCAGGTGATGCACCAGCCAGCGGTCTTCGCGCAGGCACGCCGTGGCCATCAGGGCGGGCAGCGCGTGCCGTTCTCCTGGCGGCGTGGCGGTCACCGCGACGCCCCGCGGGCGGCCTTGCGGCTGCCGCGCCCGGGCGGCGATGAGCCGCTCGCAGATGGCGCTGGCCCGGTGCTCGGTCGCGATGTTCAGCCCGCCCGCGGCCCAGTCCGCGCCGATCCGGTACAGCGCCGGCGCGATCACCCGCTCGCACAGGTCGGTGATCGCGACGCCGCGCGCGAGCCTGCCGAAAATCTGCCGCGCCGCGGTCTCGTCGCCGGAGGAGATCGCGGCGTGCAGCCGGTCCGCCTGGGCGCTCCAGTCACGCACCCGGATCTGCGGTGGCGGCGCGGTGCCCGAGGCCCGGCGTTCCGCCAGCGCGCTGACGTCGCCGTCGGTGACCTCGTAGCCGTGCGGGGTCTTCCTGGCCGGCAGCACTCCCCGGCGGACCCATCCGTAGGCGGTCTGGTAATGCACCCCGAGGACGTCGGCGGCTTCGCGTAGTTGCATGGCAGTGCTCCAAGAGTCGGGGGGTGCTCATGGGTTTAAGCTCTGCATATTAGTGTAATTTAGTATTGATTTAACGACAGTGGCTAATCACACCGGTTAGCGCTGGCGCCTGGGAGGGCTGACGGCTATGGGGTTCACGTATTCCAGTGTGGTAGATGCGGAGCTGGACGAGGTCTTCGCGTGGCACGCCCGGCCGGGAGCCATCACCCGGCTGAGCCCGCCGTGGCAGCCCGTCCGGGTGCTGGCCGAGGCCAGCTCGCTGCGGGACGGGCAGGCGGTGCTCGGACTGCCCGGCGGGTTGCGGTGGGTCGCCACCCACCAGCCCGACCGGTACGACCCGCCGCACGTGTTCGCCGACGTGCTGGAATCCTTCCCGCTCTCGGCCATGTTCTGCTGGCGGCACACGCACTCCTTCGCGGCGGTGGACGGACCGACCGCGGATGTGCCGCGCACCCTGGTCACCGACGAGGTGGAGACCTCGATCCCGGCACGAGCGGTGCGGTCCATGTTCCATTACCGGCACCGGCAGCTCGCCGACGACCTGGCCGCCCAGGCCCGGGCCCGGGCGATCGACCCGGCGTCGCTGACGGTGGCGGTCACCGGCTCGAGCGGCGTGATCGGCACCGCGCTGACCGCGCTGCTGACCACCAGCGGGCACCGCGTCATCCGGCTGGTACGCCACCAGCCCACCCACCCGGCCGAACGCCACTGGCAGCCCGCCCACCCGGCCCCGGATCTGCTCACCGGGGTCGACGCGGTGATCCACCTGGCCGGCGCGTCCATCGCAGGCCGCTTCACCCCGGATCGCAAGCGCGAGATCCGCGACAGCCGGATCGGCCCCACCCGCCGCCTGGCCGAGCTCGCCGCGGCCGGCACCGGGCTGCGCGCGTTCGTCTCCGCCTCGGCGATCGGGATCTACGGCCCGGACCGCGGCGAAGAAACCCTCACCGAGACCAGTGCCAGGGGCGAGGGGTTCCTCGCCGACGTGGTGGCCGACTGGGAGGGGGCCACCGCCCCGGCCGCCGCCGCGGGCCTGCGCACCGTGCTGGTCCGCACCGGCATCGTGCAGACTCCGCGCGGTGGCATGCTCCGGCTGCTCGGCCCGTTGTTCGCGGCCGGCCTCGGCGGCCGGCTCGGCACCGGCAAGCAGTGGCTGGCCTGGATCGGCCTGGATGACCTGCTCGATATCTACCTGCGGGCCTTGCTCGACTCCGGCCTGTCCGGCCCGGTCAACGCGGTCGCCCCCGAGCCGGTGCGGAACATCGACTACACCAGGACGCTGGCCGGCGTGCTGCACCGCCCGGCGCTGCTGCCGGTGCCCGCGTTCGGCCCGCGGCTGCTGCTCGGCGAGCAGGGCGCCAGGGAAATCGCCCAGGCCAGCCAGTACGTCCGGCCGGATCAGCTGCTCCGGCATGGGCATTATTTCCGCCAGCCGCACCTGGAGCAGGCGCTGCGTCACCTGTTCGGCCGCGAGCAAACCGCGCTGCCGCCAATCCGGTCCGGCCCCGGCGCCGAATAGCGGACCGTAGGCGCCGAACGGAAGGGGTACGCCGGTGAGCGGACGGAGAATCGCCGTCGTCGGCGGTGGCATCAGCGGGCTGACCGCGGGTTATGTGCTGTCGCGGGCCGATGAGGTCACGCTGTTCGAAGCCGACAGCCGGCTGGGCGGTCACGCCGATACGCACCTGGTCGTGCCGGCCGCGGGGCCGTCGATCCCGGTGGACACCGGGTTCATCGTCTGCAACGAACGCACCTACCCGCTGCTGACCAGGCTGTTCGGCGAGCTCGGGGTGACCACCCGCCCGTCGGAAATGAGCATGTCGGTCCGGTGCGCCGGCTGCGGCCTGCAGTATGCGGGCCAGCGCGGCCTGGCCGGCCTGGCCGCCGGGCTGAGCCGGGGGCGGGGCCGGTACCTGCGGCTGCTGGCCGAGGTGCCGCGCTTCCACCGCGCCGCCCGCCGCCTGCTGGCCGAATCCGCCGGGTCCGCCGGGTCCGCGGACCTCACCTTCGGCGAGTTTCTCGACCGGGGCGGCTACTCCGGCTACTTCCAGGCCCACTTCGCGCTGCCCGTGGTCGCCGCGGTGTGGTCGTGCCCGCCGGGCACGGCGCTCAGCTACCCGGCCGAGTACCTGTTCAGGTTCCTGGCCAACCACGGGATGCTGTCGATATCCGGCTCGCCGCCGTGGCGCACCGTGGTCGGCGGATCCCGCAGCTACGTCGAGCAGGTGGCCAAACGGCTGCACACGGTCCGGCTCGGCGCACCGGTCCGCGCGGTGCACCGCTTTCCCGGCGGCGTCCAGGTGCGCGACGCCTCGGGCGAGGCGCTGGCCTTCGACGCCGTGGTCATCGCCACCCATCCGGATCAGGCCCTGCGGCTGCTGGCCGAGCCCACCGGGGCTGAGCGGGATGTCCTCGGGGCGTTCGCGTACACCCCCAACCCGGCGCTGCTGCACACCGACGCCCGCCTGCTGCCGTCCCGCCCGGCCGCCCGCGCGTCCTGGAACTACGCGCTCAGCCGCTGCTCAGATCAGGCGCCGCGGATCAGCTACCACATGAACCGGCTGCAACCCCTGGCCGCGGCGCAGGACTACATCGTCACGCTCGGCGGCGAGGGCGTGGTGGACCAAGCCCGCGTCATCGACCGGATGGACTACTCCCATCCGGCCTACACCGCCGCCTCGGTGGCGGCCCAGCGGCGGCTGCCGGAACTGAACACCGCGGTCACCGCGTTCGCCGGCGCCTACCACGGGTGGGGATTCCACGAGGACGGCTGCCGGTCCGGCGCGCAGGCCGCCCGCGCCCTGGGCGGCACGTGGTGACCGCCGCGCGCCCGCTGGCCCCCGGGGCCGCGCTGTACGAGTGCGCGATCACCCACGTCCGGACCGTGCCGCTGCGCAACGTGTTCACGTACCACAGCTACCAGTGGCTGGTCGACCTGGACCAGCTGCCCCGGCTGGCGCCTGGCCTGCGGCTGCTGGCCCGGTTCGACGCCCGCGATCACCTGGGGGATCCCGGCCGCGGCATCCGGGAGAACCTGGACCGTTTCCTGGCCGAGCGCGGTGTCGACACCGGCGGCGGCCGGGTGATGATGCTGGCGCACGCCCGCGTGCTCGGCTGCGTGTTCAACCCGCTGACCGTCTACTGGTGCCACCGGGCCGACGGCACGCTGGCCTGCGTGGTCGCCGAGGTGCACAACACCTACGGCCAGCGTCATGCCTACCTGCTGCACACCGACGAACGCGGCCGGGCTCAGCTGCCGAAAGAGTTTTACGTCTCGCCGTTTTATCCCGTCGACGGCCGCTACCGGATGAGCCTGCCCGAGCCAGCTGACCGGCTGTCCCTGAGCATCGTCCTGGGCCGCCCGGGCGGGGACTCGTTCGCGGCCAGCGTGCACGGCCGGGGCGTCCCGGCCACCGCGCGCGCCCTGATCGCCGCCGCTTTCCGGCACCCGGCCGCACCCGTGGCCGTGGTCGCCCGGATCCGCTGGCAGGGGATCAAGCTGTACCTTCGCGGGCTGCGCATCGCGCCGCGGCCTGCTCATCTACCCCAGGAGGGGGTTCAGTGACCAGCATTAGCACGCGGCACCACGCCGCGCACCGGACCATTGACGCCGACCGGTGGCCTGATGTCGCCACCGCCCCCGGCCGGTCCGCCCGCGCCGCCATCGCGCGCGGCCTGTTCACCACCGGGGTGGCCAGGCTGCCGCTGCGGGTCCGGTTTCCCGACGAGCGCACGATGGGCGCGGGCGGACCCGACGCCCCGGTCATGATCTTGCACCGTCCCCGGGACTTCTTCCGCCGCCTCGGCGCCTCCGGCCTGATCGGCTTTGGTGAGTCGTACATGGCCGGGGACTGGGACAGCGCCGACCTGACCGGGGTGCTCACCGTGTTCGCCGCCAACGTCGGCGACCTGGTGCCGCCGTGGCAGCAGCGGCTGCGCCAGCTCGCGGTGCGCCGGCACCCGTCCGATGACCAGCAGACCAGGGAAGGCGCGCGGCGCAACATCGGCCGCCACTACGACCTGTCGAACGAACTGTTCGCCTTGTTCCTCGACGAGACCATGACGTATTCCGCGGCGGTGTTCGGCACCGGCCCCGACGGCGCCCCGGTCGTCCCGGTCCCGGCCGCGCCCGACCCGGCCCGGGCCGCGTCGATGCTCGCCGACGCGCAGCGCCGCAAGATCGACCTGCTGCTCGACCGGGCCGGGGTCGGGCCGGGCTGCCGGGTGCTCGAGATCGGGACCGGCTGGGGCGAGCTGGCGCTGCGGGCCGCCCGGCGCGGGGCCAGCGTGGTCACCATCACCATCTCGGCCGAACAGCAGGCGCTCGCCGTCCGGCGGGTGGCCGAGGCCGGGCTGGCCGGCCAGATCAGCGTGCAGCTCCGCGACTACCGTGACATCGACGGGGAGTTCGACGCGATCTGCTCGGTCGAGATGCTCGAGGCGGTCGGCGAACGCTACTGGGACGCCTATTTCACCGCGCTTGACGCGCACCTGGCGCCCGGCGGCCGGGTCGGGCTGCAGACGATCACGATGGGACACGAACGGATGCTGGCGACCCGCCGCACCTACACCTGGATCCACAAGTACATTTTTCCCGGCGGGCTGCTGCCCTCGGTCACCGCGATCGAGAACAGCCTGGCCAGCTCGACCCGGCTGCGGATCACCGGCCGGGACGACTTCGGCGGCCACTACGCGGAAACGCTGAAGATCTGGCGGGACCGCTTCGGCGCCCAGGCGGAACAGGTGGACCGGCTCGGCTTCGACGAGGTCTTCAGGCGGATGTGGAGCTTTTACCTGAGCTACTCAGAAGCCGGTTTCCGGGCCGGATACATCGGCGTCAGCCAGCTCACCCTGGCCCGCACATGAGCCCCGCCGAGCACAAGACGGCACAGGAGCCCGTCGCCGAGGTCATCGCGTCGCTGCTGCGGACGCAGGCCGGCCTGGAGCTGCCGGTCCGGCTGCGTGCCTGGGACGGCAGCGAGGCCGGACCGGAAAACGGCCCGGTGGCCGTGCTCAGGTCACCGGACGCGCTGCGCCGCATCCTGTGGCGGCCGGGCGAGCTCGGCCTGGCCCGCGCCTACATCAGCGGCGACCTCGACGTGGAGGGCGACCTCACCGACGGCCTGCGCCGGGTGCTCGGCACCAACACCCGGGGCGCCAACACCCCGGGCAAGATCGCGCTGGCCAGGACCGCCCTGGCCGCGGTCCGGGCGGCGGCCCGGCTGAAGCTGCTCGGGTGGACCCCGCCGCCCGCGCCACGCTCCGAGCTCCGGGTCCGCGGCCGCCTGCACAGCCGGGCCCGCGACCGGGCCGTGATCGCCGGTCACTACGACCTGCCCGCGGCCTTCTACCAGCTCATCCTCGACCCGAACATGGCTTACTCCAGCGCCTACTGGCCGCAGGACAAGGGCACCCTGGAAGACGCCCAGCGGGCCAAGCTCGAGCTGATCTGCGGCAAGCTTGAACTCGGCCCGGGGAGCAAGCTGCTCGACATGGGGTGCGGCTGGGGTTCGCTGACCGTGCACGCGGCCCGCGACCACCGGGTTCAGGTGACCGCCGTGACCCTGTCCGGCGAGCAGGGCGGCTACGCCAGCCGGCGGGTCAGCGGCCTGGGCCTGGCGGACCGCGCCGAGGTCAGGATCCAGGACTACCGGGACACCGCGGGCGGCCCGTACGACGCGATCGCGTCGGTGGAGATGGGCGAGCACGTCGGCGCCAGGAACTATCCTCGGTTCTGCGCCGAGCTGTACCGGCTGGCCCGGCCGGGCGGCCGCCTGCTCATCCAGCAGATGTCCAGGGGCTCGCGCGCTCCCGGCGGCGGCCCGTTCATCGAGTCCTACATCGCGGCCGACATGACGATGCGACCGGTGGGGGAGACGGTGCGGCTGATCGAGAACGCCGGGTTCGAGGTCATCGGGGTGCAGGCGATGCGCACCCACTACGTCCGCACCATCCGGGCCTGGCTGGACAACTTCGAGCACAACCTGCCCGCGATCAGCCAGCTTCTGACCGCGGAACAGGTCAGGGTGTGGCGGCTTTACCTGGCCGGCGGCGCGCTGGCCTTCGAGGAGGGACGGATGGGCGTCGACCAGATCCTCGCGGTCAAGCCGGGGCCGAAGCGATGAGCCCAGATCCGTTCGTCATCACGCTGGTCTGCACCGCGGCCGGGCTGCTGGTGATGATGGCGGTCACGTTCGCGATCGCGCTGAAGGCGGGCAAGCACGCCGTGGTGGACACCGCGTGGGGCGTCGGCATCGCGCTGACCGCGCTGGTCGCCCTGGTCAGCTCGATCGGCTACGGCCAGCCCGCCCGCCGCACCCTGCTCGCGGTCGCGGCCGTGGTGTGGGGGATGCGGCTGGCCGTCTACATCGGCGCGCGCAACCGCGGCAAGCCCGAGGACCCGCGTTACCGCGATCTGCTGGCCAAGGCCAAGGGCGACAAGAACCTCTACGCGCTGCGGACCGTCTACCTGCTCCAGGCGCTGATCTTGTGGGTGGCCTGCCTGCCCATCCAGGCGGGCATGCTCGAGCGGGGCCGGGCCGGGCCGGTCCTGGTCGTCGGCGCGGCCCTGTGGCTGGCCGGTTTCGTCTTCGAGTCCGTCGGCGACTGGCAGCTGGCCCGGTTCAAGGCCGATCCCGCCCATCAGGGCATGGTCATGGACCGCGGCCTGTGGCGCTACACCAGGCACCCCAACTACTTCGGCGATTTCTGCATGTGGTGGGGCCTGTTCGCGATCAGCCTGGGGTCCTGGGCCGGGCTGGGAACCATCGTGGGCCCGCTGCTCATGACGTTCCTGCTGACCCGGGGCTCGGGCCAGGCCCTCACCGAACGCCGGATGGCGGACCGGCCGCAGTACGCCGAGTACATCAGGCGGACCAGCGGCTTCTTCCCGCGCCCGCCCAGGGGGGGCCAGTGACCCAGTGCCGCAGCCGCAGGCCGGCCGGGAACGGCCTGAGGTAGGTCTGCGCCGCCAGCCACGGCCACCCGGAGGCGTGGTGGGCCAGCAGCGCCACCGGGACGCTGAGCGGCTCGGTGCCCCGCCGGTACGCGTCGATCCTGGCCAGCAGGTCCTCGCGCCGCGGCCGGTCGAGGTCCCGGCCGATCCGGCTGTAGGCGTGCTGCAGCGCGTTGGCGTTGCGGCCCGGGGTGGCCCGGCCGGCCATCGCGGCCAGGAACAGGTCACGGTACGCCGCCGCCGTCCGGTCCGCCTCCGCCCCGCTCCTGGCGGTCCCCGCGCCGGCCACCACCCGGCCCATCGACCGGTACCTGGCCGGGTCGTGCGCCAGCAGCTGCAGCTTGTGCCGGGCATGGAACTCCACCAGCAGCCGCGGCTGCCACGGGCCGTCCAGCAGCCCGTCCAGCAGGGCACGCAGCCGCGCCGCGGCGAATATCCGCTCGACGAACGCCTCCCGCAGCCCGGCGTCGTTCAGCCGCCCCTCGTCCTGCACCGCCAGCAGCGGGAACCGGTCAAGCACCCGCCCGGCGTACAGCCCGCGGCCGCGGTGGTCGGCGGCCAGCCCGTCCGGCCCGTCGGGTCGGTACCGCGGGATGGTGTGCAGGCCGCAGCTCGGCGACTTGGCCTTGAACACGTACCCGTCCAGCCCGGCGGGCAGCGGCAGGGCCGCCATCGCCGCGGTGTGGTCGGCGGTCCCGCCGCGGTTGACCAGGCGGTCGTCGGCGGTCAGCCGGATCGCCTCGCGCGGGGTGCCGAGCCCGATCTCGATCTCCGGGCAGTACGGCACCCAGTCGACGTACCGGCCGAGGTCGTCGGTCAGGAACCGGCTCCGCTTGTGCCCGCCGTTGAACCGCACGTCCGCGCCGAGCAGGCAGCTCGACACGCCAAGCCGCGGCCGCGAGTCCGGGGCCGCCTCATGCATAACGTCAGCCTCTCATGGGCAGATCCACCAACCAAGGGAAGGGACGGTCATTGGAAACCGCGATCGTGCTGTTCACGCGCGACCTCCGGCTGCACGACAACCCCGCGCTGCACCTGGCGTGCGAGGGCGCCCGGCAGGTGGTCCCGCTATTCGTCGTCGACCCCGCCATCTGGGGCCCGCCGAACCGGACCGCCTTCCTCGCGCAGTCCCTGGCCGACCTGCGCGATAACCTCCGCCGGCTCGGCGGCGAGCTGGTCATCCGCACCGGCGACCCGGTCGCCGAGGTGGTCAAGCTGACCGCGGAGGTGCACGCGGACGCCGTCTACGTCGCTGACGACGTGTCGCACTACGCCACCCGGCGGCGCCAGCGGCTGGAACGGGATTGCGCCGAGCACCGGCTCGGTCTCAACGTCACGGCGGGCCTGACGGTCGTGCCCCCGGCCGACCTGAAGCCGGCCAGCGGCGGCCACTACCGGGTCTTCACCCCGTACTGGCGGGCCTGGCGCGCGGCCCGCTGGCGCTCGCACTACCCGGCGCCGCGGACCATCACCACGCCCGCGCCGCTGCACCCGGGCCAGCTTCCCGAGGCCGGCGCCGGTGTCTCGCCCGACCTGGCTCCGGGCGGCGAGACGGCCGGCCGGGCGCGGTTCGTCGGCTGGCGGCAGGGCCAGCTCGCGGGTTACGACGAGCACCACGACGACCTGGCCGGCGACCGCACCTCCCGGCTCAGCGCGTACCTGCGGTTCGGCTGCGTGTCACCGCTTGAGGTGGCGATCGGGGCCAGGGATCGTCCCGGCGGCGATGAGTTCTGCAGGCAGCTGGCCTGGCGGGATTTCTTCTACCAGGTCACCGCGGCGTTCCCCGACATGGCCAGGAAGAACTACCGGCCCGGCGCGTCCTGGCACACCGATGCCCGTGCGCTGGAGGCCTGGCGCACCGGCCAGACCGGGATACCGATCGTGGACGCCGGGATACGCCAGCTGGCCGCCGAGGGATTCATGCACAACCGGGCCCGGATGATCACGGCCTCGTTCCTGCGCTGCTCGCGGACGGCGACGTGGCCAGCAACGCGGGCAACTGGCAGTGGGTGGCCGGGACGGGGAACAACACCCGGCCGAACCGGGTGATGAACCCGCTGCGCCAGGCCCAGCGGTTCGATAAGGCCGGCCAGTACGTGGCCCGCTACGTCCCCGAGCTCGCCGGCCTGGACCGGGCCCAGATCCAGACCCCGTGGCAGCTCGGGCGCAAGCTGGACTACCCCGGCCCGATCGTCGAACTTTCCTAGGTCCGAACGGATCGTGGTTCGTGCGGCACGCAAGGTGAAGCCCCGCCCGGGGTTGACCCGGGCGGGGCGGTCGGTGCTTAGGAGGACGGGGGCGTCAGGACGGTGTTGATGATGTAGACGGTGGCGTTAGCGGTCTGGACGTTGCCGCAGATCACGTCGGCGCCGTTCACGCTGTAGCTGCCGCTCATGTCGGCGGGGGTCACCGAGCCGCCTTCCAGGGTCGTGATCTTCGCGCCGGTGGCCAGCTGGGCGGGGGTGTAACGGGCGCCCGCGACGTGGTAGGTGAGGATCTTGGTCAGTTCGGCCTTGTTGGCCAGCAGGCTCTTCAGCGTGGCCGCCGGGATCTTGGCGAACGCGGCGTTGTCCGGGGCGAACACGGTGATGTTCTTCGCGGAGTTCAGCGTGTCGACCAGGCCGGCCGCCTTGACCGCCGCGACCAGCGTGGACAGCACCGGGTTGGCCGAGGCGGCGGTGGCCACCGGCGCGGTGGCCATGCCGGTGAAGCTGCCCGCACCTGACTTCGGAACCGAGGCGCACCCCGAGCCGAAGTCCATGGCGGCGGCAGCACCGGAGCCGGCCGCCGCCGGGGCGGAGGAACCCGCTGCCGCCGGGGCGGACGAGCCCGAGCCGGAAGCCGCGGTGGAGGAACCGCTGGAACTGCACGCCGCCGCGCCCAGGGCCAGGGTCATGGTGAGGCCGGATATGGCGAGAAGTTGGTGCTTCACTGTGATTTCTCCTGTGTGTGTGTGTTTATGGCACCGTCAGGTGACGGTCACCACGACTGAGTCCCAACCGCTGGCGCCGTTGGGCACGGGGTAGGCGCGCTGCGACGTCTGCGTCGCGCCTGAGTTATCGGTGGCGCGGACGGCGAGGGTGTGCAGCCCGGGCTTGGCGTCCCAGGCCCACATCCACTGCCGCCAGGTGTGGATGCCGTCGGCGGCGGCCAGCGTGGCGCGCTGCCACGGGCCGTTGTCCACGTTGACCTCGACCTTGGCGATGCCCTTGGCCGGAGCCCAGGCCACCCCCGCCACCGCGATCCGGCCGGCCGGCAGGCTCGAGAGCGGCCGGGGCACGTCGATACGCGACTCGGTCTTGATCGGCGCCTGCGCCGAGTAGCCGCGCTGGGTCCAGTACGCCTTCTGCGCTGCGAACGTGGTCACGGTCAGCGTGGTCAGCCACTTGGTCGCGGACACGTAGCCGTACAGGCCGGGCACGATCATCCGGGCCGGGAAGCCGTGCGCGATCGGCAGCGGCTGCCCGTTCATGCCCACCGCGATCAGCGCGGGGCGGCCGTCGGTCAGGGCGGCCAGCGGGGTGGAGATGGTCATCCCGTCGGTGGCGGTGGACAGCACCTGATCCGCGCCCGCCCGCACCCCGGCCCGGCGCAGCAGATCGGCCACCGGCACGCCCAGCCACCTGGCGTTGCCGTTGTAGCTGCCGCCGACCTGGTTGGAGACGCACACCAGGGTGATGTCGGTCTGGGTCATCGGCATCTTCAGCAGCTCGGCGTAGCTGAACTCGAGCTGGTGCTCGACCATCCCGTCGATCTTCAGCGTCCAGCTCGACGGTGCTACCTGCGGCAGCACCAGGTCGGTGTCGACCCGGTAGAAGCTGGCGTTGTCGGTGTAGAACGGGGTCAGCCCGGGGACGTTCAGCTCGGTCCCGGCCGGGACGGCCGCCGCCCGGACGGCCGGGGCGGGCAGCCGGACCTGGGCCCGGGACGAGGCGATGCTGAACCGTCCGAGCAGCTTGTCGCCGCCGCCCCCGGCCACCAACGCGACCGCCGCCGTTCCCGCCCCCGCCACCAGGAAGCGACGGCGATCCGGCCCGCCCCCAGCCCCGGCCCCTGCGGTCACCCCGGGGCCCGCGGCAGGGACAGCGGCCCAGACCGCGCGGACCAGCACGGTCAGGGTTCCGGCGGCCACGATCACGCCGGCCAGCGTGGGGATCACGTCGGTAAAGCTGGCGCCGGGCAGGTGGATGGCCGCGGCGGCGCCGATGACGGCGAAGACGGCCAGGCCGGCCAGCCCGTAGCCGATCCGGCGGACGGCCGCGATGCCGATGCCCACCGCGAACGCGAGCAGCACCACCACGATGCCGCTGAGCAGAGCTTCTTTGTCGTGCGAGCCGAAGTGCGCGATCGCGAATTCCTTGACAGGAATGGGGGTCAGGTTGATCGCCGTGTCTCCGACCGCGATGACGGGCGCACTGTTCGGGCCGATGATCGCGGCCGCGAGCTCGGCGACGCCGAGCGCCACGGCGGCGGTCAGCACACCGGTCACCGCACCGGCCAGGAGGCGGTGCACCGCGGCATGTCCCGTTGTTGTCATCACGGGGCCCATTCGCAGCTGCCTGCGCCGCGGATTGGTGCGGATCTCATCGGTGTTGTGGCCAGGGTTTTCACATCGGTGCTGCTCCGGGGCAATCCACTGGCCCGGGTGCCTCGAATGCAGGACATGAACAGGCCTGAGATGCGGGAGAGACAGCCGGATCCCGGCGCGGCCGAGGGGAAGCGCCGGGATCTGGCCCGGCTGCTTGTCCAGGTGGCGCGCGGTGATCACCAGGCGTTCGAGCTGGTCTACGCCGAGCTGGCCGGGCCGGTGTACGGGGTGGTGCGGCAGGTACTGCGCGACCCGGCCCAGTCCGAGGAAGTCGCCCAGGAGGTGCTGCTTGAGGTCTGGCGCACCGCGTCCAGGTTCGACCCGGCCCGGGGCAGCGGGGCGGCCTGGGCGTTGACCATCGCGCACCGGCGCGCGGTGGACCGGGTCCGTTCGGAAAATGCGGTCTCGCGCCGGGAGCAGAAGGTGGCGCCGGACATCGTGGCCGATGTGGCCGATGTGGCCGAGGAGGTCGAGGCGTCGCTGGAGGGCCAGCGGGTGCGCCGCTGCATGGACGGCCTGACCGAGCTGCAGCGGGAGTCGATCAAACTCGCGTATTACGGTGGATACTCATATCCGGAGGTAGCGCAGCTGCTCGAGGTCGCCCTCGGCACCGTGAAGACCCGGATCCGCGACGGTTTGATCAGGATGCGTGATTGCATGGGGGTGGAGTGGTGAAAACGTCGCCCGAGGATATGCACGTGCTCACCGGCAGTTACGTCCTTGACGCCTTGACCGACGCCGAACGTGAGGACTTCGAGCGTCACCTGCAGCGCTGCCCGTCCTGCGCGGCGGAGGTCCGCGGCTTGCGCGAGACCGCGGCCCGGCTGGCGGTGGCCAAGACGGTCAGGCCGCCGGCCCAGATGGAGCAGCGGGTGCTGGCCGCGACCTACCGGACCAGGCAGCTGCCGCCGGTTGAGAGCGAACGGTTCCGGGTGCTGCCCCGCCAGAAGACGGTGCGGGCCCGCGCTCACGTGTTTCAGCGCGCCGCCGGACGGGTGCGGGCTCATCCCCTCGATCACCCGCGGGATCACCCCAGGGATCGCCGGCGGCTGCGGTCGCCGCGGCTGATCGGCGCCGTCGCCGCCGCCAGCCTGGCGGTAGCGGTCGGCCTGGGCATCACGCAGGTGTCGACCCAGCATCAGCTCGATTCGGCCCAGGCCAGCGCGGCGGCCATCACCAAGGTGGTGCAGGCGCCCGATGCCCGGCTGGAAACCATGCGCACCAGCACCGGCGGGCTCGTCACGGTGGTCTACTCCGGCGATCGGGATGCCGCCGTCATCACCACCACGGGGATGCCGTCGCTGCCGTCGGGCCGGGTCTACCAGGCCTGGGTGATGAGCTCGTCGGGCGCCCGCTCGGCCGGGCTGATCGCCCAGCCGAAGCTGGCCAGTCAGCTGCTCGCCTCCGGGGTCCGGGCCGGCGACCAGATCGGCATCACCGTCGAGCCCGCGGGCGGCGCCTCCCGTCCCACCACCAAGCCCGTGCTGGTCATGCCGCTGACCGCGTAGCGAGCCGGGCGGCGGCTATCCTGACCCGGTGATCACACCCGGTCAGGTCGTGCGTAACAAGGCCCTGGCGGCCGGGGCGGCGGACTGGATCGACGGCCTGCCTGAGCTGGTGGCCGGGCTGGAGCGGGACTGGCGGATCACGGTGGGCCGCCGCTATGACGACGCGACCGAGGCTTTCGTCGCCCGGGCCGTCCTGGCGGACGGCAGGCCGGCGGTGCTGAAGCTGATGATCCCGCGGCCCGGCGATGATGCGGCGCGCGAGATCACCGTCCTGCGGCTGGTCGACGGCGACGGCTGCGTGCGGCTGCTGCGGGCGGACCCAGCTCGCGGCGCGCTGCTGCTCGAGCGGCTCGGCCGTTCGCTGGACCAGCTGGGGCTCCCGGCCGGGCGGCGGCACGAGATCTTGTCCGCCGCGGCCCGCCGGGTCTGGCGCCCGGCGGCGGGCTGCGACCTGCCCACCGGCGCCGAGAAGGGCCGCGGGCTGATCGATTTCATCACCGCGACCTGGACCGAGCTGGGCCGCCCGTGCTCGGCCCGCGCGGTCGATGACGCGCTGGCCTGCGCCGCCCGGCGGATCCAGGCCCACGACGACGAGCGGGCCGTGCTTGTGCACGGGGACGTGCACCAGTGGAACGCGCTGGAGGCGGGCGCCGGGTTCACGCTCGTCGACCCCGACGGCCTGCTGGCCGAGGCCGAGTACGACCTGGGGGTCATCATGCGCGAGGATCCGGTGGAGCTGATGGACGGCGATCCCCGGGCCCGGTCCAGGTGGCTGGCCGCCCGCTGCGGTCTGGACGCCACGGCGATCTGGGAGTGGGGCGTGGTCGAGCGGGTCTCGACCGGGCTGTTGTGCACCAAGGTCGACCTGCAGCCGATCGGCCGGCAGATGCTGGCCGCCGCCGAGTACGCGGCCAGCTGACCCGGCCCCGCCGATCACAGGTGAGCACATGGACGACATCGGTTACCGGCGGTTCGTCCCAGCCGAGGCGGACCTGCTCGCGGAGTTCCTGACCGCCGAGGACTGGCCCTACCACGCAGGCGGCGCGCCCAGCGCGGCCCGGCTCCGCGAGCAGGCGGCGGCCGGTCGCTATGACGACGACCGGACCCGCACCTTCTGGATCGTCACCAGCCCTGGCACGGGTACCGGCAGCACGGGTACCGGCACCGAGGCGGGCTTGATCCGGCTGCTCGACCTGGGCGACGATACCCCCCTGTTCGACCTGCGCATCCGCGCGGCCTACCGGGGCGCGGGACTGGGCACCCGCGCGCTGCGCTGGCTCACTGGCTACGTGTTCACCGAGTTCCCCGGCATCCGCCGCATCGAGGGGACCACCCGCCAGGACCACCACGCGATGCGGCGCACGTTCCGCAGCTGCGGATACGTCAAGGAGGCCCATTACCGCCAGGCCTGGCCCGGCCCCGGCGGGACGGTCTACGACGCCGTCGGCTACGCCATCGTGCGCAGCGACTGGCAGGCCGGCACGATCACGCCGCCGGAATGGGCCGACGAGCCGCC
>JBEKGC010000184.1:0-12047 GCA_050013055.1 Streptosporangiaceae bacterium
GGGGGTCCAGAGTTAGCGGGTCGGTGAGCATGATCACCGATGCACCCCAGGTGCCACCAGTCACCGCCCTGATTCGCAAGACCCTTCAGTGAGGTCCAGGACCAGTTTTGCGGGTCTGGTGGTTACCCGGGACGCGCGGATCGTCCACAGGGCCTTGCGCTTCGAGCGCCGCACAGTGAGCTGACGACAGCGTCCCGGTTCCGTCCATAAGGGTGCCTCCCCACTGGGTAAGCAGCGAGGAGGCTGTGATGAAGTATGCCCTAAACCAGGTTTTGCCTGATGTTCCGGCCGGTCAGGTGTTCGCCGGCATTGACTGGGCCACCGCAGATCACGTGGCGTGCGTGGTCGGTATGGCCGGGCGGGTCATCGACCGGTTCGGTGCCGCTCATGACAAGGCGGGGATCGACGCGCTGATCTCGCGGCTGCGCCGGGGCGGGGTCAGCGAGGTCGCGATCGAGCGGGGCGACGGCGTGCTCGTCGAGGCGCTGCTGGCCGCGGGCCTGACGGTAGTAGTGGTCACCTCCCGGCAGGTGAAGAACCTGCGGTCGCGGTACGGGGCGGCCGGCGCCAAGGACGACCGGTTCGATGCGTTCGTGCTGGCCGACACGCTGCGCACCGACCGGGCGCGGCTGCGGCCGCTGATCCCGGATATGCCTGCGACCCTCACGCTGCGGGCGGCGGTGCGGGCCCGCAAGAACCTGGTCGCGCACCGGGTGGCGGCCTGCAACCAGCTGCGTGCCCACCTGGCCGTGGCGTTCCCCGCCGCGGTCGGGCTGTTCCGCGACCTGGACAGCCCGATCAGCCTGGCGTTCCTGACCCGCTTCGGCAGCCACGACGCCGCCGCGCCGCTGGATGAGCAGGCCATCGCTGCCTGGCTGAAGACCATCCCGGTGCGGGGCCGCCCGGCCCCGGTCAGCGTGCTGTGCACGCGGCTGCGGGCCGCGCCCGGCGGCGCGACCGGGCAGGACGGGGCCGCCCAGGCAGCCATCACCGCTGCCCTGACCGCCACGGTGACCATGCTCGCCGCCCAGGTCAAGATCCTGGAGACCGGGATCGGCGTCCAGCTGGCCGCCCATCCCGACGCGCACATCTTCACGTCCTTGCCCCGGGCCGGCACGCTGCGCGCCGCCCGTCTGCTGGCCGAGATCGGGGACTGCCGGTCCCGGTTCCCCGGCCCGCAGGCCCTCGCCGCCCTCGCCGGGGTCGCCCCGGTCACCCGCCAGTCCGGCATCCACCTCTCGCACGCCTTCCGGTGGGCGGTCAGCCGCCAGCTCCGCGACGCCATCTGCGACTTCGCGAACGACTCCCGGCACGCCAGCGCCTGGGCCGCGAGCATCTACGACGCTGCCCGCGCCCGCGGCAAGGACCACCCGCACGCCGTCCGCATCCTGGCCCGTGCCTGGATCTACGTCATCTGGCGCTGCTGGCAGACCGGCACCGCCTACGACCCGGCCAAGCACAACGCCCTCCAGGCCATCCTGGCAGCCCGCGACCAGGCCAGCGAGCCCGCAGCCGCCGGCACCCCCGCACCCGGGAAAGACCGGTGACGGCCGCCCTGCCCGCCGCGCTGCGCGCCTGCGCGGCCGGATACTACCCAGCCGAAGCCGGCACCGACCTGCTCATCAGCCACGGCTACTTCCTGCACCGCCCTGACTTCGCCGGCTTCATCCACACCGGAACCAGCATCAGCGACGGCATCACCCCGATGGCCGAGGTCGACTGGGACGCTGCGATCAGCGCCCTGCACGCCGGGCAGCTGCCCGCCAGCGGCGGCGAACGCCGCATCCTCCAGCTCGCCGCCAGCATCGCCGCCGGCACCCCCGTCTCCCTCCGCGAGGCCATCCCCGGCCTCGATGACCGCAACCTGCAACTCGTGATCACAGCCATCCGGCACACCGCAGGGCAACGCCCCCCGCACCGCTGACCAGCACCCCGCACCCCAGGCCCCGCCGGCGACCCCGGCGGGGCCAACCCAATTCACCGCACAACCAGCAACAATCACACCTCATGCCAAGGTCCCCACAGGGCTACTGGTTCCAGGCACTGGTTTCCGGGTACGGCCGTCACGGCGATTGACAAGTTATCCGCCGCGCCAGGCGAGGTCGTGGGCCAGCGCTTCGAGCTCGGGCACCGTCCTGGCCGTCACGACCATGCCGGCCTGCTGGCGCTGGCTCCGCTGGGTCACCGCCCGTCCGCCAGGACGCCGGGCCCAGGGGTCATGAACCAGCGGTTACGGCGCTGGCAGGTCTGTGCGCAAGCGCCCAGGGCTTTGAGGACAACGCCCTTGCCGTCCTCGGAGATGCCCCGGAGCGGCTTCGTCATCGCCTGGCACTGGCCGGGCAGCCACCCGGCGTTCTGGCCAGCGGCAGCGATGGCGCGGTTCTTGTTCCCCAGCAGGGCGGCGAAGACCGCGCGGAGCAGGTGCTCCATAGAGGCCGGCGCCAGCACGATCCCGTCCAGCGCGTACTGCCAGGCTCTATCAGCCAGATCAGCTACCGCATCCATGTCCAGACTGTCCCGTGACTGCATCTGGCGGCGCACCTGAAATAACCCATTGACGGGCTGCGGGGGATGCCCCTGCCAGGCTGCGGTCATAGTGTGCCGGGGATGCCGGGCGAGATAAGCGGGGGACCATCCCGGCGGTGGGTCACGACCGGCCCGCTCTGGACGCACCTGACTGTCGTAGGCTCCCGGCATGCTTGCCGGGGCGTCCGGCGACGCCGCGGCTTGACTTGAGGAGACCCATGGCTGTCCGGTACCAGCTCGTCATCAATTGCGTCGGCCACCCGGAGCCGCTGGCCCGCTTCTGGGCCGAGGCCCTGGGCTACGTGCTGGAGCCGCCGCCGGCCGGCTTCGCCACCTGGGACGAATGGCGGCGCGACGTCGGACTGCCCGGGTCCTGGCTCGGCCGGGGGACGGACTGCATCATCGATCCGGATGGCGCCGGACCCCGCATCTGGATCCAGGTCGTGCCCGACCGCAAGACCACGAGCAATCGGCTCCACATCGACATCCACGCCAGCGGCGGCCGGGACCTCCCGGTCAAGACCCGCAAGAAGCGCGTGGACGCCGAGGCCCTGCGGCTACGTGACCTCGGCGCCACGCTGCTCAGCGACCTGAACGAGGAACTCGAGGAGGGCGCGGGCCACTACGCGGTCGCGCTGAAGGACCCCGAGGGCAACGAGTTCGACATCAACTGACCCAGTTCTAGCCGCACCAGCCTTCCCGCGTCACGAACCACGGTGCGGGCCATGGCCGGCAAGCAGACGACAGCGGCTGGCTGGCGAGCGTCGAATACGAGTACGACGACTTCTGATGCATCCGGCACCGGCCGATAACACGCCCCACGAACCGCCGCCCAGGCAGCTGCGGCTGGCTCCCGCCCAGATCATTCATTCGCGCGCGGCTCCGGGTACCTGACCAGCAACCGGCCCGTCACCCAGATCGGCGGATCTCGCGCGGTGTGTGGTGACGCTCCGTAGTTGACGTCAGGCGCTCGCTGTGCTGGTCGTGGACCGGTTCGTGGACCGAGCCATCCGTGCATACAGTGCAATGAGGGCCATCGGTGGCACGGCTCCGTGGTATCCGTGCTGGTAGAGCGTCGGGAGCGCCGGGCCGTAGTTCTCATAATCCGCCGGTCGTGGGTTCGAGCCCCACCCGCCCCACCAGCGGTTTTAATACCCGTGGTCGGCGAGCCGTGGACCGGATTGTATACCGATGCCGGCGGGGCGATGTTCGAACCGTCAGGCCGCATCTGGTCACATAGAGTAGCTGGCGAGCGGGTCTGGCGTACCAGGGCGTACGGCGGGGAGGACCGGACTGGCTGCTTGCGTGGCTCGCCAAGAGTATGCGGGACTGGACAAGGGTGTTGCCGCCAGCTGGCTGGCCTGGCATGACGTGCCGCGGGTGGTCTGACCTGGGGTTCCGTAAAGTGGCCGAGGACACGAAGCCACGGCTATTTCGATCTCGACGTCGTCTGGACACAGTGACGCGCGACCTACCGAAACTCCACGAATCTGTCACCGGGATCCTTGCCGAGCCTGACTCAGAAGCAGAAGACTCGCGGTGAGCGGCCTTCCGGCTCGGCGTCGGCAGCTGGCGCGAGCCAATGGTAACGGCCTGCGCGCTCGGGTGGCCGTCGGAGAATCCTCGGTAGGCCAAGGGCGCAAATTCTCCCAACCCGTGCGTCCATGCTCGCCCGGCCAGACCGGGTCGATGGCTCGGCGGTCGCGTCAGCTACGGGTACCAGGTGATCTAGGGCTCGGGCCTCATGCTGGGCGGGTCAGGACGCGGAGTTGAATGCGATCACTGCGCGGCCGGCGTTGCACAGGGCATCGGCGACGGTGGCGGGATCGCTAAGGTAGCCGCTGACCATCGCCCCGTCGCGCACCATCACTAGCTGGTCCGCGACCCGAGCTGAGTCCGGGATGCTGATCTCGTCGAGGAGATCCTGGATGGTCCGCTTGAACCAGCGGCGGTGGGCGTCCACCACGCGCCGCGCCGGGTGCTCCGGGTCGGCATACTCGGCCGCGGCGTTGATGAACGGGCAGCCGCGGAATCCGGGGCTGCAGCTCTCGGCGCCGATTGCCTGGGCAATGATCCGGAATACATCGGGCACGTCGCCGGCCGCCTGCCGGGCGTGGGCGATCGCATCGCGCTCCCACTTCGCCCGGCGCTCGAGGTAGGCAACGATCAGGTCGGCCTTCGTCGGGAAGTGGCGGTAGAAGGTGACCTTGGTGATGCCGACCTGGGCGATGATCTTCTCGGCGCTCACCGCGCGCAGTCCCTGCGCGTAGAACAGCGCGGTCGCGGCTTCCACGATGCGCTCCCGCATCGGGACCTTCGATGCCGGCCGTCCGGCAGGTGCCCTGCCCTTGGCCGCGGTCGCGTCTTCGTCCGTCATGTTGCCCATCAGGCTGCCTCAGCCATCGTGCCAGTGTTCCTCACCCGTCCTGCAGCGGTCGGCGTCCCGGAGGACTCCGGCTCGGCTTGCGCAGCTACGCCTGAGCGCGTAGCGTCAAATAGAGTGACTAGTAAGTCTATCTGATAATTCCTGGGGAAGTACATGCTCCGGCGTTTTCCAGTACGAGGTCCTGGCCAAGGAACTGAGAGGCGCTTGGGAGCTTGTTGATCCCCCGACCTGCTGGCATTAGCGTCGCTAGCGGGGATCAGATATGCGCGGACCTGGGAAGGGCTCGTTTATGCTGCTGGACCGCCAGGTTGAGCGCGGGCACATTGACCGCGTACTTGCCGCGGCCCGGGAGGGTTTGAGCGGGGTGCTGGTGCTGCGGGGGGAACCAGGGATCGGCAAAACGGCCCTGCTCGACTACGCGGTACAGGCTGCCGCGGACCTGCGGGTTGTCCGGCTGGCAGGGATCGAGTCGGAGATGGAGCTGGGCTTCTCCTCGCTGCACCAGGTTCTCTTGCCGTTCCTCGGTGGTCTCGACCAGCTACCGGCGCCGCAGGGCGCTGCCCTGGGCTCGGCGTTCGGGTTGCGCGATGGCGGCCTGCCTGACCGGCTGCTGGTGGGCCTGGCGTCCTTGAGCCTGCTGGCTACGGCCGCTTCCGATGGCCCGCTCTTGTGCGTGGTAGATGATGCGCAATGGCTGGATCGGGAATCGGCGGCGGTTCTGGCGTTCGTGGCACGGCGGCTTCTGGCCGACCGCATCGCGATGATCTTTGCCGTGCGGGAGCCTTCCGGGCGTCCGGTCTGGCTCGACGGGCTGCCGGACATGCAACTGCGGGGCTTGCCCGCGGTGGAAGCGCAGGAGCTGCTCTCGTCCGCTGCCGGCGGCGGGGTCGATGGGATGGTTGCCGCCCGGATAATCGCCGAGACCGCCGGGAACCCGCTGGGTCTTATCGAGCTGGGTGGTGAGCTGTCCTCGGGCGAGCTGGACGGGCAGGTGGCGCTGCCGGATCCGCTTCCGCTCGGGCGGCGGCTAGAAGCCCGGTTTCTCGGGCAGGTCCGCCGTCTTCCGACCGATACCCAGCTTCTCCTGCTGTGTGTTGCCGCTGACGCGACTGGTGACGCGGAACTGCTGTGGCGAGCTGCGGATCACCTGGGCATTCCTGCCGGTGCGGCGGCTGCTGCCGAAGAGCAGGATCTTCTGACCTTCAGGTCACCGGTGCGGTTCCGTCATCCGCTGATCCGCTCGGCGCTCTACCACGGCGTGCCCCTGCATGACCGGCGGCGGGTGCACGCGGCTCTAGCCGAGGCCACCGATCCCGTTATCGACGGTGACCGGCGGGCGTGGCACCGTGCCGCCGCCGCCGCTGGCCGCGACGAAGTGGTCGCCGCCGAGCTTGAGCGCGCCGCTGGCCGGGCGGGACGCCGCGGGGGCTACGCCGCTGCGGCTGCTTTCCTCGCCCGCGCGGCGGCGCTGACCCCCGACACCCGGCAGCGGGTACGGCGGCTCCTCGCCGCCGCCCGGGATGAGTGCACCGCAGGAAATCCGGGGAAGGCGCGGGCGCTGCTGGAGGAGGCGGCAGCCGACCTTGACGGCCCCTATGAGCGGGGCCTGGCGAAGCGAGTCGAGGGAGACATCTGCCTGGCCGCGGACCAGCCGACTGGAACGGTGCCGATATTGCTCGCGGCGGCCGGAGAGCTCGCCGGAGTTGATCGCAGCCTGGCGCGCGACGCTCTCATGGAAGCGCTGACCGCGGCCGGGATCACTAGGCGCTTTTCCGCTCCCGGGGCCGACGCCCGCGCCGTCGCCCGTGCCGTGCGTGCCCTCCCGGTTGGGCGGGACGCGTCCCCGACCACCCGCGATTTGCTCCTCGACGCCTACGCCGCGTATCTCCTGGACGGCCCGGCCGCTGCGGCGTCACTGACCCGGCAGGCCCAGGCTGCCCTCGACCAGGACGAAGCCAACGGGCCTGTCCCGTTCAGCTATCTCCGCATTGCCTGCTGGATGGCCGGTGCTACCTGGGATGACAACCGGGCGCACGCGATAGCCCGCAAGGGAGTGGAGCAGGCCCGTCGGGAAGGAGCGATGACCCCGCTAGCGATGCTGCTCATCCTGCTCGGCGAGTCCTGCCTGTTCGCGGGGGAGATCGGCGCCGCGCGGGACGCCTTCGCGGAGCGCCGCGAGATCAAGTCAGCTGCCGTCGACTTCTGCAGGACCGGCGAGGTCGTCGTGCTGGCCTGGCGAGGCGAGGAACGCGCCGCCCGGTCTCTGGCCGCGGTCATCACTGAGGATGCGACGCGGCGGCAGCACGGCTGGAGGGTCGTCTGGGCCGAATACGCGCTCAGCGTGCTGGAGCTGGCCCTCGGCCACTACCGCGACGCGTTGGCCAGCGTGACCCATGACTACGAGGAAAACCCTGTGCTGGCCGCGCTGGCCTGGTCAGACCAGATTGAGGCCGCTGTGCGCTGCGGCAAGACACAGCTCGCCAGCGAGATACTTGCCCGGCTCGCGCAGCGTTCCGGAGGCAGCACCGCTGGTCCGGCGGTCGGCTTGCTCGCCCGGTCGCAGGCGCTGCTCGCTGACGGCCACGACGCCGAGCGCCTCTATCTCCAGGCCATCGATCAGCTCAGTGGCTGCCGCGGACCGGCCCACCGTGCCCGGGCCTGCCTGCTCTACGGAGAGTGGCTGCGGCGGGAAAATCGCGGCAGCGACGCCCGGCGGCAGCTGCAGATCGCCTGGGAGCTGTTCACTGAAATCGGCGCAAGAGCATTCGCTGAGCGGGCTCGCCGGGAACTGGCTGCCACCGGCGCATCTGCCAGCAGATCGGCAGCTGAACGGCCGTCGCAGCTCACCCCGCAGGAGGAGACCGTCGCGCGCCTGGCGGCCACGGGCGCCACGAATACGGAGATCGCCGCGGAGCTGTTCATCAGCCCGAGCACCGTCGATTACCACCTGCGCAAGGTGTTCCGGAAGTTCGGTATCGCGTCACGGCGGCAGTTGCGCCGGATGCAACTCGAAGGTGTGTGAAAGCGGCCTGACGTCCCGCTAACCGGTCGGCCTGAGCGTTCTGTGTGCCGCGACGGATCCGCGCCGGTACTCCTCATCCCTCAGGTCTGCTGATCCTCGGTCACCGCCACGGCACCGGGGCGGCGGCGGCGTTCGCGTCAAGGAACCACGAAGCCGCTGCGCGTTGGCGACTACGAGCCGCGCGGTTCGCGGACTACGCGCTTTGCGGGACTCGGGGACGGCACCTGCGAGCGGAATATGGCAGTCAGCTACCCAGGCCGGCGAGCCGCTGGGTCACCCGCTAGGAACGCTGCACGTCGTCAGCCCACCCACACCTGGGCCCATTCCGGCCCCGAAAGGAGCGATTCAATGAAATTTCCCCATGCTGCGCGGCTAACCAGGCTGCGCTTCGTCCTACTGGCCGCCGCCCTGGCGGTCGCTGGCCTGTTGGCTGCCACCGCCCAGATTGCCTCCGCCACCCCCAGCCGGGCCGCCGCCGGGCCCAAGCCCACGATCGTGCTGGAGCATGGCGCGTGGGCCGATTCCGGCAGCTGGAACGGCGTGGTCCAGCGCCTGCAGCAGGACGGGTACCAGGTGTACGCCCCACCCGACCCGCTGCAGGGCCTGGCCTACGACACTGCGACCCTGAAGGACTTCCTCGGCACCATCCCCGGGCCCATCGTCCTGGTCGGGCACTCCTATGGGGGGATGGTCATCACCAACGCGGCTACGGGCAACAAGAACGTCAAGGCTCTCGTGTACGACGACGCGTTCATCCCGGCCCAGGGCGATACGGCCGGGAGCCTGAGCGGCGCACGGCCCGGGTCCTGTCTCGCTGTCGCGAACCCGGCGACGGTATTCAATTTCGCGCCGTTCCCCGGCGCCCCCAACGGCGTTTTTGACGCATATGTCAAGCCGAGCGTGTTCCCCGGCTGCTTCGCCAATGGCCTTCCAGCGAGCGAAGGCGCGGTGCTGGCGGCTACCCAGCGGCCGCTCGCGACCAGCGTGCTGACTGATAAGTCTGGCGTCCCGGCCTGGACGACCATCCCGTCCTGGGCCATCGTCGGCACCGCTGACCACGTCATCCCCCCGGCCGAGCAGCTGTTCATGGCCAAGCGGGCAGGGGCACACATCACCGAGGTGCACGCGCCGCACCTGTCGATGATCTCCAACCCCGAGGTCGTGACCGAGACCATCATCGCGGCCGCTCAGGCCACCGGCTGACGCCAACCGGAGCCCGACGGCACCAGGCCGCGGCCGACGTGAGGCCAGAAAGGGAGACGAAGATGCGACATCCAGATCTCACCATCGCGCCGCGCCGCGGCACCCGCCGCTGGCATCAGCTACCGCCACCTATCCCGCACATACCCAAGCCCCTCCGTTAAGCCGTCACAGTTAAGCCCTCACAGACAGGAAATGCCCTAGTGACCGCACCGCGCACGCCCGTCGTCTTCATCCACGGACTATGGCTGCACGCCACCAGCTGGACCCCGTGGCTGGAGCTGTTCACCCAGGCCGGCTACGACCCCATCGCCCCCGGCTGGCCCGGCGAGCCCGACACGCCCGAGCAGGCCAGACAGCAGCCAGAGCTAGTAGCGGACACCAGCATCGACGACGCCACCGCTCACTACGCCAAGATCATCGACTCCCTCGACGCCAGCCCGGTTATCATCGGGCACTCCTTCGGCGGCCTGATCGCCGAGAAGCTACTCGGCCAGGGCATCGGCGCCGCCGCCATCGCCATCGACCCCGCACAGATCAAGGGCGTCCTCCCGCTGCCGCTGGCCCAGCTCCGCGCCGCCTTGCCCGCCTTGCGCAACCCAGCGAATCTGCACAAGGCCGTATCTCTCACCGAGAAGGAGTTCAAGTTCGGCTTCGGCAACGCGCTGTCCGAGCAAGAGTCCGGCGAGCTGTTCGGCAAGTGGGCGATTCCCGCGCCGGCCCGCCCGCTGTTCCAGGCAGCGGCGGCCAACTTCTCCCCCCACTCGGAGGCGAAAGTAGACACCGGCAACCAGGACCGCGGCCCGCTGCTGCTCATCTCCGGCGCCGCGGACCATACTGTCCCGGACGTGGTCACCCGCTCCACCCTGAAGCAATACCGGCACTCAACTGCCGTGACCGAGCTGAAGCAGTTCGAGCACCGCGGCCACTCCCTGACTATCGACAGCGGCTGGACAGAGGTCGCCGAAGCCGTCCTGCAATGGCTGCAAGAGCACGGAATCTGACCAAGCGGGCAAGCGTACTGACAGCGGCCATCTGCAGCCGCTGAGCGGACACGTTGAACGGGTCGCCGGCTCGCACCGGCAGGCGCACCGCGACTCCGGCCCGAGCCCGATCAGCTGCTGAAGGCGGTCGCCGGTTTCCGTGCTGCGCGGCGGGCGGCCCGCGGGTCGGCTGCCTCCAGGCCAGGCTCGTGTTCTGGAACCCGGGCGGAAGCTGGATCAGCTCTTTCTACTGGGCCGAGTACGTGGCCCACTTCCGGCGGTGCTCGCCGACATGTCACGGTTGGGGCTCATCCCGCCGCTCGGCGGCGCCAGCAACCACTTCAGCCGCAACGCGCTCGAGGCCGCCTGCTCGGCCAACGGCATATCGCACTTTCGAGCACGGCGACGGCAACCCGATTACCATACGCGGGCCCTGGGACCCGTACAACGTAGCCGAGGACGCCGACCTGGCGTTCCGCCTGGCCGTGGCGGGCTACGAGATCGGCATGCTCGATTCGGTCACCTACGAAGAAGCGCCCCGATATCGCGCGAAGCCTGGCGATCTTGAGGAATGGTTCGAGGACTTCCGGACTCCGGCACCGAGGGATCCTGAGAAAGGGTTCCGCCGATAAACGATGCCGACCACGCCAGAGAAGGTGCTCAGTCCGTGCCATGCAACCGCGCGGAGGCGAGGGGCGCTGACGAGGAGCTTCTGTGGCTACTTGGGTTAACCAATCCAGTTCACCTGGATGATGACCACGCGTTCGCCGCGCACGTCGGTCAGGTAGACGAGCATCAACGGGCCTCTCTGGACGGTGCGCAGCCCTGGCGGCTCGCCTGTGAACTCCCGCCCGTCGAGGAAGATCATCGATTCACGGACGGCCAGTTCCTCGGCTACTTGGCGGACCGCGGCCAGGGCGGCAGGCGACAGCCCGTCGAGCAGGTCATCGGTGACGGGTTCCCAGTGCCAGTCAGGCACCCGTGACCTCGCGGTAGGCCGCCTGGACGATCTCGGCGGCTTCCCGAACTGCCTGGTCCCGGACAACGGGATCGGGGTCGGCAAGGGCTCGTTCAGCGGCGTGGAGCCGGGCGGCGACCGAGGGCCGCCGCTCGATGGCGATGGCGGCCCCCCAGCGCTGGTAGAAGTGACGGATGGGGAACACACTGTCCTCATCGCCAGCCTGGGTGAAGGCGTCTTGAATTTCCTGGAAGAACTCCGGCAGGCGGGACGGCGCGACCGTGGCGACCGCCTGGCGCAAAGCGGGGAGCGACAGGGCGGGCATGGGAATCAACGGCTCGTCACCCTGCGGGTACTCAGCAGTCATCCCAGTCAGTCTCCTCTCACGTCAAGCAACAGAATAAACCGTGCCAGGCCTCGAAGCGGGGTCTGTCGGAGGTAACGCTCTGTAGCTAATATCGACCGGTCGCCATGGTCAGGCGTGGACCGGCTCGTGGACCGAGTAACTCGTGCAAGCGGTGCAATCTGAGCTATGGGCGGCAAGGCTGGGTGGTGTCTGTGCAGGCAGAGCGCTCGGAGCACCGGGCCAGGCTTCTCATAATCCGCCGGTCGTGGGTTCGAGCCCCACCCGCCCCACGAGATTGCCTTCTCCTGCCAGCCAGCGGGCAGGTCGTGGTGGCCGCCAGCAGACTCGCGCGCCGGGAGTGTGATGTGGCCGCTGCTTGTCGGCGGACGCGTTTATGCTGAGCGAAGGGCGACCTACAGGAGAGCTGCTGATGACTGCGCCGCATGCCAGGCGACCTCAGGTTCTGCCTCGCCCGGCCTGCACGCCGACGGCGATCCGGGCCGTGCTGGCCGCCAACGCCGATGGCGACGTCCTTCGGCGGTACGACGAGGAGCTGGATGCGGCGTTCGAGCAGGCCCGCGAGCAAGGTGACGTCACGCCGCTGGTGCAGACGGTCAAGCGCTGGT
>JBEKGC010000185.1:0-14292 GCA_050013055.1 Streptosporangiaceae bacterium
TCATAGTCCAGCCAGGGGTCGCAGAGGAACTCACGCCACCGGGCGTCGTGACCGGCCCGCTTGACCCGGAAGTAGACCGCGCGCCGGACCGCGGCCGAGGTGTTGCCGCCGATGTTGTGGCCGAGCAGGTAGTGCGCCAGCAGCAAATCCCCGGGGCCGCCCGTGACCTGCTCCGGCTCGGGCAGCGAGATAGGCGGGTAGCCGCCCGCCGAGACCAGGGCGTCCGGCCCGTGGGCACGGAAGTACGCGGCATGGGTCAGGTGCGTTCCCGGCCACACCCACAGGTTGCCCGCGTCGCGCGCGCGCTGATCGGACATCAGCACCCCGGCCAGCATGGTGAACGTGCCCGGCCGCCCGTCCGGTCCGGGCGGCACGCCGTCAAGGTGGTGCATGCCTGGCCGGTGGCGGAACGGCGGGATGTTCAGCGCCACCTGAACCTGGCCGGGCACCTCGAGCGTCCTCGCTCCGGTCAGCGACTCGGCCAGCCCGAACGCCGGGCTCCCGGTCAGCAGCGCGGCCAGCGCCGGAACCCGCGTGGCCGCCAGGAAGTAGTTGTACGGCCCCTGCGCCTGCGGGGCCGGCGGGTCGCGTTCGATCAGCCCGTCGATCACACCGGACGCGGCGGCCACCACCCCAGCCGTGACCACCCGCGGTAGCAGCAGGAAGCCCCGCTCCCCGAACTCCGCCCGCTGCCCCTCATCTAGCATGGGCACACCGTAAGCGAGGCGCAGACCCGCCGGCCAGCCAATTTCGCCCGGACCTCGCCGGCGGGCAGGTCATGCCGCGGGCACGCCCGTCAGCTCGCGGCGGATGGCCGCAAGTTCCGCGGCCAGGTGCGGGCCGGTGACACCGTAGTCCGCCACGCAACTGGTCGCGGCGCGCACCGCGTATTTCAGTGCCTCGCCCGCTGGCTGGCCGTGGGCGCGCAGGGCGAGGAAGACCCCCGCCAGGATCTCGCCGCCGCCCGTCGGGTCCACCACGTTCGTTTTCGCGGCGGCCGCTACCTCCTGCGGATGACCGTCGACGAGGAGGCGAGCCCCGGCTGCTCCGCGTTTGACGATCAGCGGAGCCTTCGGGACGGGAAGCCGGGCGTCTCCGTAAAGACCGTCGTACTCCGCCTGGTTCATGAAGATCAGGTCCACGTTGTCGCATACCTCACGTGAGGTGGCGAGCTGGGTTGCCACGTAGTACTCGAACATGTCGGCCGAGATCTGCGCACCGCAGTGGCGCTGACGCAGGTACTCCAGCCACATGAGCTGCTGATCGGGTGGTGCGGTGCCGAGGTGAATATAGCTCGCGTCCAGATAGCCGGAGGGGAAGGTCTCCAGCCGGACTGTGGCGGCGACGCCCAAGTCGGCGCGGAAGGACCGGGTGCCGTCAGCGCGCTCACGGATAATGAGTTCCGCGGCCGGGCCTGGCAGTTCCGCGACGCCAGCCAGGTCGACCCGAAGGCGCCTGAGGGGACCGAGGTCGAAGCCGGCTCCCACTTGGGCGACCAGCCCGACCCGGGCGCCGATGAGGGCCGCCGCGCTGGCGGCTACCGCATAGCCTGAGCCGCCTGAAGATCGCTGAGAGCCAGCCAGGGTACGGACAACCGAGTGGCCGACATGCCCGATGACGACCATATCGACGGAGCTGGGCCGTGCGACGCGCTCACTAGTGCCACCGCAGGACACGTTCGCCCCGCTTCCAGTCACCCTTACAGGCCCGAACCTGGCGACAACGATGGGCCGTTGTTGTCGCTGGGACGACAACGATGGGCCGTTGTTGTCGTTCGCGAGCGGGAGCAGGGCAGTATGGGTGTGCAGGACGGGGCGGGTGGGACGGCGGGGGCGCGGGCGGGGTTCGCGGGACGGCGGGGGGCGCGGGCGGGGTTCGCGGGACGGCGGGGGGCGCGGGCGGGGTCCGCGGGACGGCGGGGGCGCGGGCGGGGTTCGCGGGACGGCGGGGGGCGCGGGCGGGCAGCCGTCGCCGGGCACCAGGCTTCGCCGTGCTTGGTACCGCGCGAACGCTGGTTGATAGAGCACTAGCTCCGCCATGAACTTCCGCACCGCGCATTTCGCGCTCTCCTCAGCCAGGCAGCCGACGGCCCTGCGCCATAATCTGCTAGCCGCAGAAAAACTCAGATTGAGGCTGGCCGGCCCCGGGCATCCGTCCTCGGCCGTGCCGGTATTTTTTACTGTAGTAGCCCATCTGCCCGCTGACCAGCACTTACTGCCGTCCGAAGCCGACTATTCCGCCAGGACAGAGAGCCAGCGCTTGTTCTCGATAATTGCGGCAGGTGATGGAATTTTCGCCCAGATCTGGTCAATCGGCTCGGTCAGGCAGTTGCCGTGGGAAAGGTAACCGGTGCCGACGGGCTGAAGGACGTTACCGGCCGGGTCAATGATCAGGCAGCCCGCGGTCAGGCTCTCGGGCGATGGTGCCGTCGGAACGGGGGAAGCCAGCCGGGCCGCTTCCCCGGCCAGGGTGCGGAAGTCATCTTCTGACAGCATGTGCCGTGGCTGGCCCACGTTGACAGGGCCGCGGGCGCTGTACTGGTACAACCGCCAGATGTCCGGCTTCAGGTCGCCGATGAGCGCGGCCAGGGACGGGATGTCTTCGCGGTTCACCCGGCTGATGACGGTGGCGAGCTTCAGGCTGACGCCCGGGGTGGCCATGACCAGCCGGGCCGCCTGCAGCACTTCGCCCAGATCAGCCTTGGCCCCGCGCATCGCCCGGTGCACGGCTTCAGTCGAGCCGTCGATGGACAGGCCCACGGCCGCAAAGGCAAGGTCAAGCCCTTGCGCCAGGCGCTGGCGGAGCAGCGACCCGTTGGTATTGAGAATCGTGCGCTTGCCCAGGTCGGCGAGGGTTCTCGCGTACCTGTCGATGTGACGGACAAGCAGGGGCTCTCCGCCGCAGAAGGTAACCGCCGCCGCCGAGCAACTCGCGATTGCCGCCAGGATCCCCTCGCGGAGGCCGGCTGGATCCCCGGTCCGCTCGGGCCCGTAACAGAAGTCGCAGGCGAGGTTGCAGCGGCTGGTGATCCACCAGTCGACCGACGGGATTTCGGTCGTTACCGCTGGCGGTCGCGGCAACCATGCTGAAGCCGCGAGGGTGCCCAGGTCCACGACAGCGTCCTCTCAGGCCTCGTCCTGCGGGGGACTCGGCCGGACCTTAAATCTGCTCAGGCGCTCTAAGTGCACGGGCGCTTAAAAGCGTCCACACCAAAAACAGTGGCCAGCTCCCCTCTTTCCAGGGGCTGACCACCCGTATATGTCCGATTCCAGGGGATCACGAAGTACCGGATCCTCCGGATCGGATCGTAGCGGCCAATGACGCCAGCCGCAAGGCATCGATGGCGTCAAAGGTCATCCACACAGGTAGGTCGCCGTTGCGCCAGCTCCACAACGCAGCGTCGCTGCTGTAGTCGTTCCAGACCCGGGTAACGGCGGCACTTACCGAGGGGTGGCTGGCGGGCAATCCGGCCGACACAAGGGCCTTAACCACCCAGGCCGCCGTGAAATGCCGCACGTAAACCTGCTCAACACGACCTGGATCGGTCAGCTGACGGTCGATGATCTCGCTGACATTGGTCAGGTCCTGTTGCCCGGCTAGCCACACGGCGGCCTGGTCGATGGCATCGGCGACCTCAACCCCCGAACCCCCCGAACCCTCCGATGACTCGATCGACCGGGCTGCGGGTCGCGTGGCCTGGGCCAAAGCGCAGACAGCCCGCGCGGTGTGGGCGACGGAGGCGACGGGATCCACCAGATCTTCCTCGACCTTCTCCGGCCAGAGCAGGAGCGGACCATACGGCCGCCGCGCGGCGAGAAGGTCCTTGACGAGGGAGCGTGTCAGCCCGTCGTCACCGAGCTGCACGCTGGCCTCGAGAAGGCAGGTGAGAATGAACGGCCGAGTTTTCTCGAACCCGCCTAGCTTCGTCTTCAGCTTGGTAATTTGGCCGTCAAATTTTGCGGTCCCGTTAATACGATGCAACGTTTCGAGAACGGCCGCCGTCACTTCCGGGCGCGGCTCTACTTGGGCCCACGCCATATACTCTCCGTCCTCACCTGCCTGCCTCAGGTATTCGGCTACTGGTATCAAATCGGGCGCCAGGGAACCTTCCAGCAGCAGCATGGATTTAATGCCATAGGAAGTCGACAGGGCGGTGACGGGCTTTGAGCCCTTTCTGAGATCGTGTGGCCATCCGCTATGACCGGTGTCCCGCACGAGAGACTCCCGGAGCGCGGCCGCGATGCGGTCGAACTCGTCAAGCAGCAGCGGGGCCTGGCTGCGCACCAGCGGCGGCGGCGCGGTGCTGCCGCCAGCCCGGTCAGGATCGCCCTCACCCGCTCCGCCGGGCTCGGCATGGTCATGGACGCCGGCGCCCGGCGCCGTGGCCAGGTCCGGCGGTGCCGGGGACGACCGCAGGCTGTCGGCGTCCGTCAGAGCCGAAGCCAGCGCGTTAAAGGCCGCGGTTTCTATCTCCAGCCGGAGCGTGCGCAGGGTCGGCGCGGCCACGGTGGGCACGGCCGACCTCAGCTCGTGCATGCGATCCCAGCTCTTCACCAGGGCGGCGCGGCGGTGACCAAGATCCGTCGCGTACAGGTCGGCATCCGGCGGGTCGCGGTCGAGCCTCAGGCCGAGGCTGACGTCCGCGACGATGCTGTAGGTGGGTTCCAGCGACCCGGCCGCCGCCTTCACGGCCTCGATGATGGCCTGCGCGGAGGTGCCCCCGGGGACCATAAATTCCCCGACCCGGCCGAGCCCGGTCAAGGTGTCAAGCGCGATCTCGGTCCCGGCTAGGCGTTCCTCGGTCAGCCCGGCTCGCGTCCTGAGGCTCTTGAGCACGGAGGCCAGACCCGCCGTGACCGGATCCAGAGGCTCTGACATGGGCGCTTCTTCGCTGGTTGAGGGCGCTTTCCTGGGCTTACCGCACGATCAGCCTAGCTCATGATCATCTGCCGGCGCCCGTTCTGGACAAAATGACAATCCGTGTTGCGTCTGCTTGTCAGTTACAGGCAGCTGACTGCGTCAATTGACTAACAGTTGGTTCAAGGTTGTCAATTGACGGGTATAGCAGTGTCAGAAGGGCCGGTGGTCATGGCAAGTGGCCTCGCTCGGATGCGGTGGCAGATCACGCCGCGAACGACGGGCGAGACAAGAGCCGCGGTCGCGATCTCCCGGCTTGAGTTCTTCACCACAGGCAATTCGCCTTCGGCTCAGCGTCGAGCCACCACCCTACAGATGCGGAGACAATCATGCGTTTCGCCGCCCAAGGTATGTGCGGTGACGTCAGGTCGACCGTGTTCACCGTCCTGGCCTTCACCAAGTCCGGGTCGACCGCGGTCCTCAGTGAGCTGGCCGGACCGGCCCGCTTCCATCCGCAGGGCACCAACCCACGCTCCTGCGCAGCGGCTAGAAGGAGAAAGCGACATGGCCACGTTTTACCCCAGGGAATCGGAAGAACCAGCGAGCACGGTGCGGGCGCTGCCCGGCGTGATGGCATCGGAGGGGCCGGGAGGGCCGCCCGTCGGGTTCCCGCCGAGCCGCGGCAATACCGAGGCAGGTTTCCTGTCAGGTCCAGGCAAGTCCCTGTGGCGCCGGGTCACCGAACTGCTCAGCCGCCGGAGAGCCGCCCTGGCCAGGGAAAGGAAATCCGGGGAAACCGCAGGCAGGGCTCGCCGTGCCGCTGACCAGCGCAAGCACGGCCACCAAGGCGGCAACCGCAGCTGGCTGCTGCGCCTGGTCATCCCGCTCGGCCTGGCGGCCGAGGCCGTCACTGCCTACGTGGGAATGGAAGTCCTGGTCGCCAGCGCCTCGCTCGCCGCAGGCCTGTCGGTGCTGACCGCGCTGGTGGGCACCGGGATGGCGTGCGCCCTGGCTAACCGGCGCCTGAACGGGCTCGGCGTTCCGGTCACGGTGCGGATACTCGAGGGACTGTTCGTGGCCGTGCTGACCGTCCTCAGGTACGAAAGCCTGAGTGTCCAGGGGGCCGGCTACCCAACGGCCATCGGAGCGGCCGCCCTGGCCGCCCTGATCAGCGCCCTGGCCCTGGTCGGGATCGAAGAGGTCATCGTGGAGACGCACACCTTCTCGATTTTCATCAGCCTGGTGCGGGCGTCCTGGGCGAGTTGGCGGTGGACGAGCGACGCCGCCGGCCTGGCTGCCACCGAAGCGGCGGCGCAGGCCGCAGCGGACAAACTGCGGCGGCACTACCTTGACTACCTGCTGCGGACCGAAGGTCTGCCGCTGGAGGAGGCACAGGGCCGGGCGGCCGCGCTCAAAGCCGCGCTGATCAGCGGTGAGGGCCTGGCATGAACCGCCGTCCCCGGGTACTCCCGCTCGCTGCTGCCGCCGGCCTGCTCCTGCTGACGAGCTGCTCATCGCTGTCCGGTCTGTCCGGCACGGCCACCACGACGGCGCTGCGCTGCGAGAACCCGCAAGCCCTGATGCTCGTCGTGGGCGCCCACCTGGACGCTCCGAAACCTGCGCTTGGCCCGGCCGTCATGTGCCAGCTCACCGCGGCCGTCCGGGCCGGGAAACCGGTCCAGATCGTGATCGCCTCAGGTCAGCCACAGCTGATCGATCCGCATCTCGCGAACGTGACCGGGGGGACATTGGCGCAGCAGGACTCGCCTCGTGTCCAGCAGGACGTGCAACGTGTCGCGGCGGCTGTGGCCGCGAGCCGGCCCGATACTCCCGGCGTCGATGATCTGGCCGCGCTGGCGGTCGCCGCCGACGAGGCCCGCAGCGCGGGCGCGGCCCAGGCCGACCTAGTCCTCATCGACTCGGGCCTGGACGACCGCGGTGCACTCAACTTCACCGTTCCTGGCCTGATGGCGGCCGCCCCCGCCGAGGTTGCCGCTCAGCTCAAGGCCACCGGCAACCTGCCCAACCTCAACGGCTTTACCGTCGTCCTCGTCGGCCTCGGCTACACGGCCGCGCCGCAGCCGCCCCTATCGGACAAATGGCGGGCCAACGTCACGTCCATCTGGGTCTCGGTCTTGCAGGCCGCCGGGGCCAAGGTCGAGGTCATCCCGCAACCGGGCCAGGGTCCATCGGTCAGCACGGACGAGCCCGTGCGGCTGATCCCGGTCCCGGCCATCCAGCAGGTCAAGCCAGGAACCCGCACCACCATCGTCTTCACCGGCGCTTCGCCGGTCAGGTTCCAGCCGAACACCACCGCCTTCGTCGATCCGGCCGGCGCCAGCCGGGCGCTCGCGCCCATCGCCAGCTGGCTCGCCGCCGATCGGTCGCGACACGCCTGGCTGGAGGGGACCACCGCCGACGTCGGTCCGCTATCCGGTCAGCGCTCCCTGTCCGTGCTGCGCGCAGAGCACGCGCGGGACGTCCTGGTCTCGCTCGGAGCCGCAGGCACGCAGATCACCGTCAAGGGCGTCGGCAGCGACTTCCCGCAGTTCACACCCGACCGCAATGCCGCGGGTACCCTGCTCGCCGGACCGGCCACGCTGAACCGGTCGGTGCGCATCACGCTGGGATGACCCGGTCAGCCGCGGGCCCTGGTACAGAGCTCGTCAAGCTGTCCCGCCGCGCTCGCCGCGTCGTCGTCAAGCACCGTGACCAGCAGGGTGTGATCGTCGATTCGCTGAGCGGCGGCGGTAGCGGAGGCGACCGCGGTCAGCGGTCTGCTCATCGGGTCGGCGATCAGGGCACACGCGAGCACGCGGCGGCGGGCGGTCAGCCCGGCCCGCCGGATCAGCGCCGGACCGGCCAGGTCAACGCACTGGCGCAGCACCGGACGGCCGAGCCGGGTCACGTCCCAGCGCAGGGTGACCGCGCCGGGCGGTTCCCCGGTGCGGCCGAGCACGATCAGCTCCCGCCACTCGACCGCGGCGCCGTCGGCTAGCGCCAGCTCGACCCGGACGTCGATCCGGCTGCCCCGGCAGACGATCAGCGCCCCGGGATCGGCGACCAGATCGGCGCCGGCGTCCAGCTCCGCCCGGATGGCCAGCGTCGCGGGGACCGGCAGCACCGCCCCGTCCCCCCGCCCGTGCTGGTCTCGCCCGTGCTGGTCCCGGCCGTGCTGGTCCTGCCCGTGCTGGTCCCGGCCGTGCTGGTCCTGGCCGTGCTGGTCTGGCTGGGCCCGGCCCTGGGCCACGCTGGCCCCGGTCGCGCGGAGGGTGGCCCGGGCGCCTGGCCGCAGTTGCAGCCGGACCGACAGGTCGTCCCCGGCCAGCGGGCCGGCCGCGGTCCCGACCAGACGGAGCTCGCAGCGATCGCGGACGTCGCTGTGCACCTGCCGCAACGTCAGCGGCGGCGCGCAGGCCAGCTCGCCGAGCACGCCGCCCGGCTCGATGACCGCGGTCGTCCGGGCGATCACGCGGTCACGCGGCCGGCCGCCGTGGCGGTGTCGTTCCCCGCGGTCACCGCGGCATGACAGCGGAACGGGCCGCCCGCATCCAGGCGGCGACCTCGACGGCAGGCGGGTCGGCGACCAGTGAGGTGAACAGCGTGGGCCGCTCGCCGCGGACGGCCGCGGCGTCGCGAGCCATCACCGCCAGGTCCGCCCCGACCAGCGGGGCGAGGTCGGTCTTGTTGATAACCAGCAGGTCGGACCGGGTAATGCCAGGACCGCCCTTACGCGGCACCTTGTCCCCGCCCGCCACGTCGATCACGAAGATCTGGCGGTGCACCAGCCCGTAGGAGAACGTGGCGGTCAGGTTGTCACCGCCGCTCTCGACCAGGATCAGCTCCAGGCCGGGATGGTCGGCCTCGAGCTGCTCGACGGCGTCCAGGTTGGCGCTGATGTCATCGCGGATGGCGGTGTGCGGGCAGGCCCCGGTCTGCACGGCACGGATGCGGGCGTCCGGCAGCACGCCCGCCCGCCGCAGGAAATCAGCGTCCTCGGTGGTGTAGATGTCGTTGGTGACGACGGCGATCATCAGCTCGTCCGACAACGCCCGGCACAGCGCCGCGACCAGTGCCGTCTTGCCGCTGCCGACCGGGCCGCCGATGCCGATCCTGGGTACCCGGGCCCCGGCCGGCCCGGCCGCATCCCGGTGGTCGTCACGATAGTGGTCATGGCCGTGGTCATGCAGGTCAGGAAGCAAACAGACGCACCTCCGCGGTGAGATGGAAGTCGGCGAGCAGGTCCAGGGCCGGGGCGCTGTCGCACGGCAGCGCGGACGGCGGATCGGCGGCGGTCGTCGCGGCCCGGGCGGCGCAGTCATCGATGCCGGGTGCCAGCCGGGCCAGCATGGCCTGGACGGCGAACGGGTCCAGGCCGAGCAGCCGGACCGCCGCGCTGGCCGGGCTGGAACACGTGGCCAGGGCAGCGGCCCGCGCGGCCAGCTCCGGTGTTCCCCCGGCCAGGCTGACCCCGGCGCCGAGTACGAGCGGATGATGCGGCGCGGCCTGGCCAGCTCGCGGCCAGGGGGTCATCAGGCTGGCGCCGGGCCGCAGCGAGCGCAGCAGACGCAGCAGGCCGCCGCCGAGCTGACGCGACGCGGCGCGCATCGCCTCGGACGGAGTGCGGGCGTCGAGCTCGGCATCAAGCTCGGCCCAACGGAGGGCGTCACGGCTGGCGGGGGCGAGAGCCGAGGCCCGTTCGGAAAAATCGGCGTGTAGCAGGCAGGCGGATGCGGCGAACGCGGCCGTGACCCGGGCCGACGTCAGGAGCCTGACCCGGCAGAAGTCCTCCAGGCTGGCCAGCCCGGTGACCTGGCCGGTGCCGACCGCGGCCTCCATCCCGCCCGAATGATGGTGCGCGCCGGCCGGGGCCCGCGAGTCGAGGAGGAGCAGCAGCAGCGCGTTCATTTGCGTCAGAACAGGAAGTAGCGCTGGGCCATCGGCAGCTCGCTGGCGGGCTGCGGTTCGATGAGCTCGCCGTCGACGCGGACCGCGAACGTCTCGCTGTCCACCTCGATGTCCGGCAGCGCGTCGTTCTCGGGCAGGTCAGCCTTGGACAGGCGGGTAACGTCCAGGGTCGGCACCAGCGGGCGCTCGCTTTCCCAGCGCTCGCCCAGACCGGCCTCCAGCGCGGTCGGCGAGACGAAGTGCAGGCCGAGACGAGCGGGCATCGCGCCGAACGCGCCGAACATCGGCCGTGTCAGCTGCGGCTGCGGAGTCGGGATGGAGGCGTTGGCGTCGCCCATGGTGGCCCAGGCGATCACGCCGGCCTTGAGCACCAGGTGCGGCCGGACGCCGAAAAAGGCCGGCTCCCACAACACCAGGTCGGCTAGCTTGCCCGGTTCCACCGAGCCGATCTCGCCGTCGAGCCCGTGCGTCACCGCCGGGCCGATCGTGTACTTGGCCACATAGCGGCGGGCGCGCAGGTTGTCGGCGGCCCCGTCGCCGGGCAGCGGGCCGCGGCGCTGCTTCATCACGTGCGCGGTCTGCCAGGTCCTGATGATCGTCTCGCCGATCCGGCCCATGGCCTGGGAGTCGGAGCCGATCATCGAGATCGCGCCCATATCGTGCAGGACGTCCTCGGCCGCCATGGTCGAGGGCCGGATCCGCGAGGAGGCGAAGGCCAGGTCCTCCGGGATCGAGGCGTTCAGGTGATGGCAGACCATCAGCATGTCGAGGTGCTCGTCGAGGGTGTTGCGGGTGTAGGGGCGGGTCGGGTTGGTCGAAGAGGGCAGTACGTTTGGCTGGCCGGCCACCTTGATGATGTCCGGGGCGTGGCCGCCGCCCGCGCCTTCTGTGTGGTACGTGTGGATCGGCCGGCCGCCGATGGCCGCCAGCGTCGACTCCAGGTAGCCGGCCTCGTTCAGGGTGTCGGTGTGGATCGCCACCTGGACGCCCGCCGCCTGGGCCACGGTGAGGCAGGCGTCGATGGCGGCCGGGGTCGAGCCCCAGTCCTCGTGCAGCTTGAAGCCGGCCGCCCCGGCCCGCAGCTGCTCCCACAGGCCTTCGGCGCTGACCGTGTTCCCCTTGCCGAGCAGCACCACGTTGACCGGCCACTGCGTGGTGGCGGCCAGCATCATTTCCAGCCAGAACGCTCCGGGCGTGATCGTGGTGGCCTTGGTCCCCTCGGCCGGCCCGGTGCCGCCGCCGATGAGCGTGGTCATCCCGGCCGCGAGCGCGACCGGGATCTGCTGCGGCGCGATCAGGTGCACGTGAGCATCGACGCCGCCCGCGGTCAGGATCAGGCCGTGGCCCGCGATCACCTCGGTCGACGGGCCGATGACGAGCTCCGGCGTGACCCCGTCCATGATGTCGGGATTGCCGGCCTTGCCCAGCGCCACGATCCGGCCGTCGCGCACGCCGATGTCGGCCTTGATCACGCCCCAGTGATCAAGCACCACCGCCCCGGTGATCACCAGGTCGGGGGTGCCCTGCGCGCGGGTGGCGACGGCCTGCCCCATCGACTCGCGGATCACCTTGCCGCCGCCGAAGATCGCCTCGTCCCCGGCCAGCGGCCCCGGCCCGCCGCACCGGTCCTCCGTCACCTCGATCAGCAGATCCGTGTCGGCCAGCCGCACCCGGTCGCCGGCGGTCGGACCGTACAGGGCCGCGTACCTGGCCCGGGAGACCTCAGTCATCGCGCGCGGCCGGGCGGTCCAGCGGGGCCAGCGGTCCGGACCCGTCAACCCACTCGGCCCGCAGGCCGGGGACAACCCGGGCCCCGGCCAGCGCCACCAGTGACACCGCCATCGACACGCCAGGTTCGAACCGCACCGAGGTCCCGGCCGGGATGTCCAGCCGGTAGCCGTGCGCCGCGGCCCGGTCGAACGCAAGCGCCGGGTTCGCGGCGGCGAAGTGATAGTGCGAGCCGACCTGGATCGGCCGGTCCCCGGCGTTCTCCACGATCAGGGCGACGCGGGCCCGGCCCGGGCCGAGCTCGATGGTGCCGTCCGGGGTGAGGATCTCGCCGGGAATCACTGCGCCCCCTTCAGCGGATAGGACCGTGCAGGGTGACCAGCTTCGTGCCGTCCGGGAACGTCGCCTCGACCTGGACCGAATCCAGCATCTCCGGGACGCCGGGCAGGACGTCGTCGCGGCGCAGCCGCTCCCGGCCGGCCGACATCAGCTCCGCCACCGGCCGTCCGTCGCGATCGCGACCGCCTCGGGATAGTTCAGCTTCAGGCCCCGGCCCCGGCGGCGCTCGGCCACGTCCGCAGCCAGCGTGATGAGCAGGCGTTCCTGCTCACGTTCGGTCAACCGCATAACTGCACCATATGGCAACCGCTGTTTCGGCTGCGTTAACTAACGCGCCGGGACGTCAGCGCCGGGTTCAGCGGCCTGGCCTGGACCGGCGCCGGGCCGGAGCCGGGCGGGACGGGTGCTTGGGCGCGGCCGGGGAGCTGAGCCGGTCCGATCCGCCCGCCAGCCAGCACTGGAAGATAGACGGCGTGCGGGCGTTGTCCGGGAAGCAGCCCTCGGGCTGGCCGGGCTCCGGCTCCGGGTAACAAGGCTGCGATTGGCGACGGGACATCTGTCCGGCTCCTTTCGCCGGCCAGTCGCCGGCCAGTCGCGGGCCGTGAAGAGATATATCTCAATTAGAGTACCTGCGGTCTGGTCATCCGGCCAGGGCGGCCGGGGTGAAATAGCGGAGCCCGGCGCGGGGTTTCATACGTGGTGCCCCGCACCCGCAACCAGCGGGCGGGCGCCGGTGAAGGAGCTGACGTGTCGGACAACTACCGCAAGGACCCCGAGGCCATCGCCCGGCTGAACCGGGAGCAGTACCAGATCACCCAGAAGAACGGCACCGAGCCTGCGTTCAGGAACGAGTTCTGGGATAACAAGGAACCCGGTCTCTACGTCGATGTCGTTTCCGGAGAGCCGCTGTTCGCCTCGGTCCACAAGTACGACAGCCGCTCCGGCTGGCCGAGCTTCACCGTTCCGGTCGAGCCGGGCAACATCGTGGAAAAGCGGGACCGCGGCCTGTTCATGGTCCGGACCGAGGTCCGTTCGGCGCACGGGGACAGCCATCTCGGTCACGTGTTCCCCGACGGTCCGCCCGAGGCGGGGGGCCTGCGCTACTGCATCAACTCTGCCGCCCTGCGCTTTATCGGCCTCGATGACCTGGAGCGCGAGGGTTACGGCGACTACCGCAAGCTGTTCGAGACCGACGACACCAGGAGTGCATCATGACCAACGATACGGAGAAGGCCATTTTGGCCGGCGGCTGCTTCTGGGGCGTGCAGGACCTGGTCCGCAAGCTCCCCGGCGTGCTGGCCACCCGCGTCGGCTACACCGGCGGGGACGTGCCCAACGCGACCTACCGGCGGCACGGCACGCACGCCGAGGCCCTGGAGATCATCTTCGACCCGAAGCGGATCTCCTACCGTGAGCTGCTCGAGTTCTTCTTCCAGATCCACGACCCGAGCACGAAGAACCGGCAAGGTAACGACAGGGGCACCAGCTACCGGTCGGCCATCTTCTACACCAGCGAGGCCCAGAAGCAGGTCGCCGAGGACACGATCGCCGACGTCGACGCCTCCGGGCTCTGGCCGGGCAAGGTCGTCACCGAGGTCACGGCGGCCGGGCCGTTCTGGGAGGCCGAGCCGGAGCACCAGGACTACCTGGAGCACTACCCCAACGGTTACACCTGCCACTTCGTCCGCCCGGGCTGGAAGCTGCCGCACCGCGCGGACCAGGTCACCAGGTAACTCATTCACGACGGGCCTGGCGCTGGCTCGAGATCACTGGCCTGCCCGGGAGCGCACGCTGTCTGGCAGGCCGGCTCGAGACCACCATGGCGACGCATCAGAGCATCACCGATGTTATGCTTTGATGTCATGAGGACTACGGTGACGCTTGACGATGATCTTGCGATCCGGCTTGATCAACGCCGGAGCCGGCACGGGGAGAGCTTCAAGCAAGCCCTCAACGAGGCCGTACGCGCAGGTCTGAACCAACTGGAAAATAGCGCCGAGGTTCCACGCGAGATCAGCAGGACCAAGCCGCTGGCGCTGGGCCGACGCCTGGCTGGCAGCACCGACAACATCGGCGAGGTACTCGCGATTGCTGAGGGCGAGGATTACCGCTGATGTACCTGGTGGATGCGAACATCCTCGTCTACGCCACGGACCAGGGTTCCGAGCACCACGATGCGGCCCGCGACTGGCTCGACGAGAGCACGGCCGGGGCCTCTCGGTCTGTCGGGCTGCCTTGGCCCTCCTTGCTGGCCTACCTCCGACTCGTGACCAACCCGCGGATTTACTCACCCCCGGCTACGTCCGCGGATGCCTGGCAGCGCGTTGAGGACTGGCTGACCCGGCCAGCCGTCTGGATCCCGGTGCCGGGACCGCGGCACCAGCAGATCCTCGGAGAAATTTTCTCCGATCGGCATCCGGCGGCAAACCTCGTGCCAGACGCACACCTGGCCGCCTTGGC